>JAFDVU010000001.1 GCA_018268835.1 Acidobacteriota bacterium | reverse complement strand
TCGTTGAGGAACCTTTCCACGACCCGCCATCCGGCGGGCGAGAGCCGGTTGCGCAGATCGTCAAGGCCGGATTTCAGAGCGGGTAGCCGGTCGTCGGCGATGACGGGTGGAAAAGTTCCCGCGACGCGCGCGGCGTTGAGAATCTCTTCCGAACGCTTCTGGATCGCGGCGAGTTTTGCGTTCATTGCCGTGCAGACCTGTTCATAGGACTCGCGATCGGCCGGTGTGAGTTGCGGTGCCACCGGATCGTGCGGGCCCGGGCTGGGGCCTTGCACCAACGCGCCGCCGGCATCGTGGTAATGGCCTGATTGACTGCCGGCCATGTTGAGCAGCGACATGAACCGGATCTCCATCGGGATCTCGACCGGTTGCCAGTTCGTGTTCTCCGGGATGTTGTACCGCGCGGGCGCGGAGACTCCGGGCAGCGCGACGGTCTTGGCGATCTCCACGCGGTGAGCCTGCCACCACTCCCGCCAGAAGCGGATGTCCTTCTGCTCCGTCGCGGGATCGTTGAGCGGCGCGCGGTTCGGGCAGTAGCCGGGCATTTCCGCCGTCCAGAATTTCCCGTCTCTCAGCAGTTGGCAGAACGACATCAGCGCGAGATCGCGCGTGCTGGGGCTTGGACTGCCGAGCATCACGATCAGGTAGGGCAGAAACTCCGGACTGCGCGTCGAGGCCAACTGGGAGGCGGCGCCCCCTTCGATGCCGGGTAAGGGAGTTTCGCCAATGGCCAACCGCCCCAGGGCGTGCGCGGCGGGCAGGTTCACCCTCACGTCGATGCCCATGCCTGTCATCGGCATGGAGCCGCCGTTCAGAACCGGCGCGATCACGCCGAAATCCTTCTCCAGATCGAAAAGCGCGCTCGCGTCGCCCGTCTCCAACCGCCCCTGGATTCCGATCAGTTTCAGCCTGGGATCCGGCATCGAGGAGAAATATGCGTATGCCTCGGCGGCATTTTTGCCCAATCCCTGGAGGGCCATTGTCAAGGCGCGGAACTGAGTCACCGTTTGCACCCACTCTGGCGGCGCACCAGCCACCGGCGCCTGGGGCGCGTGCGGCCCCAGATCGTCGCCATGCCGTGCGACGAGAGATTCAATGACCGGCGCGATCTCGCAGGCAATTTTGTAAGGGACCGGCGCGCTCGCGCTGTAGTATCGCGGCGCATCGCCCGCCGGAAGATAGAATCCGCCGAGCCGCGACATCATCACGCTTGCCTGGAGGGGCTGCAGCTTTCCCTCCGCGCGGCGCAAAAACCACAGCCCAGTGACTCTTGGGACCGTGGACGTGACGGCTGGGCTCTCCAGCGGCGCGGGACGATACTGCCATTGAATGGCGAGGACCGAGCCTGCCACCGCGTTGCCGCCAAGCACGCGCACGACTCGCAGAGTGGCCTTGACGCTCACCTGTGAGCCGTCGTCGACGGCGGATCCGGAGACGATATCACCCACCAGGACGTCGCTGGCTGTCTGGAGCGTATCGGCGAAGTTCCATCCGCTATGCGAGGAGTACGTCTGCGCGCACGCGGTCGCGGTGAGCAGGAACGGAATGGCCCATCTCATTACCTGGATTATAGGATCGGTAAGTCCGGTTCACCAGGGAGCCGCCGCGCCGGCAACAAGAGTGCCGGTGCGCCGCTTACGGCACCATCACGATCGGCGCGCGCCAAAAGGCGAATTTCTGGGCCTGCGGATCCAGCACGCTCACCTGGCAGGTGTACCGCCCCGGTTGCAGCTTATCCAGCGGCACGCTGAAGCGGATGGGCAGCGACTTCGACTTCGCGTCCAGCCCCTCGGTGACCGGCAGCGGCGCCGTCTCGAACGTCTTCACGCGCCCGCGATAGAAGCTCACCGTCGCCACCAGCGGTTGCGTGGTCTGCGCATCCGGCTCGTAAGCCTGCAGGAACACATACATGTCCTGCTCCTTCTTGAACACGCGCGTCACGCTCGGAATCAGCTTCGTGCTCTCCTGCACCAGCGGATTCTGCGCCAGGATCTTCTTGTCGCGCTCGGCGGTGGCCAGCGATTCGTTCATCGGCTGCCGCTGATTGCTCAGCACCACGCTCGAGATCGGCACGTACTTCACCTGCGTGGTCAGGTCCGGAATGGTGAACTTGGTTTCAAACGTGCCCATCTTCCCGGTCGCGTTCTCGCGCGTCAGGAATTTCAGCGTGTACGTTCCCGGCGCCAGCGTGAAGCCCGTGTCGTAGGCCAGGGTGCGTTTGGCAAGCTGCGCTGCGGTCTCGCCCTTGAGCTTGATCTCCTGGAAATCGCGCACGTTGGCCTGCGTCTGCCCCTTGGAGTCCTTCACCTCGCCGATGAAATCCAGCTTGGTGGATTCCGCGCCGCCGTGTTTGGCCAGCTCCAGTTCGCTGCCCGGGATCTTCACCGTCACCGGCACGAAGTAGCGGTCGCGCGCCATGCGGAAGTAGTCCACTTCGAGCGCCAGCGAAAGGTCCGTCACCGGATCGCCCAGCATCAGCGCTTCCTGTAACTGCCGCTCCTTATCGGAATCGGTGAATTGCTTGAAATCCTTGCCCGCGAAGTAGCCCTGCCGGTAATCCATCTTGCCGACCCGGGCCTGAAGCTCGCTGTTGTTGATGGTCAGCTTGATCCGGCGATAGTGGCCGTCGAGCTTGTCGTTGCTGGTGTAGTAGCCCAGGATGTAGTAACTGGAGATCGCTTTCTGCGCTTCCTGGATGCCCACCGCGAGATCGTTGTTATCCAGCAGCGCCTTGCCGCCCGTATCGGCGGCCAGCGTGTAGAGCGTCTCCTGCTGTCCCTGGAATTGCGACTGCTGCGTGCGCGCCGAACTGCCCGAGTACATGCCCCCGCCGCCCGGCGACCCCTTGGTCGCATCGCCCAGCGGCGCCGCCGCCACCAGGCCGCGCGCGTCGATCGGGAAGAACGATACATTGTTGCGGATGGCCGCGTTCACGGTGGCGCGCAACTGCGCTTCGTTGTCGACGCCGGTCTTGCTCACGCCGCTGGCAAAGTAGACCAGCGCTTTCTTTTCCGGCAGCGAGCCCAGCATGTGCGCCGCGTTTTCCAGGGCGGCCAGTTTCTGGTCCGTGTTGAAGATGTTGAACTCGGTGTCGTCGGCGGTGTACGCCGCGCCCGTGTCCTCTTCGTTGTCGGCGCCGGTCGAGCCTTCCACCGCGAGGTCGCTGCCCTCGCCCACGATCAGCGAATTCACGGTCTTGATCAAGGAGTCCTTATCGTCCGTGAAGTCTTCCAGCACCCTGAGGTCCGTGCTGTAGGTCATGATCGCCATCAGGTCGGAACGCTGCATCTGGGTCTGGATGAACTTCTTCGCCGCCGCCTGCGCGCGCACCTGGTCCTGAATCGGCATGCTGGTCTGGTCGAAGAACATGACCAGCAGGCGCCGGTCGCGATACTTCACCTCGCCCGGCTTGGAGGGCGCGATCTGGTTCGCCGTGAGCGACTTCACCGCCGTCGCCGCCGGAGTCCCCGGGGTTTCCGCCGGCTTGGGAGCGGTCTTGCGGATCGACGGCACCGGCTTCAATTCCGGCGCCAGAGACTCTTCCAACTCCTGGTATTCGAAGACGCTGATCTGCTGCTTCTTGCCGTCTTCGCTGATGGCGAAATCGCCCGGCTTCAAGCCGCGGATGGCGTTGCCGTTCTTATCCTTCACGCTGGCGTCCACAATCACCAGTTGCCGGGTGGTGGAGAACTTGACGACGCCTTTGGGCGTCGCCGTCTGCTGCGTGGGCGGTGCCGCCTGTTGCGGAAACACCGGCGCGGCGAGAAACGCGGCCAGGATTGTCGCGGTAATCGGTCTGGTCGTTTGCATGGTGGCCCTCAGAAACTGAACCTCAAAGTGGCCGTCAGGCTGCGCATCCCGTTGGCCGCCGTGTACAGCCCCAGGTTGTTGGACCCGATGGTGGTATTGAACCGCTGGTAGACCACGTGGTTGAGCGCGTTGTTGGCGTCGAAGCGCAGCATGAGATTCCTGCGCTCGCCCACCCGGAAGACGCGTTGCAGGCCGGCGTTCAGGTTAAACATTCCCGGCCCGATAATAGTGTCCCGCCCCGCGGTGCCCCACTGCCCCGCGTGCGGCACGGCGAACGCCGCGAAGTTGAACGGCTGTCCGGCGGTCGCCCCGTTGGCCGGCAGACCGGTGGCGTCGGCGCGCAGACTGCCGGTGATGCCGGTGCCGGTCGTCGTGGAGCGCACGCCGCCCACGGTCGGCGTCAGCGGCAGTCCGCTGCCCACCGAGATCGAATTGGTGAACGTCCAGTCCCTGAGCAGCGTGCCCTTCCAGCCGTTGATGGTGCTGAAGCCGACTCCGCGTCCCGACCCGCTGCTCCACTGCCAGTTGAAATTGGCCATGTGCGTCCGGCTGGTGGCCGATACCGCTCGCTCCGCCGAGGTGTCCAGGTAGTTCTGCGCCTGCACGGCGTTATCGATCGCCTTCGAATAGGTATAGATCGCGTTGGCCGAAATCCCGTTGCGGAAGCGGCGCATCAACTGAAAGCTCAGCCCGTGATAAATCGAATTGCCGTTGGAGGCTTCGTAGATGTACCCCGAAGGCAGCCCGTTGGCCTTGCCGCCGGCGGGAGCCGAATTCGGCAGCAGCGTCTGGTCCAGTGCCGTGCCCTTCGTGCCGTTGTAGGTTATGGTGCCCACCAGCCCGTGGCCCAGATCGTTCTGTACCGCCAACTGCCAGATCTGCGCGTAGCCGGTCCGGTAATTCGGATCGATGGCGTACGTGTTGGTGATCCCGCCCAGCGACGGCGGCACCGTGAACCCGTTCTGCAGGGTCAGCGGATTGGCCGCGCTGTTGGCGATGCTCAATGTGTTGGCGAACGGCGGCTGCTGCGCCAGGTTACTGGCGATCTGGTTGTAGATCGACGTGTTGTAGTAAATGCCGACCCCGCCCCGCACCACCAGTGAACCCTTCGTCAGCGGACGCCAGGCGAAGCCGATGCGCGGCGAAACGTTGTTCTTGTCCGGATTCACCAGTGTGCTGCTCGCGCCGTTCACTCCGGCCAGCACCTGCGAGATCGACGCGAAGCCCGGCGTGACCGCCAGGTTCACCAGGTGGCCGTAGAGTTCGTTGATCGGCGTGGTGTAGTCGTACCGCGCGCCGAAGTTCAGTGAGAAGCGCGTGCTGATCCGCCAGTCGTCGGTGAAATACACGTCGTAGGTCGATGTGCGGAAATACAGGCTGGCGATCCCGTACCGCAGCGCCGTGGTGGCCGGCGTGCCCAGCAGGAAGTCGGCGAAATCGAAGCCGGTCGCCGTCGCCCCCGCCCCGTTGACCACGTTGGCTGTGGCCAGCCCGGTGAACGTGAACTGCCCGCGCGCGTTGGGGTCGCTCTGCCGGTTCATTTGCTGCCGCCGGAAATCCGCTCCGACCGTGAGGTTGTGGGTGCCCTTGATCCAGATCAGGCTGTCTCCCACCCCCGAGGTCTGGTTGCGCATCAGCGAACTGTTCCCGTCGCTCAGCCCCGCATAGTTGGTGAAGGAGAGTGTCGGCGGACCCCAGTTGCGCGGGTCCTGCGACGTCCCGATAATCCCCAGCGCCGCTTCGATGTTCTGGTTGTAGGCGAAGTAAGGCAGCGCCGTGGAGCGCGACCGGCTGAAGTTATAGCGCAGGTTGTTGATCAGCCGCGTGTTGAAATTGTGGCCCCAGGCGATGTTGGCGTTCATGTTGCGCCCGGAACCGGTATCGATGAAGTTGAATATGTTGGGCGTGGTGCTGTTGTTGCCCATGTAGGCGAATCCGCCGTTCAGCCGGTTCTTGGTGTTGATGGTCTGGTTCCAGCGGCTGTTGAAGTTATCGCTGTTCTGAATGGTGGTAATGGCTGTCTGGTAATTCTGCTTGTAACCCGGCGCATTAGGCAGCGGGTAATACTTGAGCAGCGCCAGCGATGCCGGATTGATCCGGTCCGCCGGGATGACATTTCCCGGAAACGGGCTGCCGGAGAGCGGATCGTAAATCGTCACCGCCCCCTGCGCTCCGATCGACTGCGAAAAATCGCCGGTCCGCTCCAGCGGCGAAGGCATGGTCTGGGTCGATAGGATGCCGTTGCGCGAGCGATTCAGCGCATAGTTGAAGTTGAAGCTTCCCTTGCGCCCGTCGAGCAATTTCGGAATCTTCAAAGGGCCGCCCAGCGTCATATTGGCGCGCGCCTTGGCGTAGGCCGGCTTGGGTGTCGCCTGGCCCGTCAGCGAGAAACTGTTGGCGTCCCACACGGAGTTGTCCAGGGTGGTGGAGACGTTGCCGTTGAGCCGCATACGCTGATCGCGGCGCGCGTTGCCGAAGCTGGTCACGCCGGCGCGGCCCATGGGGCCGCCGCGTCCACCGCGCCCGCCTGGACCGCCGAACCCACCGCGTCCACCGCCGGGACCGCCGCCGAATCCGCCGCGTCCGCCGCCGAATCCGCCCGGACCGCCGCCACCGGCGAAGCCGCCGCGTCCGCCGCCCGGTCCGCCCGGTCCGCCGCGTCCGCCCATCTGGGCGCCGCCCGCGCCTTCACCGCCGGGACCGCCCATGCCCGCGGCTATGCCCATGCCGCCCGGTCCGCCGAATCCGCCGGGACCGCCCATGCCGTCCATCGGGCGTCCGCCCGGACCGCCGAACCAGTCGTTCTGTTGCGGCATGTCCAGACCGCGGCTCACGCTGCCGTTGATGGTGAACGCCGCGTCCGCGCTGGCCGAAAGGTCGGCCGCTTCGTTCTGGTTGAGGTTGCCTTCATTGCCCGCCAGCGACTCATCGGCCGACTGGTTCACGTCCACCCGCTGGTAGCCGCTCGGATTCAGCAGCGACGGGCGTCCGCCGTTGGCCGCTCCGCGCCCGTTCTGGGCCGTCTGCGCCGTCTGCGCGCTCCGTCCGCTACGCCCGCCCGTGTTGGCTCCCGCGGCTGCCGGCGGCGCACCCTGGCGCGGGGACGCCGTCGTGGCTGCCGTGGTTGCTGCAACGGCAGCCGGGGCTGGGGGCGAACCGGCTGCCGGTTTGGTACCGACGATGGCGCTCATCGGAACCATCTTGAGCGACCACTCCGGGCTGGGCGCGTCGTAAGCCACCCCCACCTCCGTGGTCAGCGGTTCGAATCCGAGCATCTCGATGTGCAGTTTCCAGACCCCATCGGCCAGGTCCGCGAACGAGTAGCGCCCGTTTTCATCCGTGGTCGTGACAAGCTTTTTGTCGCCTTGCGTGGCGGTCACGGTCACTCCCGGCAGGGGCAATCCGCCGCTTTTGACCGTGCCGTGATGTTCCGAGGCCAGCAGGCTGGCCACGGCGAGCCAGATCAGCAATACTCGTCCGGCATGGTTGCGCATTTGATTGAGTGCCATCTCGGTAACACCCATCAAGGCGCTCGAAAGGGCCGGAACGTTACCCGTCCAATCCCACCAGGGAAACCACAAATAAATTGGAACTTCTTGAAAAAGAAGGGCGAAACCTCAATTGCTTACGGGCACCCTCTCTGCGTGGTCCACCACCAGGACCTCAACCGGCGCCTTCTTCCCCTCCAGTCTCAGCCCCAATTGCTCCTGGACCGCCGTAAATAATGACGGCCTCGCCGCAGCGTCTCCCCCCTCGGCCCTTCTTTCCTCGCGCTGCCATTCCAGCGTGAAATCGTAAGCCCCCTGCAAACCGGTCTTATCCAGAACCGGACGATCCAGCATGCCCGACAACATGTCTGCGAAGCTCCGCATCAATACCCCGGTTGCCGTCAGCGTTCCCCCGTCGATGCGGGTGCTGCCGCGCCCGAATTCCACGGGCTTCATCCGCGGCCCACCCTTCCCGACCACCAGTTCGTAACCCGCCATCTCTTTCGTGGTCCGGTGCACGGACAGTTGAAACCGCTCCGCCAGCAGCCGCTGCATCATCAACAGCAGGTCGTCTCCTGTCGTGTCCGCCGGCATCCGCGCCTCGATGCTGTACAGGTCCGTCCCGATCCAGTCCGGTCCCGTCACCTGGTACTCCTTGAGGCTGTAGGCGCGCATGATCAGCCTGCGTAGCGTGAGGTTGGTGCACACCAGCCGCCCCGGCGTCACGCTGACCTGGGTACGGATGCCGCCGGTCACCGGAGGAGGCGGCGCCTGCTTCACGGATGCGACTTCGAACCCGGGCAGCGGCGCCCCTTCCGCCCGCTTCGGAATCGAATCCACCCGGCGCAGCGCGACCTGCATCGCGGAGTCTCCCGACGTCGCCGCACCGCTCATGCGGTCGCCTTCGACCTTCAGGTCCAGTTGGTACGGCCCCACCCTGAAAGCCACGTGATCGCCGTCCACCGTGCCTCCCTGAAACGTCGCCACCTGTTCGCCCGCGGTCGGACCGGCAGTGCCGCTGAGGTGATTGCCCTCCTGCTTCAGGACGAGGTACACGGGGCTCCCGACCGTCCCGGTCCAAGCCCCCGAAACATCGGCCGCCGCCAGCATCGCCGGCACGGCCATCGCGCAAAACGCAAAGCGAGTCTTCACCTTCCCTCCCGATAGCGAGTCTTACGAAACCTCGCGCGGGTTTGTTCCCGTTGTCGCCGTGCGATAATACGCTTTCCCATGGCAATTTTGGACATCAACGAAATCCGGGATATTCTGCCGCACCGCTACCCCTTTCTTCTGGTGGATCGCATCGTCGAAATGGAACCCGACCGCATCGTCGGGATCAAGCAGGTCACGGCTAACGAACCCCATTTCACGGGACATTTCCCGGACTTTCCGGTCATGCCCGGCGTGCTCATCATCGAGGCGATGGCGCAGACCGCCGGTGTGCTCGTGCTCAAGTCCATGGAGGACCGCCATAGCAAACTGGTCCTGCTGGTGGCCATCGAAAACGCCCGCTTCCGCCGCCCCGTGGTGCCCGGCGACACCCTGCGGATGGAAATGAAAATCCTCAAGAAGAAGGTCACCGTCGCCAAAATGGCGGGCGTGGCCACGGTGGACGGCCAGGTGGTGGCCGAAGCCGAGGTCATGTGCAAACTCGCCGACAAGGAAGAGAAAGAACCCAAAACCCCGGCCTGAAAAGCGAATGGCGATTCACCCCACCGCTATCATCGACCCGTCATCGAAGATCGCGGACTCGGCCGAGATCGGCCCTTACTGCATCATCGGCCCCGAGGTCGAGGTCGGTCCCCGCACGCGCCTGATGGCGCACGTCTACCTGGAAGGCCCCACCACCATCGGCGAGGACAACCTGTTTTATCCGTACTCCTCGATCGGGGTGGCGTCGCAGGACCTCAAGTATAAAGGTGAGCGCGCCGAGACCCGCATCGGCCACCGCAACCGCATCCGCGAGTTCGTCACCATCCACCGCGGCACCGCGGGCGGCGGCCTGGTCACCGGCATCGGCAGCGACAACCTGCTCATGGCCTACACCCACATCGCCCACGATTGCAGCGTGGGCGACCACGTGATCCTGGTCAACGGCGTAACGCTGGCCGGGCACGTCACGGTGGGCGATTGGGTCGAACTCAGCGCCTTCTGCGGCGTGCACCAGTTCTGCCGCATCGGACGGCACTCCTTCGTCGGACCCCACACCGTGATCACGCAGGACATCCTGCCCTACTCGATGACGGTGGGCGAGCGCGAAGTGAAGGTCTTCGGCGCCAACCGCGTGGGACTGGAGCGGCGCGGCTTCTCCAAGGAAGCGATCGAGGCGCTGCAGACCAGCTTCCGCCTGTTGACGCGCGCCGGGCTCAACACCAGCCAGGCGATCGAGCGCATCCGCGCCGAAGTGCCCACGGGCGCGGAGGTGGAGGAGATCCTGGAATTCATCCGCACGAGTTCGCGCGGCGTGGTGAAGTAAGATGCGCTACGGTCTGATCGCGGGCAACGGCCGCTTCCCCATCCTGGCGCTCGAAAGCGCGCGCAAGATGGGCTACGAGATCACCGTCATCGCCATCCAGGAGGAGGCGTCCAGGGAGGTCGAGGCGCTGGCCGAGCGCTGCCACTGGATCTCGCTCGGGCAGCTATCGAAGCTGATCGACATCTGCAAGAAGGAAGGCATCGGCGAAGTGATGATGTGCGGTCAGGTGAAGCACGCCAAAATCTTCTCTTCGATCGTGCCCGACTGGCGGCTGGTGAAACTGCTGGCCGCCCTGCCTTCGAAGAATACTGACGGGCTCATCGGCGGCGTGCGCAAGATCCTGGAAGATGAGGGCATCTACCTGCGCGATTCGACCCTGCTGCTCAAGCCGATGCTGGCCGATGCCGGCGCCATGACCCGGCGCAAGCCGGACAAGGACGAGAACGTGGATATCGAATACGGCCGCCGCGTGGCCAACGCGCTCTCCGGCTTCGACGTCGGGCAGAGCGTGGCCATCTGCGAGCGCACCTGCGTGGCGGTGGAGGCCATGGAAGGCACCGACGCCATGCTGCGTCGCGCCGCGAGCCTGGTGAACGGGCGGCGCCTCACGCTGGTGAAGGCCGCGCGCCGGCGGGAGCACCTGCTCTTCGACGTGCCGGTGGTGGGGCTGGCAACGATTCCGGTGATGCGGGAAACCGGGACGACGGCACTGGCGGTGGAGGCGGGGCGGACCCTGATGCTGGATAAAGAAGAGATGCTGGCCGCGGCCAACGCCGCCGGCATCGCGGTGGTGGGACATGAATAGCAACGTCGCGCAGGCCTCCCGGCCTGCATATCCGGCACCTCCCGCGCCGCATGGCCGTTTCGCGTCGGGTCGGGGACCGGAAGTGACGGTGGGATTCCTGGGGCGAGCTTGCGCTCGCCTTTGTGGCAGGCCAGGAGGCCTGCGCTACGATGACTAAACCTCGGATTGCGGTTGTGGGCGCGGGAGCGTTCGGGCAGAATCATTGCCGCGTGGTGCGGGATAGCGAGCGGGCCGAACTCGCCGCGGTGGTGGATCTCGATCCCGCTCGCGGCACCCTGACGGATTACCGCGCGCTCGCCGGGCAGGTGGATGGCGCCATCGTCAGCGCCCCCACCAGCGTGCATGAAGAGATCGCGGTCTTCCTGCTGGAACATGGCATCGACGTGCTGGTGGAGAAGCCCATCGCCGGCGATCTCGCCGCCGCCGGCCGCATGGTCGCCGCGGCGGAAAAGGCCGGCCGCATCCTGCAGGTCGGGCACCTGGAGCGCTTCAATCCCGCGGTGGTCGAGATCGAACGGCGGGCGACGCTGCCGCTGTTCTTCGAGGTCCACCGGATGAACCAGTTCAGCCCGCGCAGCCTGGACGTGGACGTGGTGCTGGACCTCATGATCCACGATGTGGACATCGTGCTCGGGATGGCCGGCGCCGAACCGGAGGAAATCCGCGCCGCGGGCATCTCCATCCTCTCTCCCAAGGTGGATATCGCCAATGTGCGCCTGGCCTTCGCCAACGGCTGCGTGGCCAATCTTACCGCCAGCCGCATCTCCACCGAACGGGTGCGCAAACTGCGCCTCTTCCAGCCGCACCAGTACCTGTCCCTGGACTACGCCCGGCAGGACCTTGCCATCTTCAGCGTGCAGGAGGGCCGCATCGGCTTCGAACAGGCGCCGGTGACCAGGGCCGAGCCGCTGAAACTCCAGTTCGACGCGTTCCTGGACTCCATGGCGACACGCAATCCGCCGAAATCTTCCGGGGCGGCGGCACGTCGAACCTTATCGGTGGCACTGGCCATTATTGATAAAATCGGGGAGCACTCCCAGGTGGTCTCCCAGACCCTGGCATCCGGATGGAAAGCGTAGATCCATCGACCGCAGAACCCGAACTGGACCTTCTCCTGCAGTGGGGCGAAGCCGGCCGTGGTGCGCGCACGGGGCGCGCCGCGGTGCTGTCGGTGGCCATCCATGTGGCGGTCATTTCCGCGATCCTGCTGGCGCCGGCGGAGTTTTTCGCGCCGAATCCCCCGCGCCATGCTGTGGAGATCCAGCGCGTTACCCCGCTGGTGGATCCGATCACGGAGTTCACCCAGAAGCGTAAGAACCAGGGCAAGCTGAGCAAGGAAATCGACATGGCGAGCCTGCAGCCGCGGGAGCGGATTCAGACGCCGAAGGGCTTGGCTTCGACCACGCGGCCGCGGGCGCCGCGTCCGGCCGAGATCCCGGCTCCGCCCGAACCCAAGCCGCCCGCGCCGGTGGCTCTGCCCGAGCCGCCGAAGATCGAAGCCGCCAGCCGCCCGGCGCCGAAGATCGACCTGCCGCCGGCCGCGCAGGCGCCGCAGATCCAGCCGGTCGAAAAGCCCAAACTCGCGCTGGAGAACGTCGGCGCTCCGCCGCCGCCGGTCCCCCCCAACCAGCGCCAGATCGCCATCCCCGATGCTTCCGTGGCCAACGCGATCCGCCAGAACGCGCACCAGTTGAGCCCCAGCGGCGGACTCGTGGTGGGGGATCCCGGCGCCGGACCGGGCGGAATCGGCGAAGGCATCAACCTGCCGCCGTCTCCCGGGGTGCAGGGTAGCGCGCTGGAACTGAAGAGCGACCCGATGGGGGTGGACTTCCGCCCGTACCTGACCCAGATCCTGGCGACCATCAAGCGCAACTGGTTCGCCGTGATGCCGGAAAGCGTCAAACTCGGACGCCGCGGCAAGGTGGGACTGCTGTTCTCAATCGCCCGGAGCGGGACGGTGGCCAAGGTGACGTGGGCCTTCCAATCGGGGAGCGACCCGCTGGACCGGGCCGCGGTGGCGGCGATCAGCGCCAGCAATCCCTTCCCGCCTCTCCCGCCGGAGTACAAGGGCGACCGCATCGTCCTGCAGTTGAACTTCGCCTACAATTTGCCCAAGTAATGACGACAAAGCTGATCTGCGCGATGGCCGCCTACGGCGTGCTGGCCTTGATGGCCGGGTGGACGTTGGGGGATGCCGCCGTCATGGTAGGGCAGAGCAGCGTGGAACTGCGGGTTGCGGTGTGGATCCTGCTCGGCGGCTTCGCGCTCAAGACGCTGATCGCCTGGGGCCGGTACCGGGCCGAAGCGAACGAGGACGCGGCGCGCGAGAGCGAAAACGACCCCCGATAAGCCCGGAGATCCAGATCCCGTCCTCCGCTGTTTCACGTGAAACAGAACGGATGTTTCACTTTGAAACGCGCGTTTCAGACTGGAACGTCCTGAATCATTCAGACTACAGAAAATAAGGCATTTATCTCCTGAAATTAGGTGGCCCCTTATCTGCATGATGGTGATTGTCAGCCGATAAGAATCGGCGCAAAAAACCCGAAAGCGAAAAGAGGACCACCAACATGCAGGCTCGTAGTGTATCCAAAGGCGGCAACCGCAAAATTTCCCGGCAGCGGCGCGATCAGATCGTGCTGGATCACCTTCCGCTGGTGAAGGCCATTGCCATCCGGGTGCACGAGAACCTGCCGGTCCACGTGGACCTCGACGACCTGATTCACGCCGGCGTCATGGGGCTGTTCGACGCGGTGGAAAAGTACGATGAAGACAAGAACGTGGCCTTCCATGCCTACGCCAAGCACCGCATCAAGGGAGCGATCCTGGACAGCCTGCGGGAGTTGGACTGGGCCTCGCGCGATCTGCGCCGGCGGCAGAAGCAGGTGGAAGCGGTGACGCGCGACCTTTCGAGCAGACTCGGCCGCAGCCCGCAGGAGAGTGAAGTCGCCGAGCAGATGGGGGTAGGGATGGAGCGCTGGCGGCGGATGCAGATCGAGTTGCGCACCGTCGGGGTGGTCTCGGCCACGCCGCTCGGAGAGAACGAGCGCGCCCAGGAGTTCCCTGCCACAGACGATTGCCAGCCCGACCGGATGTGCGAGCGCCGGCAGTTGCACAACAAACTCGCCCACGCCATCGGCACCCTGCCGGAGCGCTACCAGAAGGTGGTCTACCTCTATTACACGAACGACCTGACGATGAAGGAGATCGGCGAAGTGCTGGGCGTCAACGAAAGCCGCGTCTCGCAGATCCACAAGACCGCCCTGAAGCGCATGGCGGGCCTGCTGGAGAACGAAGGCATCCGCTCGGCGGCGGCGCTGTGACGGAGGCGGGGGGCGGTCAGTTTGCCGAGGGGGTCTTCTCGATGTGGTCGATCACCAATAGCGGCAGGGGCGCCTTGCGCGCATCCAGCTTCAGCCCGACGGTCTGCAGCGCGCTGGCCAGCGAATCGCCGGAACTCATCTCCAGGGCGCGCAGCGCCTGCGGGGGCAGGGCGACCCCGGCGTTCAGCGCCGAGCGGATCAGCATCGCGAGGTAATCCTCGGGCGTGAAGTTGAGGGTGATGTCGTACTGGCCGGTCAGTCCGGTCATATCCACCACGGGACGGTCGGTGAAGCGGGAAAGCGTGTCAGCGAAGCGCTGCACGTCGAGGCGGCGGGCCTCGAGTTTATTGTCGGCGAAGGCGAAGTACGATCCATGGCCGAGGTCGATATTCACGCCGCGGGCGCTCCCCGACGCGGTCACGTTGACGTTCGGCGCTGCTGCCGCCGCTGCCGGTGCGCCTTCCAGGGGAGCCGATTCCTTCAGTTTGACCCCGCCTTTTCCCGGGATCAACGCGTACACCGGGAAGTCCCTGCTCTCCATGTGGGTCTTCAGTTTGAATCGTTCTTCCAGCAGCGCGGCCAGCATGTCCGGCACTTTGTCCCGGGCCGTGCCGTCGGGAATTTTGGCGGAGACGTCGAAGTGCGCCGCGGCCAGCCATTCGGGTCCGGAGACCTGGTAATCCTTCAGCCGGTAGGCCACCCGGATGTAATCCTTGAGCGGGTAATCGCGGATGTTGACCTGTGCTCCATCGATGTGGATTCCCACGGTGACCTGGCCCTGGGTGTAAGGCTCGGCGGCCCGGATGGAGGCCACCTCGAATTCGGGACGCGCCCCCTGGGCGAGAGCGGCCGCGGCGGCGGCCAGGGAAACAGCAATACAGCGCAAGGATGCCATATGCCTGTAATACGCGACAGCCGGGAAAAAGATCCGTGAAACGGGACCCGCCCGGTCCACCTGTTAAAATTGAAGTTTCCGCAACCGGAGGAGGGCGAATGGCAGTACAACCGCGTCGCAAGGCGGTAACCGTAGATGTAGGTGGAGTCAAGGTGGGCGGCGATCATCCGATCGTCGTACAATCCATGACCAACACGGACACCGCGGACGTGCCGGCAACGGTCAACCAGGTGATGGCGCTGGCGCGCGCCGGCAGCGAACTCGTGCGCGTGACCGTGAATACCGAGGCGGCCGCGGCGGCGGTGCCCAAGATCGTAGAAACCTGCGCCGCCTTCGGGGTGAGGGTCCCGATCATCGGCGACTTTCATTACAACGGCCACATTCTGCTCAAGAAGTACCCCGCGTGTGCCCGCGCCCTGGCGAAATACCGGATCAACCCCGGCAACAGCGACATCGGGCGGAAGACGGACGATAATTTCCGCACCATGATCGAGGTTGCGGTGGAGAACAACAAGCCGGTGCGCATCGGGGTCAACTGGGGCTCGCTGGACAGCGCGCTGCTCACCCGCATGATGGACGAAAACTCGCGCCGTCCCGATCCGAAGGACGCCCGCGACGTGATGCTGGACGCAATGGTGGCGAGCGCGATCGAATCCGCGCAGGCTGCCGAGCGCTACGGATTGCGCCCGGACCAGATCATCCTCAGCGCCAAGGTCAGCGGGGTGCAGGACCTGATCGACGTGTACCGCATGCTGGCCGCGGCGTGCGATTACCCGCTGCACCTGGGGCTGACGGAGGCAGGACTGGGCAGCAAGGGAATCGTGGCGACTACCGCTGCGCTGGCTCCGCTGCTGCAGGAAGGCATCGGCGATACCATCCGCGCCTCGCTCACGCCGTTGCCCAACGGCGACCGCAGCGAGGAAGTCGTCGTATCGCAGCAGATCCTGCAATCCATGGGGATCCGCAACTTCACCCCGCAGGTCACGGCATGCCCGGGCTGCGGACGCACCACCAGCACATTTTTCCAGGACATGGCCGACCAGATCCAGAACTATCTGCGCGACCAGATGCCCAAGTGGAAGGCCACGCACCCGGGGGTTGAGGCCATGAAGGTGGCGGTGATGGGCTGCGTGGTCAACGGTCCGGGCGAATCTAAGCACTCCCACATCGGCATCTCCCTGCCGGGCACGTTCGAAGAGCCCAAGGCGCCGGTCTATGTGGACGGCCGGCTCATGACCACGTTGAAAGGCGATCACATCGTCGCCGAGTTCATCCAAATACTGAACGACTACGTGGAATCGCATTACAGTGCGGCCACGCTGGTATAATCGGCAGCAGTCAGGATATTTCGGGAAGGACTACGTATGGCCCCGGTCAACGGAACATCTGTACAGTCTGAGACGAATCCGGCAGTCAGTCCGTCCGCGGCGGCACAGCCCGCCGGCTACAAAATCTTCAACCGCATCGTGGACTGGATCACCAGCGACCGCATGCAGTTGATCAACGCCACCGATCGCATCAACGAAGTGGTTCGCAAGAGCGGCATCCGCGACGGCATGGTGCATTTGCAGTCGCTGCACACTACCACCGCGGTCTTCATCAACGAATGGCAGGATGCCCTGCTGCACGACGTGCGCAGTTTCCTGGAGGACCTGATCGACCGCGACGCCGAATGGCGGCACAACGATCCGAACTACTCCGACTGCGAGCGCCGGAATGCGGATTCCCACCTGCGTGGCATGGTCATGGGACAGAGCCTGTGCCTGCAGGTGCGCAACTCCGCGGTGCTGCTGGGCACGTGGCAGAGCATCATCCTGGCGGAGTTCGACGGCCCGCGCAGCCGTTCGGTCTCGATCCAGGTTTCGGGCATCTAACGCGCTTGCACATGGCCCGCCGGTTCAACCTCGACGAAGCGCAGCGCCTGCTCCCCGAGGTAGAGCGGTTCCTGCGCAGCGCGATGGACGCGCGCCAGGAATACCAGGATGCCGAGGGCGCGATTCAGGCCATGAACGAGCGCATCATGCTGCTGGGCGGCATGATGGTGGACCGCGAGCAGGCGCTCGAAGCCAAGACTCGCCGCGAACAGGCCGCCGCCGTGATGCGCAACGCCATCGAGAACGTGCAACAGATGGGCTGCCTGGTGAAGGACCTGGACACCGGGCTGGTGGACTTTCCCACCCTCTTGCGCGGGGTGGAAGTCTACCTCTGTTGGAAGCTGGGCGAGCCCGGCATCGAGTACTGGCATGGGGTGGACGAGGGCTTCCGCGGCCGCAAACTCATCGACCGCGACTTCCTCGACCATCACTCTCACTAAGGCGCCGCGCCGCGCGATGAGCACCGGCAACGAAACCGAAATCAAACTGGCGGCCGCCGATGCCGCAAGCGCGCGCCGCCTGCTGCGCGCCGCGGGATTCCGCGTATCGCGGGCGCGCGTCTTCGAATCCAACCATGTCTTCGATACCGAGGAGCTTATGCTGCGGCGGTCTTCGCGCCTGCTGCGGGTGCGCACCGCGGGCCGGCGCGTGACGGTGACGTTCAAGGGTCCGCCGCTGCCGGCGCGGCACAAGGTGCGGGAGGAACTGGAGACCGTGGTGGAAGACGCGCGGGCGATGCGCGCCATTTTCCGGGAACTCGGCTACCACCCGGTCTTCCGCTACGAGAAGTACCGCACGGAGTTCCGTCCGCCGCGCGGCGGCGGCATCGCCGTGCTCGACGAAACCCCGATCGGGGTCTACCTGGAATTGGAAGGCGGGCCCACCTGGATCGACCGTACCGCGCGCAAACTCGGGTTCGGCGAGCGGGACTACATCATAGCCAGCTACGGCCGCCTGTACCTGGACTGGTGCCAGAGCCGGGGACGCACCCCCGGCGATATGGTGTTCGAATGATGAGGGGCACGCGGTACGACCGCGTCTGGTCCCGCACCTTGCCGCAGGGAACCCGGTTCGATCCAAAGGTCGGCCGGAGGCCGACGCGACCATGCCGCGCCCGGCCGGGTTGGGGCCAACCGGCCTCACTGAGGATCCGCGCCATCCTGCGGGACGTGACTCTGGCTGGGTCCTTGGCTCGCCCTGGTCTTCACCGGTGCGGATCCACCGCCCGTCACCCACGCCGCACGAGGAAGACGGCGACCTCGGCCAGAAGGTTGGGCAGCATCTTCACCTTGCGATGTCCCGCCAGGAAGAAGCGGCGCTCCACTACCAGGCCCTCCACCTGCGTCAGCGCCTCGAAATCGTGCACCGTCAGGAAGTGGATGTTGGGTGATTCGTACCACTCGTAGGGGAAGAGCGCGGTGCGCGGCGCGCGTCCGCTGAGGAGCATCGAGAGGCGCACACGCCAGTGGCCGAAATTGGGGAACGCGACGATGCCGCCCCGGCCCACTCGCAGCATCTCGCGCAACACCTTGCGCGGGTCGCGCGTTTCCTGCAGGGTCTGGCTCAGGATCACGTAGTCGAAGGCCTGGTCCGGATAATCGGCGAGGCCCTGGTCGATATCGCCCTGGAAGACGCTGACACCACGCGCGATGGCGCGCCGCACGCGCGAATTGGAAATCTCCACGCCGCGCGCGTCAACGCCTTTGTTCACCGCCAGCCACTCCAGCAGTTCTCCCTCGCCGCAGCCGAGGTCGAGAACCTTGGTCTTCGGCTCCACGATCTCGCCGATGATGGCGTAATCGCTGCGCCCGTAGATTTCGCGCACCAGGCCGGGCTTCATGAGAGCCTCTCGAAGGTCGCGGCCAGGAAACCGCGCACCATCTCGGTTTGCTCGGCGACGTCCACCAGGAAGGCATCGTGCCCGTAGTTGGACTCCAACTCGACGTAGGCCACGTCACGGTTGCGCGACCTGAGGGCGCGCACCAGTTCCTGCGATTGATAGCTGGGATACAGCCAGTCCGACGTGAAGCTGATGACCAGGAAGCGGCTGTGCGACTGTTCCAGCGCCGCGGCCAGCGTGCCGTTACCGCTGGTGAGGTCGAAATAATCCATCGCCTTGCTGATGTAGAGGTACGAGTTGGCGTCGAAGCGGCTCACGAACTGGCTGCCGCGATAGCGCAGGTAGCTCTCCACTTCGAAATCCACGTCGAAGCCGAAGCTGAAGCTCTCCTTGCCGCGCAGGCGCCGCCCGAACTTCTCGCGCATGGACTGGTCGCTCATGTAGGTGATGTGGCCGACCATGCGCGCCACGGCGAGTCCGCGTGCCGGGGGCTGCTTGCCGTAGTAATCGCCGCCGTTCCAGTCCGGATCCGCCATGATGGCCTGCCGGCCGACCTCGTTGAAGGCGATCTGCTGCGCGCTGTGCCGGGTGGTGGTGGCAATCGGCAGCGCCGCCGCCACGCGGCCGGGATAGGACACGGCCCACTCGAGCGCCTGCATGCCGCCCATCGATCCGCCGGCGACCGCGAGCAGCCGCTGGATGCCAAACCAGTCCACCAGCATTTTCTGCAGCCGCACCATGTCCCCGATGGTGATGACGGGAAAGCTCATCGCGTAGGGACAGCCGGTTGCTGGGTTGACCGAGGACGGGCCGGTGGTGCCGCGGCATCCGCCGAGCACGTTGGAGCAGATCACGAAGTAGCGGTCCGTATCGAAGGCTTTGCCGGGGCCGATCATGTTGTCCCACCAGCCCGGCTTGCCGGTCTCCTGCGAGATGCCGGCGGCATGCGCGTCGCCGCTGAACGCGTGCAGGATCAGGATCGCGTTGCTTTTGGCGGCGTTCAGCGTGCCGTAAGTCTCGTACGCCACATCGACCGGCGAAAGATTTGCGCCGCTATCGAGAGCAAGGGAATCGAACCTTACAGTATTGGCCTCAACGATCATGTCAGGGGGAAGCAATCCCATCATAACAGCCGCTTCAAGCTCGGCTAAAATGGCGGCAGGACGAGTATTCCGCGTGCTCCCATGAAGGCCCTGATCCTGCTGCTCGCCGCCGTGTTCCCGGGCTACCGTCCGGCGCTGCCGGGTTACCAGTACCGGTTTCCGCGGGACCACTTCGAGCATCCGGATTTCCGCACGGAGTGGTGGTACTACACGGGCAATCTGCGAGCCGCCGGCGGTCACCGCTACGGCTTCGAACTGGTCTTTTTCCGGCAAGGTGAGCGCGACCACGCCGGCGATAACCCCTCCGCCTGGCGGGTGGACGATGTCTATCTCGCGCACTTGGCGCTCACCGATATCGACGGCGGCAGGTTCCTGGATCGCCAGCGCCTCAATCGTGCCGGTCCGGGAATCGCCGGCGTGAGCTTCGAGCAGGCGCGCGTGTGGAACGGCAACTGGCAGGCGCGGTGGAACCTGGCCACGTCCGAGCAGACGCTGACGGCGGTGGCCGAAGGCGTGCGCTTCGAGCTGCGCCTGAAGCCGCTCAAGCCGCCGGTGATCCACGGCGAAAACGGCGTGAGCCAGAAGGCGGCGGGCGCGGGCAAGGCGTCGTACTACGTTTCCTTCCCGCGCCTGGAAGTGAACGGGACGCTGAACGGCGAATCGGTCGCCGGCCAGGCTTGGATGGACCACGAATGGTTCACCCATCAACTGGAAGCCAACCAGCAGGGCTGGGACTGGTTCAGCGTGCAACTGGACAACCGCAGCGAACTGATGCTGTTCCAACTGCGCACCACGGACGGCGGCATCGACCCCTTCTCCGCCGGCACCTACATTGCACCGGACGGGCACACACGGCACCTGAAGCGGGCGGATTTCAGTCTGGAGCCGCTGGAGTACTGGAAGAGCCCGAAGACGGGCGCGCGCTATCCCATCCGCTGGAAGATCCTGGTGCCGGCGCTCTCGGTGGTGCTGGAATGCCGCGCGGCGGTTCCCGGCCAGGAACTGGTGCCCGAACAAAAGGACAGCCCCACGTATTGGGAGGGCGCGGTGGTTTACAGTGGCAGTTCCAGCGGGCTGGGCTACCTTGAAATGACCGGCTACCGGGGCGCGGTGAGGCTGTGAGGGCGCATGTGCGCAAGCAGCCATTCCCGGCCCGGCGCGCGTGCCATAATAGACCCCGTATGAACCTTTCGGAAGGCAAACTCAAGCGCATGAAGGCGCTCTCCAACGAGCGCGGCATCATCGCCGCCGCGGCGATGGATCAACGCGGCAGTTTGCAGAAAGCCCTGGCGACGGCGCGCGGCGTGGGGGTCATGGAGATCACGCCGGAGATCATGAGCGAGTTCAAGGTGGCGGTGACGCGCGCCCTGACGCCGCACGCCAGCGCGATCCTGCTGGATTCGGAATTCGGACTGCCGGCGACACGCGCCCGCGCGCGCGGTTGCGGCCTGCTGCTGGCCTACGAGCTATCCGGTTACGACAATACCCGTCCGGGGCGCCTCCCGGACCTGCTGCCCCACGTTTCCGTGAAGCGGATCGTGGATTGGGGCGCGGACGCGGTCAAGATCCTGATCTACTACACGCCTTTCGAAGACAACGCGATCAACGACGTGAAGCACGCCTTCATCGAACGCATCGGCGCCGAGTGTGAGACCCACGAGATCCCCTTCTTCCTGGAATTCGTCGGCTACGACCCCAAGGGCGGCGACGAGCGCGGCCTCGAGTACGCCAAGATCAAGCCGGAGATCGTCAAGCGCAGCATGGAGGAGTTCTCCAAGCCGGAATACAAGGTGGACGTGCTGAAGGTGGAGATTCCGGTGAACGCCGAATACGTGGAAGGCTCCAGCGTGTTTAAGGGCCAGAAGGCGTACACTCGTGACGAAGCCCTCAAGCACTATCGCGAATCCGCGGCGCTGGCCAAACGCCCCTTCATCTACCTGAGCGCCGGTGTGGGCAACGCGCAGTTCGTGGAATCGCTGCGGATGGCCGCCGAAGCCGGCACCGATTACTCCGGCGTGCTGTGCGGTCGCGCCACCTGGAAAGACGGCGTGCCGATCTACGCCAAACACGGTCTGAAGGCGTTGGAGGAATGGCTGGAGCGCGAGGGCGTCAAGAACATCAATGCGGTGAACGCGGCGCTGGACAGCGCGCGGCCGTGGCAGGACAAAGCGGGCACGTAGGGGCCCGGTTCCTTCAACCCCTGGCCGGCATCGCCGAAAGCCCGAGCATCACCAGGCCGCAGGCGAACAGCACGATCATCAGTCCGGACAGGACCTTCACCCGCATATCGCCTTCCTTGGCCTCGCCCAGGAAGACCAATCCGATGAGCGCCGCGAGGACCGGGGCGCCCTGGGCGAGCAGGATGCCGATGTGCGGAGAGGGCTGAAGGGGCCCGGGCACGGCGTCCGCCACCATCGCGGCCAGCACGCCGCAGAACCACATCGCACCGGCGATGAGTCCCAGCGCGTGCTGCAGGCGCTTGCCGGCGAAGTAGGCGCCGAAATCGATAGGCTCGCCGTCCACGGGCAAGTTCATCAGGAAAACGTTGTAGACGAACGTGGAAAAGAACAGCCCGATGGCGACCAGTCCCGCGGTGGCGTACGGTCCCATGCCCAGATCGCCGGCCCGGGCCAGGTTCACCAGTCCGGCGGTGACGCCGATCAGCAGGCCGCCCGAGGCCGCCAGGACAATCCCTTTGACCGCGCTGGGACGGCGTGTGCTCTTGGTCCGTCCCGCGCGCGCCTGGACTTCGTGACGCAGCACCGCCATGATCCGGTAGGCAAGAGCGCTTACCACGACGGCGGCAAAGATGAGGACGCTGCCGAGCATGACCAGGGTGGGGTTGTCGCCGGCTTTGACCAGGGTGCCCAGTCCCGCGCCCAGCAGGATCGCCAGGCCGAAGGCGATGGGGAACGCGACGGACATCCCGGCGAGGCTCACCGCGGCCAACAGCAGCATGTTGCCGAGGTTCAGGATGCCGCCCGCCAGCAGGGCGTACATCCACTGCCGCTTGCCAGCTTTCTGAATGTCGTCGATGAAGTTGAAGCCGTCGAACCCGAGGTCGCCGAAGGTGAACGAGCAGATCAGCATGGCGAGGAGCACGCCGAAGGCAAAGTCGAAGTAGAAGAGCTCGTAGCGCCACTTGCCGGCCGCTTTTAAAAGACTGGCCCAGGAGCCGAGTAATAAAAGACTCAGCACCGTCACGGCCAGGACGAGACTGCTGGTCTGGGGTAAGATCATGAAGTCGTCCGGAAGTGTGAGGTTACAACGTATCAGGATACACGGTCAACCGCGGGTGCGCAGTGGTACCTTTGGGGTCACGGTGTTTTAGGCCGCAGATCCGCGCCATCCCTGGCGGCTGGAACGATCTCCCAGGGCTTCGGACCGGCATCGCAGCGCGGCAGGGGCGAACCAGCGTAGTAGGCCAACCCGTAGTCCCAGTCGCGCTTGACGTCCCCGAGGCAGACCTGTCCGCCGAGCGGCGCGATCTCGCGCCAGAGAGGCCGCGCGGACACGGTCCGTTCGATGGCGGGCGCCGCGGCCGTCTTCAGTTCCAATACCCCCAGCCCGACACTGGCCGCGATGGCCGCGACCGCAGCCAGCCTGCGCCCCCTGCGGTCGAGTTCGAACGCCAGAACGCCGGCCGCGAGCGCCGCCAACCACACGGGCTCGAAATGCGGCCGGCCGGCGCGCGACAGGCCGCTCAACAGGGCCACCGGCAGCAGGCGCGCCGCGATCGGGAAGGCCACGGTCAGGAAGCCGCACGCCGCCAGCAGCCAGCGCGCCGAGCCGCGGGCATCTTCCAGGCGCAGCGCGATCCACGCGGCAAGGGCCGGCATCGCGGGCAAAATGTAGCCGGGCAGTTTGTTGACCGCGATCGAAAAGAACACCACCACGCACAGTCCCCAGGCCAGGAGGAACCGTCCGCGGCGGTCGCGCAGGGCCTCGCCGGACGCGGGTAGAAACACGAGCGGCGTCCACGGCAGGAGCGCGCCGATCAACACCGGCACGTAGTACCACTTCGGCTGCACGTGCATCAGGGCGCCGGAAGTGATGCGCGAGAAATGGTGCACCACGAAGAACTCGTGGATGAACGGCCACCCGTTGCGCAGGTAGCAGAGCGCGTACCACGGTCCGGCGACCAGGAAGAAGGGCAGGATCGCGCGCGGCCGCAGCCATTCGCGGATGGGCCGCCCGAGCAGGAGCGGCACGGCCAGCGGCAGCGGCACCAGTCCCTTGGCCAGCACCGCGGCGCCGAATAGCGCGGATGATGCCGGCAGCCAGCGCGCTTCGCCGCGCGCGACCCAGGGCAGCGCCAGCAGCATGGCCGTCGAGTAGGTCACGGAGAGCGGAATGTCCGTGACCCCGACCTGCGAATAGCCGATCCACATGCCGCTGGTGCCCAGGATCAGGGTGGCGGTCCACGCCGGGCGGCTGCCGAATTCGCGGCGCAGCACCCACCAGTAGAATGCCAGGAATCCCAGGGCCAGGAGCGCGACGGGCAGGCGCGGCGCCAGGTCCCGGGAAATGCCGAGGCGGAACGCGGCGCCCTGCATCCAGTAGAGCAGGGCGGGCTTCTCAAACCACGCCGAACCCCACAGCCGCGGAGTGACCCAATCGCCGGATTGGGCCATGGCGCGCGCGATCGAGGCGTAGCGCGGCTCGTCGGGTCCGAGCACGCCGGTGTCGCCGAGTCCGAACAGGTAGACGACATATGCCAGGGGGATCGCCAGCCACAACA
Source organism: Acidobacteriota bacterium (assembly GCA_018268835.1). GTDB lineage: Bacteria > Acidobacteriota > Terriglobia > Bryobacterales > Bryobacteraceae > Solibacter. The sequence continues at coordinate 87,174 of JAFDVU010000001.1, read as the reverse complement.
GGCGCGGGATTCTGCGGGGCATCTCTATTCAGTATGGACTGCATCCGCCCGGCGTTGCTCGCTGCCGCCTCACTCGGGTGTCACCGCCGCCGCCAGAGCGCGGGCCAGGCCGGCGCCGAATTGCAGCCGGTCCGCGACCTCGGGACAGCGGCCCAGCTTCGCATTGAAGTCCACCATCTGCTCCATCAGCATGGCGGCAAGCCTGCGATCGTGGAACAATCCCTGCGCCACGTCCATGCGGCCGGGCTTGCCGGGGGTGGTGGTTTCCGCGGCTGTTCGCAGGGGCATGGTGGGGTTGAACGTGGTGGTCTCTTTCAGCAGTCCGAACAGCCGCTCGGCGAGGGCGCGGTAGGCGGCGGGCGCCTCCAGGTACTCGCCGGTTTCGGTGTTGTGCAGCGAGAGGAACAGGTCCACGCGGTGGCCGGCATCGAGCCAATCGAGGATGGCTTTGTGCTCGGCGGCGATTTCCGGCGTGGTGCGCGGGTCGATCGCGTCCCAGTTGCGATTGAGGTCGAACCCGTTCTTATTGAAGCGCACGCCGCCGCCGGCGACGCCGTCCGGATCGGCCAGCGGGAAGATCTTGAAGATGACCCGGTCGCGGATGGCGCGCGCGCGGGCGTCGCCCGAGAGCAGAAACCGGATCGCGCCGTCGCATGCCCAGGAGGAACCGGTTTCCCACGCGTGCTGCCGGAACATGAGCCAGATTACCCGCTTTTTCGGGATGGGAACCCGCGGGTTGGTGATGGTCAGCAGCGGAATCGGGCGGCCCTCCACGCTGCGTCCCGCCACCTGCCGCTCCAGGTACGGACTGCCGCGGAACTGCGTGAGCAGCACGGCGAGGCTGCGGTTGGTGTAGGGCGGGGTGTGGGCGATCCAGAGCGTGTCCCCGTTGGGCGTGAACCGCAGGGTCAGGTGCGGCTCTTTGTCGTCCCAACTCACCTGGGAATCGTCGAAGTGGGCCCAATGCAGGTCGTCGTAACTGTATACCGGCCGGGTGTCCTTAGTGACGGAATAAGCCGGCGCGCGGTAATTATACTCGCCGGCTAAGTTGACGAGGTCGATCGTTACCGGCTCGCGCCGGAGCCCGGTCAGCTTGAAGTAGTACCAGTTTGCCTGGCGATTGCGATGGTCCTGGTCGGACTGGCCCTGGACGGCGCAGCGCAAATGCGTGGGTGAGACCGGCTCCACCTTGCCGATGTTTCCGCCTTCGAAGGCAGTGGACACGGCGATGCCGGAAAGCAGAAGGAGCGCAAGCATTGGACCGGAATCAGTATACAGCGCGGCGGCCGGGCCGGGGCGACATGCACAGTCCGGCGGAAGACCAGGCACGATTGCAGGCGCGCAAAAGCTGAATTCGGTTCGCCCAGCCTGTCGCGGCAGGCTGCGCGCTTGGGAACAGCGGCGTTACGGGGTCTGGCCGAGGCTGAACGCGCGCATGATCCGGTAGACCAGCAGTCCGCCGGTCACCACCAGCATGGCCAGCGAGGCGAAGCCGAAGCGTTTCGCCCAGGACGTCAGGCGTTCCATCTTGGCGATCATTTGCTGCTGCTCGTTGGCCTGCTTGTCTTCAGCCGGGTCGAGGATGACGACGTCTGCTTCCTTCAGCCCCGCAAACGCCTTCCAGAACATGACGGCAATGAACGCCGCCGTCACCGCTGCCCAAACGATCACGAGCAGGGGCATAGGAGAAGTGGAGAACATATACCCTCCCTTTACCCAAGATGGTGCGCAAAGACGCGGTCGAAGTCAATGGGGTCCAGGCCGGGCCGCGAGTTCGCCGGCGGCACGGGTTAAGATGTTCGCATGCTCACACGGGAACAGGCTTGGGAGATCGTCTGCGAACACATCCAGTCCGACGGCTTACGCAAACACGCGCTGGCGGTGGAAGCGTGTGTGGTCGCATACGCCCGCAAACTCGGCGAGGACGAACACAAGTGGAGCGTCACCGCCCTGCTGCACGATTTCGACTGGGAGATCCACCCGCAGGCGCCGGATCATCCGATGAAGGGAGAACCGATTCTCGCCGCGCGCGGCGTGGATGAGGAGATCCGCCGCGCAATCCTGTCGCACGCCAACTACAGCGGCGTGCCGCGCGTCTCTCAGTTAGAGAAAGTGCTCTACGCCTGCGACGAACTGGCCGGCTTCATCACCGCCATCTCCTACGTGAAACCGAACCGCAGCGTCTTCGAAGTGGACGCGGCCAGCGTGAAAAAGAAGATGAAGGACAAGGCCTTCGCACGCAGCGTGAACCGCCAGGACATCATCGAGGGCGCGCAGGAACTCGGGGTGCCGCTCGAAGAGCACGCCGATTTCTGCGTGAAGGCGATGCAGGCGCGCGCGGACGAGTTAGGCCTTCGCGGGACCGCGCCGAAGCCGTCCGCGTAGCCAGCGGTTCGACGGCTCTTCGTAGAGACCGTACACCAGCGCTGAGACTGCCATCACGATCCCGATGTACACCGGCGCGGAGAACGTGCGCGACTCCCTCAGGTACCACCACAGCACCGGCACGTGCAGGATGTACATCGCGTAGCTGCTCTTGCCCAGGTAGACCAGCAGGCGCGTGGACAGGAAGCGGGCGACCGCGCCGCCGCCGATCGCCAGGCCGATCAGCGCCAGCGCGTTGAGCGGGCGCAGCACGCTGTTCACGTCGAGGAATTTGGGCAAAGCGCCGGGATAGGCGAGCAGCAGCGCGGCGCCGCCGAGTCCGGGCAGGTACAGTTTCCAGCCGGAGGGCGCGCGTCCGTCGCGCGAAAGCAGGTCGAAGGCGCAGGCGGCCGCGATGCCCATGAGGAAGTCGGCGAGGTGCACCAGGGGCTTGACGTTGTCGTCCACGCCGGCGGCCCACATCAGGCGCGTGAGCACGATGGAGGCAGCCGCCACGAGGAGCACGTTGCGCCACGTCGCGCGCCGGATCAGCAGGGCGGAAAGCGGAAACAGCGCGTAAAAGAACATTTCGCAGGAGAGCGACCAGGCGGGCGTGTTCCATCCCACGGGCAGCGGTCCGAGCCAGCCTTGCAGCAGCGCGAAGTACTGCGCGACGTAGCCGAACTTTCCCGGGGTGTGGTCCTCGACGATGAACGGGATCATCACCGCGATGGAGAGCAGGTAAACGGGGTAGATGCGGGCCACGCGGCCGATCCAGTAATTGACCACGCTGCGCCGGTTCCACAGGGTGGCGGCGTAGGTGCGGGTGAGCACGAAGCCGCTGAGCACGAAGAAGGTGGTGACCGCCTGGAAGCCGCCGCGGATCAGCGAGAACAGGCCCTCGGGCAACTGTCTGGCAAGCGCTTCGAGGTCCTGCCCCGGACCGGTGAGGTGGTGCAGGATGACCCACAGCGCGAGGAAGAAGCGCAGCCCGGTGAGCGCGGGCAGGTCGCGCCGGACAGCGCCGGCGGGCGTGAGCGCCGCCGCTTGTGGGGCATCCGCCACTGCGATTGCCGTCTTCAGAACTCCACCCTGTTGCTTGCGGCGTTCCAGCGCATGCGGCGGCCGTGCTTGAGCGAGAGATTCGCCATCTGCACGACCAGCGCCGCCTGAAACGCCAGCTTCATGGGAGCGGTGGGCGTCTGGCGCGTGCGCACGCACTCCAGAAAATTCCGCACGTGAAGGTCGGTGGCGTAGCCGAAGCCCTTCTCGGACTTCTTCTGGAGCGCGGGCTGATCTTCCGCGCCCTGGCGGAAGACGCGAAACTCCTCGCGCCCGATGTCCATGCGCGCGCGGTCGCCGTCCAGTTGATTGAGCTGGTCGTTGCGCGTCAGGTACCGCATGGCGGCATAGTTGATGCTGAACACGCCGATGAAATCCTCGGGATATTCGGCGGTGGCGACCACGCTCTCCGGCATGTCCACGCCGGCCTTGTGCGGCTTACCCGCGGCGGCGGTCACGGCCAGCGGGTAACTTGCGTTCATGAGCATGTGGATGCCGTCGAAGACATGGGCCCCCTGGTCGGCCAGGATGCCGCCCGCGTAATCGGAGTAGTAACGCCAGTTGCGGAAGCGGTTGGGGTCGAATTCGCGCTTGGGCGCCGGTCCCTGCCACTGGTCCCAGTCGAGCTTGCCGTCCAGTTTGGCCGGCGCCGGGGTCAGGTAGTTGTTCAGCCACCAGGAGCGCACCATGCGCACGCTGCCCAGTTCGCCCGATGCCACCACCCGCCGCCCTTCCTGGTAAAGATCGTAGGACCGGCGCTGCATGCCGACCTGAACGATGTTCTTCGACTTCTTTTCCGCCTCCACCAGCGCCGCGCCCTGCTCCGGGCTGTGGCACAGCGGCTTCTCGACGTACACGTCCTTGCCGGCGGCGAGCGCGTCCATCACCATCTGGTAGTGCCAGTGTTCGGGGCTGGCGATGAGCACCGCCTGAATGCTTTTGTCGGCGAGCAGTTCCTTGTAATTGCGGTAAGCCCTGGCCTGCGAACCCGCCTTGGAAGCGACGGAGAGCGCGCGCTCGAGGTTGGGCTCGTAGACGTCGCAGATCGCGCCGACCTTCACCGCGGGATCCTTCTGGAAGGTGCTCATCACCAGCGTGCCGCGTCCGCCGCTGCCGATCACTCCGAGCACGAGTTGATCGCTCGGCGGAACGGCGTGCGCGGCAAGCGCACCCGCGCCCGCCAGCAGGAACATTCTCCGGTTTTCAGACATAGGGGTTATACAAGTATCATAGAACCGTGCGTGAATCTCTGGTTTCCCGGCGCGCCCTGTTAGCGGGCGGGGCCGCGTTCCTGATCCCCTCCTACGCCGCGGCGCGTACCAAGCTCAAAGTAGCGATCTTCTCCAAGCACCTGCAGTTTCTTCAGGGCGAGGACCTGGCCAAAGGCGCCGTGGAAATCGGCTTCGACGCCATCGATCTCACGGTGCGCAAGGGCGGGCACGTGGAACCGGCCAACGTGGCGCGCGACCTGCCGCCGCTGGCCGGAATCATCCGCAAGCACGGATTGGAAGTCTCCATGGTCACCACCGACATCGGCGACGCGGAGACACCGTACGCGGAGGATGTGCTGAAAACGGCGTCCGCGCTGGGCATCCGGCACTATCGCTCGGGCGGTTTCAAGTGGGCGGACGGCGTCCCGCTCGAGACGCAGATCGAGGGTTTCCGGACGCGCCTCGCGAAGCTGACCGCCCTCAATCAGCGATACGGAATGTGCGCAATGTACCACACGCACTCCGGTGTCGGGCAGGTGGGCGCGTCCATCTGGGACCTCCACGAGATCATGCGCGGGCTGGACCCCAAAGCGATGGGAATCAACTACGACGTGGGCCACGCCACGATCGAAGGTGGGCTGGGCGGATGGATCGCGAGCTTCCGCATCTGCGGCAGCCACCTGCGCGGCATCGCGGTGAAGGACTTCGTGTGGGCGAAGGACGCGAAGGGCTCGTGGCGCGAGCGTTGGTGCCCGATCGGCGAGGGCATGGTCAAACTCGACCAGTTCTTCAAAATGGTAGCGGCGAGCGATTTCGACGGTCCCGTGCAGGTCCACTTCGAGTATCCGCTGGGCGGAGCGAACAACGGTTCCCGCTCGATCACGATGACGCGCGAAGAGGTGTTCGCGCAGATGAAGAAGGATCTGGCCCGCACGCGCGCGTCCATGGCGCAGGCCGGGCTATGAAGCGCCGCGCCTTCCTCGCCATGCCCGCCATTCTGGCCGCCGCGCCTTCCACCGATGCGCGCATCGACGACGTGCGCATCGAGTTCAAGGACTACCTGTACCGCGCGCCCTACATGTTCGGCGGGCGCGAGGTGGATCGCGTGACGATCCTCGAAGTGCGCTGCCGGATGAGCCTGCGCGGAGGGAAATCGGCAGAGGGCGGATCGTCGATGCCGATGGGGAACGTCTGGAGTTTTCCCGCGCCGGGCGTACCTTACGACGTCACGCTGGGCGCGATGAAGACGCTGGCGGAGAAGATCCAGCGCGATACGAAGAGCTTCACCGGGTACGCGCATCCGCTGGACATCAGTCACGCGCTGGAGCCGGTGTACCTGCGGAGCGCCGAGGAAACCACGCGCGAGTTGAAGTTGCCGATGCCGGTACCGAAGCTGTGCACGCTGGTGACGGCGAGCCCCTTCGACGCGGCGATTCACGATGCGTTCGGCAAACTGCACGGGCGCAACAGCTTCACGATGTGCGGGCGGGACTTCGTGCGCTACGACCTGGCGCACTACCTCAACCAGGAATTCCGCGGCGAGTACCTGGACGGGTATGTATCGGCCAAGATGGCGCCGCGGGTGCGCATGTATCACTCGGTGGGCGCGTCCGATCCGCTGACCCGCGCCGAGGTGAAGAAGCATCTGAACGACGGCCTGCCGGAGTGCCTGGAAGACTGGATCCCGTACAGCGGCGTCACCGCGCTCAAGCTCAAGCTCAACGGCGGCGACCTGGCGGCGGACCTCGACCGCGTGGCGGCGATCGACCGGGTCACCATCGCGGCGCAGGGCAAACGTGACTTCCAGGACTGGATATACTCGCTGGACTTCAACGAGCGGTGCCCGAATGTGGAGTATCTGCTGGAGTTCGAGCGCGGCATCCGCGGGAAAGCGCCGGCTGCGTTCGATCGCGTGCAGTACATCGAGCAGCCGACGGCGCGCGATCTTGCCGCCAACCGGGGCAACACGATGTTCGAGGCGGCGAAACTGCGGCCGGTGGTGATCGACGAATCGCTCACGGGCCTGGACATGCTGCTCGTGGCGCGCGAGATGGGCTACACCGGGGTCGCGCTGAAGGCGTGCAAGGGTCAATCGCAGACGCTGCTGCTGGCGGCGGCGGCGCAGAAGTACGGGATGTTCCGCTGCGTGCAGGACCTGACGTGTCCCGGCGCCGCGCTGGTGCACTCTGTGGGGATCGCGGCGCACATTCCGGGGACCGCGGCGCTGGAGGCCAACGCGCGCGAGTACGTGCCCTTGGCAAGCGCCGGTTGGGAGAAGAAATTCCCCGGCATCTTCAACGTGCGGGACGGCTGGCTCAAGACCACCGGACTGGACGCGCCGGGGCTTTGCACAAGCTGAATTGGGGGACCGGATGAATCGACGAACCTTCGCGATGGGCGCATTGTCCGCATGGAGCGCGGCGCGCGTGATCGGAGCCAACGACCGGGTGCGGCTGGGGCTGATCGGCTGCGGCGGACGCGGCAAGCAGGACCTGGAGACGTTCCTCAAGCAGCCGGATGCCGAGGCGGCAGCGGTGTGCGATCTCTACGATCCCTTCCGCGAGAAGGCGGTCGCGATGACCGGCGGACGCGCGCAGGGCGTCACCGATTTCCGGCGCGTGCTGGAGGAGAAGGACATCGATGCCGTCATCGTGGCCGTGCCGGATCACTGGCACGCGATCCTCACGATCGCGGCGTGCGATGCGGGGAAAGACGTGTACTGCGAGAAGCCGCTCTCGCTGACCGTGGTGGAAGGGCGGCACATGCTTGATGCGGCGCGGCGCAACCGGCGGGTGGTGCAGACGGGATCGCAGCAGCGCTCCGGGACGCAATATGCGGCGGCGGTGAAACTGATCCGCGACGGCGGTCTCGGGAAGGTGCACCGGATTCGCGCCGGGATGCAACGCAACATCTACCCGGGGTTGAAGGCGAGCGAGATGGCGAACGGACCGATCGCGAGTTTCAACTGGGATATGTGGCTGGGGCCGGCGCCGAAGCGGGCGTTCGATCCGTTCCGCTGCATTTACAACTTCCGCTGGTTCTGGGACTACTCGGGCGGACAGATGACCAACTGGGGCGCGCATCACCTGGACATCGCGCGCTGGATCGCGGGGGTGGACGCGCCGGACGAGGTGGCGGGATTCGGCGGACGGTTCGCGCTGACGGACGGAGGCGAGACGCCGGACGTGCAGGAAGTGACCTACCGGATGGGGAAGATGGTGGTGGCGTGGACCACCAGCGAAATCGCGGCGGGCAAGGGCTTCACGCTGGACATCTTCGGCACCAGGGGTGTGATGACGCTGACGCGCGGCGGGTTCACGGTGGCGCCGGAGACCGAGGGCAAGGAGAAGAAGCCGCTGATGGAGGCGCTCTCGATGAAGGGCAATGACCTCGACGGCGCGCACGCGCGCAATTTTCTGGATTGCGTCAAGAGCCGGCAGCGGCCCAACGCGGATATCGAGGAAGGGCACCGGTCGGCGATTCTGTGCCACCTGGGAAACATCTCGACGCGGCTGGGGCGGTCGCTCAAGTGGGATCCGGTCAAAGAGCAGGTGCCCGGCGACGCCGAGGCGAACGCGATGCTGTCGCGGCCATATCGCGCGCCGTGGAAGCTCGCTTAGGGCGATGGAACCCCGGGCGCCGGTACTACCGGTGAATTACCCGGCCCAGTTCTTCGTACTGGTTGGTGGCGATCATGTTGACGCCCGCGGCGATCTCCGCCTTCCAGCGAATGAGCGCCGCTTCGTGGGACCCGAAATTATAGGAGTTGCCCCAGCCCTGGTCCTCGCCGGGACCGAAGCCATCCACCGTGTAGAAGCGGATCCAGTAGCCGAGTTTGTGGGCGTGATCGACGAGGGCGCGCAGGCGCCGGTCGTCCGCGGCGGTCCAGTCGCCGGCCTTGTGCTGGCCTCCTTCCTCGACCACGAACCAGGAGTTGTTCCACCAGCGGCGGTAATTCGTCGGCCGTTCCGAGAGCAACTTGCCGGGCGGTAGAGTGGCCTCCAGATGCTCGCGCTCCTGCTTGTTCATCGCCGCGATGGGGTTGGTGTGGGCGCTGCCGAAGACGCGCAGTTTCGCGCCCACGGGCACGGCGTCGAAGAATACTTTCTCCTGCTCGTCGGCATCTTCGGTGAGGACCAGGATCGGCTTGCGGTCGAACGGCGCCAGAACGTGGGGATCCGGCCCCTTGACGGCGGTGGTGATCCACGGCTCGTACTCGCCCAGCAGTTGCCACACGCCGCGCAGCACCTCCGGCTTGAGGCTCTTGAAGTCGAAGTGCAGGACGATGATGGGCCAGCGGGCCCGGTCGTTTTCGCGCAGGGCCTTCTCGATCAGCGGGCGCACGCGCTCGAAGAAGTAAGCGCGCAGGGTCGGCTCGTTGCCGGTGGTCTTATCGGTATGGGTAACCACCGGGACGCCCTTGGCCATCGCGATGTCCTGCTCGATCCCCACCGGGTAGCCGGTGGAGAGGGCGCGGACGATGCGGTCCGCCCACTCTCCCTTGTAGGGATAACAGTTGTGCGCGTCGAGCACGCTTTGGTTGTGGTTCAGGTAATCGAGGTCCTGCGCGGCCAGCGGCAGGACGAGAGCGAACGCAAGGGCAAGGGTCCTCATTACTCGCAGGATATCGTATGCGTATTTCAAAACGATAAGCGGTGGGCGCGGTTTCATTTGCGCGCGCGCAGGATAAGGAAGTGGGAAAGCCTCATGGGAGGCCCCGGGCCGGCTTCCAACTGCCGCTCGACCGCGCGCTGGTACTGACGCAGGATGTCCGTACGGCGCCGCGGCGGCAACTCGCAGGCGTCGAAATCGAGGAGGATCGCCATCTCCCACGGAGCGAAGTTGTTCCGCGCCAGTTTGCCCCGCAGAACTTCTCCCATCAGGCGGCGAAACCGGTTGAGCATCAACTCCCGCGCTTCGAGCTCATCACTCGTGGTCACGCAGCGTTGATCGGCGGGTAGGGGCGAAAGCTTTAGGCAGGGGGAGCGGTGAAAACACCGGGCCGCGCGACCGTTCGTTCATGCGCGCGGCCCGGCGAGGGGGAAAGCTACTGCTGCGGCGGGGGTTGATCGGCGAGGGTGAAGTTGACGTCGATCTGGGTGACGACCTCAACCGGCTCGCCGTTGAGAAGGGTCGGGGCGTAGACCCACTGCCGGACGGCTTCGAGAGCCGCCGGTATCAGCAGCGGGTGCCCGCTGATCACCGCGAGATTCTTCATGGTGCCATCGGCGTTAATCACCGCCTGGAGCTTCACAACTCCCATGATGCGCGCCTGCTTGGCCAGCGGCGGGTACGTCGGGCGGGGCTGCTGAACCAGTTTGGAGGACTGCACGTTGCCGCCGATGGTGATGCGCTTCGTGCCGGGCGCCGGCGGCGGCAAGTCGGGCGTTGCCGCCGGCGTCAACGCCGCCAGCGGGCTGTAGGCGCCGAGCATCGCGGAGCCGCTGAGGCCGGGTGCGGAGATGACGAAGCTGACACTCTCATCCGAATCCGTCTTCAGCCCCACCATCAGGTGCTCGTCGTAATCGCGGACCGCGTCCACCGTGCGCTGGTAGCTGTCGGCGGCGAGGACTTCGCCTTCGTGCACCGGCAGGCGCGAAGCGAGGCGGGTCTTCGCCTCGTCGGTGAGCCCCAGAATGGCGACCTGCTTCAGCGCCTTGCCCTCCAGGGAAGGCCGCTGGTTCATGCGGACGATCGTTCCCGCGGGCACGCTGCCCACGATGCCGCCCACGACGCCGCCGGGGACGCCCGCACGCGGCGCCGCCGCCGTAGCCGAGGGCGCCGTGTCGCGGCGGATGGCGGCGAGGGGCGCCGCGGCCACCGTGGCCGGCGTCTCCGGTACCTTGAACGTGACGCCGATCTGCCGCGTCGCAGGACCGCCCTCATTGGAGAAGTGCCATTGGAGGACGCTTTGCAGCACGCCGCGGCGCAGTTCCACCGGGCCGCTGACGATACGCGCGTCCACCACGTTGCCGGCGCTATCCAGCGTGGCGTCCACCAGCACGGTGCCCTCGACCCTGGCGGTGCGCGCCGCGGGCGGATACATGACGCTGGTGCGGTGCATGATCGCGGCGCTGCCGAGGTCCACGGTGACACCGGGACCGTCGGCCACCATCTGTGGCGCGGCGGCCAGCGGGAAGGTCATGGTGACGAGCCAGCACGTCGCGGCCAGGATTCCCAGGCTCGCGGCGAGGGCGGAGAGAGAGCGGGCTTTCGACATACGTACCTCTTTCATGATGGAAACGATTCTGTGTTTGAGATGGCGCCGGCGCAGGAACAGGGGCGCGGGAGCGAGGTCCAGCCTTGGTTTCGCGCCAGCGATGGCCAGCAGCGCGTCCACGTACTCTTCGCGCAGGCGCGTCATTTCGACGACCTCGCGGTCCACCGACTGCTCGCGCGCCAGGCCGATTTCGCCGAGCAGCCACCAGATCGCCGGATGGAACCAGAACACGCTGCGCACCAGTTCCTCGGTCAGCGCGACCAGCCAGTCCTTGCGGCGCACGTGCACGATTTCATGGCACAGGACGGCCTCCTGCGTGGGCCCGTCGAGTTCGGGGAAGTTCGCCGGCAGCAGCACCACCGGATGCCGCGCGCCAAACGTGACCGGGCTGGCCACGTCCGCGGAGAGCCGCAGGTCGGCCTCGACGCTCCAGGAGAGCGGCGGCTCCAGCGGCGTCGAACGCCGGCGGTAGAGGCGCAGGCGCCAGAGTCCTCCGGCGAGCCAGAGCAGGCGCAGCACGGCGCCGCCGGCCAGCGCGTACAACACAATCCGGTTCCACGGGATGGCGCGGGGCGCCGCCGGCATGGCCGCGAGGGGCGCCGCCGCGGGCACGGGCGCAGCCACCGGCGTCGCCACGATCGTCTCCTGCCGCCACGGAGCGGCCAGCGGCAGCACCAGGCACGCCAGTAGCAGGATGTGCCAGAAAGCCAGTCGGTGGCGCGGATGCGCCAGGCTCAGCACCGCCGGAACAAATCCGGCCACACCCACCAGCAGCCCGATTTGCAGACAGTAGGCCGCTACGTTGCTCCAAATCAGATCCGGGCTCATGACTTCCTCCGCAGACGCGCGATTTCTTCCAGTTCCTCCGGCGAAAGATCGTGCTCTTCCACCAGGTGAACCAGCAGGGGTTCGGCGCTGCCGTTGAATACGCGATTGACGAAGTCGCGCACCATGGCGCCGATCACCTTGCGCTGCGGCTGCGCCGGCGTGTAGACGTAGGCGCGTTCGGCCTGCCGCTTGCGCAGATACCCCTTCTGTTCCAGGATCTTCATCATCGTCATGACCGTCGTGTACGCGACCTTGCGCCGCTCCAGCAGCGCTTCGTAGACATCGCGCACGGTAGCGCTCTCGCGCTCCCAGACGATCTTCATGATTTCGAGTTCCTGCCCGGTAAGGGTTGTACTCCGCTTGCGCATACTAATTAATTAGTACTAATAGAGGCGCGTGTCAAGCCCTTTTTTTTGGCGGGGCAGGGGCCCGGTTTTTCCCGCACGGTGGCATACTGTGTGTGAAACCGAATGGGAATGTGGCACAGAGGGTGGGTCGATGAAGGTGCCTTACGCGAAAAACTGGCAGAACGAAACAGACAACCTGAGGAAGGTGGCACTCGACTGCGGCCTGGTCGAGGCGGTGAAATGGGGTAAGCCCTGCTTCACCCACCGGAAGAAGAACGTCGCGATCATCATCCCGCTCAAGGAGGCCTGCGCGCTCTCGTTCTTCAAAGGTGCCTTGCTGAAGGACCGGAAGCAGATTCTCCAAAAGATCGGGCGCACGCAGGCCGGCCGCTGGATTCAGTTCACCTCTTCCAAAGAAATCTCGGCTTTGCAGGCGACCCTGCGGAGTTACATCCACGAAGCCATCGAGATCGAGGAGTCGGGAAAGAAAGTTCTCCTAAAGAAGGCTTCGGAGTATGTGGTACCCGAGGAACTGAGGGCGAGGCTGAACGCGGATCCGAAACTGAACGCGGCGTTCGAAGCCCTCACGCCGGGACGGAGGAAGTCGTACATCTTTCATGTCTCGGGCGCGAAGCAGGCGAAGACGCGGGCAGCGCGGGCGGAGAAGTGCGCGCCCATGATCTTAGGCGGCCGGGGGTTCAACGAGCGCCCGAAATGAGCCGTCCGGGCGTTCAGCCGGCGATCGAGGTCCAGAGCATCGCCGCGGTGAGCGCGATCATAACCACCGCCGTGGTCCAGGCGATGACGTTCTGCCACGGCCGGTTGCGCATGTCGCCCATGATGGACTCGCGATTGACCAGCAGCAGCATGAAGATCAGTACGAACGGGATGAGCACGCCGTTGGCGACCTGCGAGAGCAGGATCACCTTGAGCAGCGGCACGTTGGGAATCAGCACCGCGCCGGCGCCGGCCACGATCAGGAACGTGTACAGCGCGTAGAACACCCTGGCTTCGGAGAACCGCCGGTCCACGCCGGATTCGAAGCCCAGGCCCTCGCACACGTTGTATGCCGTGGCCAGCGGCAGGATGGCGGCGGAGAGCAGGGAAGCGTTCACCAGTCCCAGGCCGAACAGCAGGGAAGCGAATTGTCCGGCGAAGGGTTTGAGCGCGACCGCCGCCTCCGCCGCGTCGTCGATGGCCCCGTGTCCGGACTTGAAGAGCGTAGCCGCGCAGGCCACGACGATGAAGAATGCCACTACATCAGTGACGATGCAGCCCAGCACCACGTCCCAGCGTGCCAGGCGGTAATCCTTCTTCGAGACGCCCTTCTCCACCATGGAAGCCTGGAGGTAGAACTGCATCCAGGGCGTGATGGTGGTCCCGATCAACCCCACCATCATGGTGAGGTACGCGGGGTCGGAGCGAAACTCGGGCACGATGGTTTTGACCAGCGCGGTGTGCCAGTCCGGATGCGCGAAGAAGGCCGAGATCGGGTAGGCCAGGTAAACGAACGAAAACAGGATCAGGATCCGCTCCACCGGCTTGTAAGAGCCCTGCACGATCACGTACCACACGATCATCGCGCCGACCGGCACCGCGATATATTTGCTGACGCCGAAGATGCCCATGCCGGAGGCGATCCCGGCGAATTCGGCGAAGATGTTGCCGAGGTCGGCCATGGCCAGCACGATCATGGTGAAGAAAGTGATGCGCAGGCCGAACTCTTCGCGGATCAGGTCGGAGAGGCCCTTGCCGGTGGCCACCGCCATGCGCGACGCCATCTCCTGCACCACGATGAGCGCGATGGTGGTCGGCACCAGCGTCCACAACAGCGCGTAGCCGTACTTGGCGCCGGCCTGGGAGTACGTGAGGATGCCGCCGGGATCGTTGTCTACGTTAGCGGTGATGAAGCCCGGGCCGAGAACGGCCAGCAGCGCCGCGAGCCGGTACCAGATGAGACGGATTCCGAATTGTCTGGGACGGCGCGGCCGTTGCGTCAACAGGTCGTGTCCGGTCTGCTTGGCCATATATCTCGCCGTCTCGCATGAAAGTCTCCTTCCATCATGCCAGAGACGGCGCGCGGCCCTATTTCGCGGTGCGGAAACGGCGGGTGAAGAGAGCGAAACGGCGTCCGAAATCGCGCGCCTCGGCGGTCTCCTTGTCACTGATCCCGGGATCGTCGGGTCCGGTGGTGGCCTGCGGCCCGAGCGTGCCGAAGCCGTAACCATCCACGCCGCCGATCACGATGAACCGCATGGTGAGGAACGCCGAGAGGATGGAGATGCGCGCCAGGTCCTTGCCCATGGCGACCCCGCCGCCGGTGCAGAACGCGCCCGCGGTGCGCCCATCGCCCAGGCTTTTATCCTTGCTCAGCACGGCGCCGATGTGGTCCAGCAACCGCTTGCTCTCGGCCGAGAGGTTGGACCAGTGCACCGGTGTGCCCACCACGATGCCGTCGGCCTGCTGAATGTCTTCGTCCTTTACGTCGTCCGCCTTGCGCAGGGTCACGGTCACGTTCTCCACGCCGGCGGCGCCACCGCGCACGGCTTCGGCGAGTTTCGCGGTGTTGCCGGTCTGGGAATGATAGGCCACCAGAATCCGGGTGGGTGGTTGCGCCGACGCCACGGCGGCAAGCAGCAACAGCAGGCATTTCATGGGCTGGCCCTCTGGAGGCAGGATAGCAACTGGCCGCGGGTCACGGGGTTATACTGGCGAATTCATGAGCCACTACCTCGCATTCGATTTCGGCGCCGAGAGCGGGCGCGCGCTTCTGGGCAGCCTCGCGGGCGGCAAACTCGCTGTCGAGGAACTGCACCGCTTCCCCAACACGCCTGTGCGCCTGCTGGGCGCGCTCTACTGGGATACGCTGCGGCTCTGGCACGAGATTCAACATGGCATCGCGGTGGCGGTGCGCGACCGCAAACTCACGCTGGACGGCATCGGCATCGATACTTGGGGCGTGGACTACGGGCTCATCGGCGCCGACGGACAGTTGTGCGCCAATCCGCGCCACTACCGCGACGGGCGCACCAACGGCGTCATGGAGAAGCTCTTCGCCGTGGTGCCGCGCGACGAAGTCTTCGCCTCCACCGGCATCCAGTTCATGCAGCTCAACACGCTCTACCAGTTCTATGCGGAGAAGTTGAACGCCGCGCCCGCGCTGGGCTGCGCCACGCGCCTGCTCAACATGCCGGACCTGTTCAACTACTGGCTCACCGGGGAAGCCAGGAGCGAGACCACCATCGCCAGCACCACGCAGTTCTTCGACCCGGCCAGTATGACGTGGAGCACGAAACTGCTGGAGCGGCTCGGGCTGCCCGCCGGCATCCTCGGCCCACTGGTGACGCCCGGCACGCTGCTCGGCCGGACGCTCGAAGCCCCGCACATCCCGGTGTACGCCAGCGCCGGGCACGACACCGCGGCCGCGGTCGCCGCCGTGCCCAGCGAGGGCGGCGACAACTGGTGCTACATCTCCTCCGGCACCTGGAGCTTGATGGGGCTGGAGCTGGATGCGCCCATCATCAACGCCGCGTCGCTGGCCGCGAACTACACCAATGAGGTCGGAGTCGCCGGCAAGGTGCGGTTCCTGAAAAACATCGCCGGGCTGTGGCTGCTGCAGGAGTGCCGCCGCCACTGGATGGCGGAAGGCGCCGAGTACAGCTACGAACAACTCGCCAAAATGGCCGCCGAAGCGCGCCCCTTCGCCGTGGCGATCGATCCCGACGCTTTCCTCGAACCCGGCGGGATGCCGGCCAAGATCGCCGCGCACTGCGCCGCCACGGGCCAGAGCGCGCCGGCCACTCACGGCGAATACGCACGCGCCATCCTGGAGAGCCTCGCGCTGCGCTACCGCAACGTGATGGAGAACCTGGAAGCACTCTCCGGACGCCGCATCGAAGTGATCCACATCGTGGGCGGCGGATCGAAGAACGCGCTGCTCAACCAGTTCGTGGCGGATTGCACCGGCCGCAAAGTCATCGCCGGACCGGGCGAAGCGACCGCCATCGGAAACATCCTGGTGCAGGCGCTGGGCGCCGGCGAATTGAGCGGCCTCTCGGACATGCGCCGGGTGGTGCGCGCTTCCTTCGAGCTGACCGCGGTGGAACCGCATCCCAGCGCGGAATGGGACGCGGCCTACGAGCGCTTCCGGAAACTCACGAGGTAGGGGGTCCGGACCAGTACTCGGTCTTCGTGCGGCGCGAGAGCAGGCAAGGAGGCCTGCGCTACCAGCGCGCGGCGCGAGTGAAGGCCGAGGTTACAGGGATTTCAGGTCGGGGCCGATATCCAGGGTCTGTCCCGCCTTCATCTGGAACGACGCTTCGTTGCCGGCATAGCGCACCTTGAGCGGCCTGGCGACTTTCGCGTGGATCGTAGCTTTGGCGAGTTTGCCGTTCTGCCAGGCCAGCGAAACTTCGAAGCCGCCGCGCGCCAGCAGTCCCGTCACCTTGCCGTTGGGGAAATCGGAGGGCAGCGCGGGAAGCAGGTGCAGGAAGCCCTGCTCGCCCGATTCCACCGGACTCAGGCTGGTCTCCGTGCCGTAGGGATCCTGGCTTTGCAGCAGCATCTCGGCGATGCCGTTCGCGGCGCCGAAGTTGCCGTCGATCTGGAACGGCGGGTGCGCGTCGAACATGTTCACGAACAATCCGGCGCGCGAGGGCCTGCCATCGTGCGCCGGCGTGATCAGGTTCTGCAGGATCCGGTAGGCGTGGTCGCCGTCGAGGAAGCGCGCCCAGAGGTTGATTTTCCACCCCATGCTCCAGCCGGTGGCCGCGTCGCCGCGATAGATCAGGCTCTGCCGCGCCGCCGCCCACAGTTTGGGCGTGCCGTAGGGTGTGATCTCGCTGCCGGGGAAGACGCCCCACAGATGCGAGACATGGCGGTGCTGGTTCTTGGGGTCGTCTTTATCCTCCATCCACTCCTGCAACTGGCCGTAACGTCCGATCTGGTCCGGGGCGATGCGCGCGCGCATATCGGTCAACTGCGCGCGCAGTTCCTTATCGACATCCAGGATCTTCGACGCCATGATCACGTCGCCGAAGAGCGCGCGCACGATTTCGCGATCCATGGTCGGGCCCATCACCAGTCCGCCCTGCTCCGGCGAATTGCTCGGCCCGGTGTAGAGATAACCGGTTTTGGGATCCTTCACCAGCGCGTCCACGAAAAACGTGGCCGCGCCCTTCATCAGCGGGTATGCGGTGTCGCGCAGAAACTGCTTGTCCATGCTGAACAGGTACTGTTCCCACAGGTGCGTGGAGAGCCATGCGCCGCCCGTCTCCCAGATGCCGTGGTTGCTGGCGTTGATGGGGGCCGCGCCGCGCCACAGGTCGAAATTGTGGTGCACCACCCAGCCGCGTGCGTTGTAGTGCTCCTTCGCCACGACGGCGCCGGATTGCGAGAGATCCTTGAGCGCTTCGAACAGAGGCAACTGGCACTCCAGCAGGTTCCCCGGGCCCACCATCCAGTAGTTCATCTCGGTGTTGATGTTGATCGTGTACTTGCTGTCCCACGCGGGCTTGTTGGATTCGTTCCATAGGCCCTGCAGATTGGCCGGCTGTCCGCCGGGACGCGAGGAGCCGATCATCAGGTAGCGCCCGTACTGGAACAGAAGCGCGACCAGCGCCGGGTCGTTGCCCTTGGCGAAAGCGGCGATGCGTTCGTCGGTGGGGAGCGCCGCCGCCGGCGACGTGCCGAGATCGATGGTCACGCGCCGGAACAGCGCCTCGTGGTCGCGGACGTGAGCGGCGCGCAGCGTCTGGTAGGATTTTCCCTTCAACGCGGCCAGCGTCGCGGCGTTGCGCTGCTCCGGGTCGGCCGAGACGTCGCGGTAGTTCTTGAAATTCGTGGCGGCCACCAGGATCAGGGTCGTCGAGTTGCCCTGCTTGCGGCGCTCCAGTCGCGCGTCGAAACGGATCGCCGAGTCTTCCACCTGCCCGCTCATGGAGGCGCCGTCCTTGCAGTTGGCGTGCGCGCACTTCAGCGTGGCGGTGAATTCGGCCGGCTTGCTGGAGGTGACGTGCACGATCACCGCGTTGGCCGGATAGCTGGCGAGCACTTCGCGGCGCCAGGTGATCCCATTGGCCGTGAACTCGGTGGTGGCGATCCCGGTATCGAGATCGAGCCAGCGCTTATAGTTGGTCGCGTTCTCCGCGCCCGGGATGTCGATCAGCAGGTCGCCCAGCGCCTGGTAGGCCTTCTGGTGCAGGGGTTCACTCATGAACTCCTTCATGGCGAGGTCTTCGGCTTCCTTCTGCTTGCCCTCCCAGAGAAGTTCGCGGATCTGCGGCAGATACTTCGCGGCGCCCTTGTGGGCGTAGTCGTGAGGCTCGCCGGTCCAGACCGTGTCTTCGTTGAACTGAATGCGTTCGTGGGCCACGCCGCCGAAGACCATGGCGCCCATGCGCCCGTTGCCGACCGGCAGAGCGTCTGTCCAGATTTGAGCGGGCTTGTTGTACCAGAGTTGCTGGGCGGGCAGAACTCCCGCGAGGAGTATGGTGGCGAGGAGAATTTTCGGCATGGCGATAGAGGGCCGGCCAGGGAGGCCGGCCCCACACGCCAGTTTAGCCCTTTACCGCTACCGGCGCCAGATCCCGGCTCGCGATGACACGGTCGATCATGCCGTACTGCACGGCCTGATCGGGCTCCATGATGTAATCGCGGTCCACATCCTTGGCCACCCGGTCGATGGTCTGCCCGGTGGCGTCCGCCAGCATGGTGTTGAGGATCTCGCGCATGCGCAGGATCTCGCGGGCGTAGATGTCGATATCCGCCGCCTGTCCGGCCAGTCCCTGCATGCTGGGCTGGTGAATCATGATGCGCGAATTCGGCAGGCTGAAGCGCTTGCCCTTGGTCCCCTTGGCCAGCAGTACCGCCGCCATCGAAGCCGCCTGCCCGACGCAGATGGTGACGATGTCCGGCCGGATGAAGGCCATGGTGTCCAGAATCGCCAGTCCGGCGGTGATCGAACCGCCCGGCGAGTTGATGTAGATCGAGATGTCTTTCTCGGGATCCTCGGCTTCCAGGAACAGCAACTGGGCGATGATCAGATTGGCGACCTGGTCGTCAATCGGAGTCCCCAGGAAGATGATGTTCTCCTTCAGCAGCCGGGAATAAATATCGTACGCGCGTTCCCCACGGCTGGTCTGCTCGACCACCATGGGGACAAGAACAGACCCCATTTTGCCTCCGCTTCTTTAGATGCGAACTACGCCCGCTTGGCTGCAGCCGGCCGCTTGGACTTGCTCTTCTTCTGCAGCGCCAGAGACTTCTTCTTCTGGTCCAGCGCCTTGGCAAGGTCGGCGATCGTGTTGCGCCCCAAATAATCCATGATACGCGAACGCAGGTTGATCCAGCTATCGTGCATGGAGCAGGGCATATCGTCGGAGCATTCGCTCAACCCGCTGGCGCACTGCTGATACGGAGCCAGCCCGTCGAGGGCCTCGACGATGTCGAGCAGGCGGATTTCGGCCGAATCCACCTTGAGGGCGAAACCGCCCGTCGGCCCCTTGCTGGAACGTAGCAGCCCTTTGCGTGCGAGCTGTTGCAGAATTTTCGCGAGGAAATGAGCGGGAATGTCTTCCTGCTCCGCGATGTTTTTCACCATGGCGTATTTGCCGTCGGGCACCTGCGCCAGGTGGACAAAGGCTCGAATTGCGTACTCGGCCGAGCGCGAATAGATCACAGAAACCCCCGCTAATTCGGAGTAAAGTTACTCTGTTATCTTAAAATGTTCGGGTTTTTCTTGCAAGTGCCTTTCCAATCAATCGTACGGAATCGTGATTCAGTACTTTAGACGGAAATGGCGTGGTCGGCGGGGGCGTCCTCGCCGCGAAACAGGCGCCGGCTGGTCCAATCCTCGGCGGGCGCCTTCCAGAACGCCTCCCCCGGCCCGAGCCCCAGCGGCAAGAAGACGCCGGCGCATAAGTATAAGCTTCCCGTGGAGATATAGGCCTCCCCAAGGTGCGGCTGATGCCCGCACAAGCCCACGGTCAGCCAGCCGGAGGCGTCGAACGTCCCCGCCGCTTCCAGCACGCGCCGCATCACCGCGGTCAATGCCGCACGCACCCGGGGCGGCGTCAGCGGCTCCGCCAACTCCCCCAAAAGGGCCATCTGCGCCAGTAACTGGAACGCTCCGGTACGATAGGCGATGGACCGCCCGATCGCCGGATACGTCCCCTCCGGCGAGATCAGGCGTTCCTGAATGGCCGCGTACCGGCGGGCCCGCTCCATTACGGTAGCCCTTAAGGGCTGCCACGTCCGCACCCGCGATTCCATGGTACGCAGCACGTCCACCAGCATGGGCTGGATCACGAAGCTGTTGTAGTAGTCCCAGTGGAAGCGGGGACCGTCGCCGTACAACCCGTCGCCCACGTACCACTGCTGGTGCGCGCGCACCGCGTAGTCGATGCGCATGGCGTCGAACGGCTCGCCCATCGCCGCCAGCGCCGCCTCCACCGTCGCAGAGAAGAGCAGCCAGTTGTTCTGTCCGGGTGTGATCGCGCGCGACGATTTCAGCGCCGCTGCCAGGTTCTTTTTCGTCGCCCCGTCCAGTTTCCCCCACAACTCGCCGGGCGCGCGCAGGATCGCCTGTCCCAGAAAGCCGCAATCCACCAGTGGCTGCTGGCCTTCGTGATAATTCAGGAAATCGGGCGATTGCGGATCGGCGGCGTTGCGCAAGCCGCGCCTCGCCAGGTCCGCGTAGCGTTGTTGCAGGTCCCGCTCCGCCCCGGCTTCGAGCGGCGCTTCCAGCCACGGTGCGATCCCGCTCAGCAGCCGTCCGATGGCCTCCAGGTGGGTATAACGGCGCCGGTCCGCGATATTGCCCACCGACTCGACCGGCATATTCTTTTTCAGCGTCCCCGCCGCCAGGTTGGTGAGCACCGGCTCGGCGATGCGGCTCATGGTCGCGACCCAGTAGGCGCGGTCGTCCGTCGCCGCTGTCTGGGGCGCCGCCTGCGCCGCCATCACGCCGACCGCTCCGGCCGCCTGTAGGAATTTCCTTCGCTGCATGGACGCAGGGTAACACCGCGCAGCGCGCGGCTACGCGCTCACTTCGCGGCAGCCATCGCCGCCGCCATCGCCTTCCACGCTTCCTCGTCCTGCCCCACGCTGACCAGTTTGCCGCCGCGAACCAGCGGCAGGCGCAGCAGTTTCGGCTCGCGCTCGATGCGCGCCAGCAACTCCGCGTCGGTCATCTTCAGGTACTTGAGGCCGCCTTCGACGTACTCCCTGCCGTCGGTATCCAGCAGCCCGGCAAGCCCGTAGCGGTCCGTGAAGCGGCGGATCTCCCCCGGCGCCATCGGCTTCTGCTTCAGGTCCACGTACTGGATGGGGATGCGCCGCTCCTTGAAGAATCGCTCGGCCGCCCGCGTGGCGTGCGAGCCCTTCAACCCGAAGATCTGCACATTCGACATAACCCGATTCTGCCAGAGCCGCCGCGCCCGCCGCGGCCTGGCCACTTGAGGTTCGCGCCTCGCCCGGGTACCATGAGCATGGACGACTACAGCGCATTAACGGCCGGATTCTCCTAATAATAAGGAGGCGTCCCGATGAATCTGACAGCGATCTTCATTCACCGCCCGGTGATGACCACGCTGCTCATGCTGGGAATCGTCGTATTCGGCGTGGCCGGTTACCGGTCTCTGCCGGTGAGCGATCTGCCCAACGTCGATTTCCCCACTCTCCAGGTCAACGCCTCCCTGCCCGGAGCCAGCCCGGAGACCATGGCCGCGTCCGTGGCCACCCCCCTGGAGCGCCAGTTCTCCACCATCCCCGGCTTGGACTCGATGACGTCCACCAGTTCGCGCGGCTCCACCAGCATCACCCTGCAGTTCTCCCTGGACCGCTCGCTGGACGCCGCCGCGCAGGATGCGCAATCCGCCATCTCCGCCGCCCTGCGCCGCCTGCCGCCGGGCATGCCCAACCCGCCCACGTTCCGCAAGGTCAACCCGGCGGACGCGCCCATCCTCTACCTCAACCTGTACTCGCCCACGCTGCCGCTTTCCACCGTGGACGATTACGCCGAAACCATGATTGCCCAGCGCGTCTCCATGATCAATGGCGTGGCGCAGGTCAACGTGATGGGCGGCCAGAAGTTCGCCGTGCGTGCGCAGCTCGATCCCAACCTGCTCGCCGCACGCAACATCTCCATCGATGAGGTCCAGTCGGCGCTCGAAAGGAACAACGTCAATCGTCCGACGGGCACGCTGTGGGGCCGCAAGCAGGCCTTCACCGTGCAAGCCACCGGACAACTGTTCAACGCCGCCGCCTACCGCCCGATGATCGTCGCTTACCGCAACGGCAATCCGGTGCGGCTCGAGGAACTCGGCGCCGTCATCGACAGCGTAGAGAACGACAAGGTCGCCGGATGGTTCAACGACACGCGCTCCATCGGGCTCATGGTGCAGCGGCAACCCGGGACCAACACGGTCGAGGTGGTGGACCGCATCCGCCGCCTGCTGCCCGATTTCCGCTCGCAGATGCCGCCTTCCGTGAACCTGGACGTCCTTTACGACCGCTCCGAATCCATCCGCGAATCGGTCGACGACGTGAAGTTCACCCTGCTGCTCACGGTCGGTCTGGTGGTGCTGGTGATCTTCCTCTTCCTGCGCAACCTGTCGGCTACCGCGATTCCCAGCCTGGCTCTGCCCATGTCGATCGTCGGCACCTTCGCCGCCATGTCCCTGGCCGGATACACGCTGGATAACTTATCGCTGATGGCGCTCACGCTTTCGGTCGGCTTCGTGGTGGACGACGCCATCGTCATGCTGGAGAATATCGTGCGCCACGCGGAGATGGGCAAGACGCGCATGCAGGCCGCGATCGAAGGCGGCGGACAGGTCGGTTTCACCATTCTCTCCATGACGCTGTCACTGGCCGCGGTCTTCATCCCGGTGCTCTTCATGGGCGGCATCATGGGGCGGTTGTTCCACGAGTTCGCGGTCACCATCAGCGTGGCCATCCTGATTAGCGGTTTCGTCTCCCTCAGCCTCACACCCATGTTGTGCAGCCGCTTCCTGCGGCCGCCCGATGCGCGCCAGAACTGGTGCCAGCGCGGCCTGGAGCGGACCTTCGACGCCCTGCGCGACCTCTACAACTGGACCCTGCGCGGCGTGCTGCGTCACCATGCGATCACCATGGCGACCGCTCTGGCGACCCTGGTCGCGACCGTCTACCTGTATCGCCAGGTGCCCAAGGGGTTCATCCCCAACCAGGACACCGGGCAGATTTCCGGCTCCACCGAAGCCGCCCAGGACACCTCCTTCGAAGCCATGGTGGAGCGCCAGCGCGCCGTGGCCGCGATTGTGGCCGCCGACCCGAACGTGGCCGCCTTCTCCTCCAACGCGGGCGGCGGCGGAATGGGTGCCAGCGGCGGCAACGCCGGTCGGCTCTTCCTGCGCCTGAAGCCACGCGAAGAGCGCTCCATGACGCCGGAGCAAATCATCGAAAGCCTGCGCCCCAAGCTCAACGCGGTACCCGGCATCCGCGCCTATCTGCAGAACCCGCCGCTGGTGCGCATCGGCGGACAGGTCAGCCGCAGCCTCTATCAGTACACACTGCAGGCGCCGGATATCGACACGCTCTACCGCGCCGCCGCGGAGTTCGAAACCCGCGTCCGCGAAGTCCCCGGACTCACCGACGTCAACAGCGACCTGCAGATCTCCAGCCCTCAGGTCATCGTGGAGATCGACCGCGACCGCGCCGCTGCCCTCGGGCTGACCGCCGACCACGTGGAGAGCGCCCTCTACAACGCCTACGGGTCGCGCCAGGTCTCCAGCATCTACACCCCCACCGACGACTACCAGGTCATCATGGAACTGCTGCCCAAATACCAGGGCAACCCCGATGCGCTGAACCTGCTCTACCTCACCGGGACCGCCCGCAGGCCCGTGCCGCTGTCCGGCCTCGCGCGTCTGCGCAAGGACGTGGCGCCGCTCACCGTGGCCCACCTCGGGCAGTTGCCGGCGGTGACCATCTCCTTCAACCTCGCGCCCGGCGTGGCGCTGGGCGACGCGGTGGATCGTGTGGAGGCGCTCGCCGTGGAGACTCTGCCCGACACCGTCCGCACCAGCTTCCAGGGCATGGCCGCCGCCTACCAGTCTTCGCTGGGCGGCATGGGGCTGCTGCTGGTCATGGCCATCCTGGTGATCTACATGGTGCTGGGCATCCTGTACGAGAGCTTCATTCACCCGCTGACGATTCTCTCCGGGCTGCCCTCCGCCGGACTGGGCGCGCTATTGACGCTGCTCATCTTCCGCGACGAATTGAATATCTACTCGTTCGTCGGCATCATCATGCTGATCGGAATCGTGAAGAAGAACGCGATCATGATGATCGATTTCGCGCTCGAAGCCCAGCGACTGCACGGTACCGATCCCGCGCAGGCGATCCACGAAGCCTGCCTGGTCCGCTTCCGCCCCATTATGATGACCACCATGGCGGCCCTGGCCGGGACCATGCCGATCGCACTCGGCATCGGCGCCGGTGGCGAGGCGCGCCGCCCGCTGGGTCTGGCGGTAGTCGGCGGACTGGTTGTGTCGCAGTTGCTGACGCTCTACATCACGCCGGTGTTCTACATCTACATGGAGCGTGCCCGCGTCGCGCTACGCCGCAAACCGGCCGCCGCGCCCTCGCGCGTGCAGCAACTCGTGACACCGGCGCGCTGAGGCGGCCGGGCGACTTACTGAAACGTGATGCCCGCGATCACCAGTTGTGGCATCACGTTGTTCCAACTGGTGGGCAGCGCATCGAACGGCATGCGGAAGCCCTTCGTCTCCCCCGGCGAGAGGCCCCCCATCTGCGTGTTTACGATCGGCACCCGCTCGCGCGCCACCACTTGTCCGGCCACGTCGTAAAACACGCAGTACAATTCCACCGTCCTCAGCGCGCGGTCGCCGGCATTGCTGATTTCGCCCGTGATCTCCACCACGCTTTGCTTGAGGAAGCTCTCCTGAGCCTTCATGTCCACGTTGGCCAGGCGGAGATTCTTCACGTACGCCTTGGCTTCCGGAGTCAGCGGCGGCGGGGCCGGGGGCGGCTGCCGCGACGCGCGTTCCAGAAACACAAACCCCGCAATCCCCAGCGCGAGCACCAGGCTGATCACAATCGCCAGCGGCGGTATGGAGTCCTTCGTGGCTGTTGCCTTATTTGCCGCCAACCGTCATTTCTCCGATCTTCAAGGTCGGCGCCGCCATGGAACCGCGGAACTCCAGGTCGCCGCCGACGGCCTCGATACCCATGAGCATATCGCGCAGATTCCCCGCGATGGTCACCTCGCTCACCGGAAACGCCAGCTCGCCGTCGCGGATCCAGAGTCCCACGGCGCCCCGCGAATAATCCCCGGTCACGATGTTGACGCCGAAACCCATCAGTTCCGTCACGTAGAATCCGTCCCGGATCCCTTTCAGAATCTGCTCCGGCGTTTGGACGCCCTTTTCCAGGAAAAAGTTTCCGTGCCCGATCCCGGCGTTCCCCGCCAGCCCGCGCGCCGCGTTGCCGGTGGTCTTCATCCCGAGTTTGCGCGCCGCGTAGGTGTTGAGCAGGTAGTTCCGGAGCACGCCGTGCTCTATCACCACTGTGCGCCGCGAGGGCACGCCCTCGTCGTCGAACGGCGAGGTGCCGAACAGCCCGGGCAGCGTGCCGTCGTCGATCACGGTCACGTCCTCGTGCGCCACCTTCTCCCCGAGTTTCCCGGCCAGGAAACTCTCGTGGCGGTAGATGCTCATGCCGTGAACCGCTTCGAAAATGTTGTCCAGTAGCGAGCGCGCTGTGCGCGGCTCGAACACCACCGGCACCTTGCGGGTCTCCAGCTTCACCGGCTTGAGGCGCCGGACGGCGCGCATCGCGGCCGTGCGCCCCACGGATTCCGCCGGCTCCAGCCCGGCGAAATCGCGCGCCATCGTGTACCAGTAATCGCGCTCCATCGATTCGCCGTCCCTGGCCACCGGCGAGGTGCTCAGCGAACAGTAGCTCGAGCGGTACTCTCCCGCGAAGCCGCGCGAGTTGACGAACACGTGCCGCCCCAGGTTGCTGTCGAAACTCGCGCCCTCCGAGTTCGAGATCCGCGGATCGGCCGTCAGCGCGGCTTCCTCCGTGCGGCGGGCGGCCTCGATCTTGAAGGCCGTCTCCAGGTCCGCTACCGAGGGGCGGTAGAGGCCGAGATCGCCCTCGATCTTGCCCAACTCTTCCGGTTCGGGTAGTCCCGCGTGCGGATCCTCGGTCGTGATATCGGCCAGTTCGATCGCCGACCGCACCAGCCGCTCGATGCCCTCGAGCGAAAGATCGCTGGTGTACGACGACCCCGTGCGCTTGCCGATCAGGATGCGCAGTCCCGCGCCGCGCGAGCCCGCCTCCTTGAGGCTCTCCACCTCGCGCATGCGCACGTTGACGCCGAATTCGTCGCCCTCCGAAATGGTGCACTCGGCATCGCTCGCGCCGGCGGCCCCGGCCCGGCGCACGATGTCCTGCGCCATCTCCATCAGGTTCTCTGGGTTCACGCCGTTCCTCCCACGGTCATACGGTCGATCTTGATCGTCGGAATCCCGACGCCCACCGGCACGCTCTGCCCTTCCTTCCCGCAGATGCCGATGCCTTCGTCCAGCTTGAGATCGCTCCCCACCATGCTCACGTACTTGAGCGCCTCCGGCCCGTTGCCGATGAGGGTCGCGTTGCGCACCGGACGCGTCAGCTTGCCGTCCTCGATCCAGTAGCTCTCCGACGCGGAAAACACGAAGTTGCCGCTGGTGATGTCCACCTGCCCGCCGCCGAAATTCGCGCAGTACAGCCCCTTCGGGACCGACCGGATAATCTCCGCGGGGTCGCTTTCCCCGGCCAGCATGAAGGTGTTGGTCATACGCGGCATGGGGATGTGCGCGTAGCTTTCCCTGCGCCCGCTGCCGGTGGATTCGCTGCGCAGCAGGCGGCTCGAAAGCTTGTCCTGCAGGTAGCCGCGCAGCACGCCGTTTTCGATCAGGACGTTCTTCTGCGTGGGCTGCCCTTCGTCGTCCACGTTGAGCGACCCGCGCCGCCCGCCGATGGTGCCGTCGTCGATCACGGTGCACAGTTCGCTGGCCACCTTCTGCCCTACGCGCCCGCTGAACGCCGACACGCCCTTGCGGTTGAAATCGGCTTCCAGCCCGTGTCCCACCGCTTCGTGCAGCAGGATTCCCGGCCAGCCCGGACCCAGCACCACCGTCATCTCGCCGGCCGGCGCCTCCACCGCATCCAGCATGGTGACGGCCTCGCGCGCCGCCTCCGCCGCGAAGTGCTCCGGAGTCTTTTCGTTGAGGAAGTAGCCCAACTCCACTCTTCCTCCGCCGCCCGCGTGGCCGCGCTGCGGCGCTCCTTCGCCCTGCCGCGCCAGCGCCCACACGCTCATCCTCGCCAGCGGCTGGCGATCCACGGTGAGGACCCCTTCCGACGTCGCCACCATGACCTGCCGCAGGTTGTCGGCGTACATCGCCTGCACCTGGAAGATGCGCGAATCCCAAGCGCGCGCCGCGCGGTCCGCCCGCTTGACCAGTTCCACCCGCTCGCTGAACGCGGTCTCGGTGGGAGCGGTCACCACCGGGTACAGATTGTGCCGCCGCCCCTCGCTCAGGTCGAACTTCTCCACCTTGCTCGGACCGCCGGCGATGTACGCCGCCACCCTCGCCGCTTTGCGGATCTTCTCGGGCGCGAGGTCGTCGCTA
Source organism: Acidobacteriota bacterium (assembly GCA_018268835.1). Lineage (GTDB taxonomy): Bacteria > Acidobacteriota > Terriglobia > Bryobacterales > Bryobacteraceae > Solibacter. The sequence goes on along the minus strand of JAFDVU010000001.1, from coordinate 59,456 downwards.
TACGCGTATCCGGTGCGCTCCCCGGCGATCACCCGCACACCCACTCCCATGGAGACGCCCTGCGCCGCGCTCTTCACCATGGACTCATCGATCGAGATGCTGCTGGTCTGCAAATACTCGAAGTAGAGGTCCGCGTAATCCCCGCCGTGCGACAGAGCCTCGGAGAGATAGCCCTCCAGGTCGTGCCGCGTGATGCCGAAACGCGTCGCGAATACCGATTCGGAAAACTCCATACCTTCAGGCTACCAGAGGCTCCAGGCCGGCCATCGCGCGCTGCCGCGATGTATCATCGGACCAGCAAGTCTGAAAGGACGGGCCCTAAGAGTGATCCGGTTACTTGCCGCCATCCTGCTGCTCGCGGCGCCGCTCTGCGCCGAGGACGTTCCAGTCGTCGATTGGATCCGCTCCCACGCCGTGCGCCTCGCAACGCCCGAGGCCGGCCACGGCTTCGCCGACATGCAGCCGCTCAGCAAGATCGTCGGCGATGCCCGTATCGTTTCCCTTGGCGAGGCCACCCACGGCTCGCGCGAATTCTTCCAGCTCAAGCACCGCATGCTGGAGTTTCTGGTCTCCCGGATGGGCTTCAGCATCTTCTCGATCGAAGCCAACATGCCCGAGGCGTACCGGCTCAACGATTACGTCCTCAACGGCCAGGGCGATCCGGCCAAGCTCATCCAGGGAATGTACTTCTGGACCTGGAACACCGAGGAAGTGCTCGACATGGTGCGCTGGATGCGCGAGTACAACCGCTCCGGTAAGGGCCGCGTCGAATTCACCGGCTTCGACATGCAGACCCCCACGGTAGCCGCCGGCATCGCGCGCGATTTCGTGGCTAAAGCCGACCCGGAGTACCTGGCGGAGATCGCCAAAGCGCAGAGCCTCTCCACCGCCCCGTCTCAACCGCGGCGCGCGCAGAACTTCGGCGTGGCTACCGCGACCTTCCCGGTGGATGACGCCGCCGGCAGGCGCGTCCGCTTCCACGGCTACATCCGCACTGAGAACGTCACCAAAGGATTCGCCGGATTGTGGTGGCGCGTCGATGGCCCCTCCGGCGTGCTTGCCTTCGACAACATGCAGACCCGCGGCGTCACCGGCACAACTCCGTGGACCGAGTACAGCATCGAACTGCCGGTTGCGGCCAACGCCACGAACATCAATTTCGGCGCGCTCTTCCCCGGCGAAGGGACCGCGTGGTTCGACAGCTTCGCCATTGAACTCGACGGCAAGCCCTACCGGTCCCCGCGCTTCGATCTCGACTTCGAATCGCTCAACGGCTACTTCGCCGGCGGCGATGGCTACCGCGCTTCGCTCGACGACCAGGTCGTCCACAGCGGTAAACACAGCCTGCGCATCGCCTTCATCGGCGTGCCCAAGGCGGATCCCAACGCGATCGATCCGCAGGTGGCGGCCGCCGCCTGGAAGCTGGTGCTGCAGCGCCTGGAAAGCTCGCGCGAAGTCTACGCGCGGAAGGACCTCGCGCCGCCCGAGATCGAGTGGGCCGTACAAAACGCGCGCGTCGTCCTGCAATGCATGCAGATGCGTACCGGGGAGGTGTCGCGCGATGCCAGCATGGCGGCCAACGTGAAGTGGATTCTGGACCGGAACCCGAAGGCGAAGATCGTCCTCTGGGCGCACAACGGCCACGTTACCCGCCAGGGTTCATATCCATCGATGGGAGCAGCGCTGTCCAAAATCTACGGACCGGAGATCGTGGTCTTCGGCTTCGCCTTCAACCAGGGGTCGTTCCAGGCGATTAGCCAGGAGAAGCGCCTGCTCAAGGACTTCACGGTACCGCCCGCTCCCGCCGGCAGCTTCGACGCCATGCTTGCCGCCTCCGGCCTTCCGCTGTTTGCGCTGGACCTGCGCGGCGCCCCAGAACCCGCCGCGGCTTGGCTGGCCGCGCCGCACTCCTCCCGCAGTATCGGCGCGATCTATTACGAAAACCAGCCCTTTGCCTTGATGGGGCAGTTGCGGGCAAGCGCCGCCTACGACGCCATCCTGTTCGTCGAGCGGACCACGGCCGCGCGCCGCAACCTCGGGGTTGCCTATACGGTCGCCACCACCGAATCCGGCGCCCGCGAATACACCGATCCCGAGTACGGCATGCGCCTTACTCTGCCCGCCGCGTGGAAGATCGGGCAGGCAACCCGTTGGGGCGACCGTGAGACCACTTTGAACCTGGATAGCCCCGACACCCCGGCGGCCGTGTCCATCTATTACCGCCCGCGGGCACCCGGAGAAGATGCGGCGCCGGCCGGGCGGCAGCGGAACCTGGCTGGGGCGATGGACGCCAAGGTCGCCCAGCGAGCCGGCGAAGGCCTGAACTATCGCGCGCGCCCCGACGGTTGCCTTCCGCGGACCGTAAGCGGATCCCCGGCAAGAAGCTGTATCGGCGAATTCACGGCCGCCGGCGTGGCCACGGTAGAGTACCTGACCTGGGTCGAAACCGACCGCGCCCATTTTCTGGTCTTCGGCCGCGTTCCGGAGGCCGACCTCGAGCGTTTCCGACGGGTCATAGACAGCTTACTGAAGTCGGCCCTCTTGCGCTGAACCATGTTTTCCAGCCGAAAGGGACAGTGCCTGGTCCCCGTCCCGGCCTGATACCGGGGACGCAAGCATATCGTGTCGTTTGGACGCAAGCTAGACATGTCCTGCAATGTCAAGCAGATCATGCTCCACGCTCGCAAACTGATTCCGCCAAGCAATTGATAATAAAAATTTTGTCTGAATTGCCAACGCTTGGGCATGGACGGTGTCGCGGACTGTACCGCTAGCTCGCCGGAGGCCGGGCCACGCCCAGCGCCCGGCAATCTTCGTCCACCATCTCACGGACCAGGTCCCCAAAGCCCACCCGATGCGTCCAGTCGAGCACCCGCCGGGCCTTCGAGGCATCGCCCCGAAGCAGGTTAACTTCTGCCGGACGATAGAGTTGCGGGTCGCTGACCACGTATTTCCGGTAGTCCAGCCCGACGTGCGAGAAGGCCAGTTCGACGAACTCCCGGACCGAGTGGCACTCGCCGGTTGCCACCACGTAATCGTCCGCCACGGGCTGTTGCAGCATGCGCCACATGGCGTCCACATACTCCCGGGCGTGGCCCCAGTCGCGCTGCGCGTCCAGGTTGCCCAGCCGCAGTTCGCTGCTGCGTCCGGCCAGGATGCGGGCCACTCCCGCAGTGATCTTGCGGGTGACGAACTCAAACCCCCGGCGTGGCGACTCGTGGTTGAACAGGATCCCGCTGGAGGCGTACATCCCATAGGCCTCACGGTAGTTACGGGTCAGGTCGAAGCCTGCTACCTTGCTGATCCCGTAGGAGGACCGGGGGTGGAAATGGGTCCGCTCGTCCTGCGGGACCCGGTCCGCCAGCCCGAACATCTCGCTCGACCCCGCGAAGTAGAAGCGGCACCCCGGAACCAACGATTTCAGGCTTGCCAACAGGTAGTGGGTGCCGTTGATATTGGTGTTCAGGGTGGAGAACTCGTCGTCGAAGGAGTAGCTCACAAAGCTCTGTGCCGCAAGGTGATAGCACTCCTCCGGCCGGACTTCCTCGATCATCCTGTGGAGGCTTGCGTAGCTTTCGAGCGACGCCGCGTGGAGCACCAGCCGGTCGCGGACCTCGCGGAGCCGCCCCAACCGGTGATCGGGATCCTCCAGGGCCACCCGCCGGACCAGCCCATGAACCTCATATCCCTTAGAAAGAAGCAGTTCCGAGAGATAAGACCCGTCCTGACCGGTAATTCCCGTAATCAGCGCACGTTTCGCGGACATCTGGAATAATGGTAGCAGCAGAAGGAACCGTGGACTTTTCCGGCGACTTGTCACAGCCGTACTGGAACAGGGCAACTCCGCCCTCCGCTCCGTTTGCCGGCTTTTGCGTTCGCGATCAAAGCCTTGTAACCTGTCTACTTGCTGGTACGCCTTACAAATCGGAAGCAGGATCTCGCAACTTGGCTGCCGGCCGGGTCCAGGGTGCGGCATGCTGGTTGATTTCGATCTGATCACGCGGGCGCAGAAAGGCGACAGCGCGGCGTTCAACGAAATCGTACTGGCCTACAGGAAGCGGATTCTGGGGACGATCACTCGTTTGATCGCCCGTCCGGAAGATGTCGAGGACGTCGCGCAGGAAGTTTTCCTGCGGCTGTATTTTTCGCTCGATCAGCTCCGGAAGGAAGAGGTCTTTGAACCGTGGCTGTACCGTCTGACGGTGAACGCGGCCTACGATTACCTTCGCAAGCAGCGCCGCCGGCAGGAGTTTCGCATGTCCGATTTAAGCGAGCAGCAGGTGATGCTCGCCGATGCGATGGCAGGCGGGAAAGCCGAGCAGGACGATCAGCATCACAAAAAGGTCCGCGAGGCCGTCGATTCCCTGTTGGGGGCGGTGAGCGAGGCCGATCGGATTCTGCTCATGCTGAAGGAAGTGGAAGGCCTTTCGCTCAAGGAGCTTGAAAAGGTCTACAATGTCAACGAAAATGCTTTAAAGGTCCGGTTATTCCGGGCCCGGCAGCGGGTTCTGAAAGCGTTCGGATCGCAAGAGAAGAAGAACGAGGGATCCGGGTAGACCCGGCAGGTAGAGGAAATCATGAATTCGATGCGCGGCAATGACGAAGAAAGACTCGATGCTCTGTTCCGGGCCTATCGCGCGGCGACGCCCGGTCCCGACCCCAGCGTGAATTTCATGCCGGAGTTGTGGGCGCGAATCGACTCCCGCAGGACCTTCACGTTCTCCTTCCGCCGCATGGCCAACGCCTTTGCGACCGCCGCGGTAGCACTCTCCATCGCGCTCGGCCTCTACATGTCCATGCCGAAGTCGAATCGCCCGGTGCTGACCCAGACGTACGTGGACGCTCTGGCCGATGCCAGCACGCCCCAGGAATTCATCAACCCGGTATCTCTCGAACTGGCCTCGGGACGCTAAAGGAAAACGATGACCCGCTCCAAGCTCTCCGCACTGCTCTCTCTACTGATGGTGTTCTGCAGTGGCGGTGTCCTTGGAGCCGTCGCCTATCGCCTGTACTACGCGCCCAGCGTGTCCCCCGCTGTTCCCGGCGCGCCGCCGAAGAAGATGAGCCCCGAGGAGTTCCGCCGCAATTACAGCGCGGCTCTGGCCAAGGAAGTCAAACTCGACGCCGAGCAGGTCAAGGCGCTTAACCAGATCCTCGACGAGACCCATACCGAATTCGAAAAGCTCCGCGCCAGAAGCAAGCCCGATTACGACGCCCTCAACAAAGAGCGCGATACCCTCAACGAAAAGTGGCGCCCCGAGCGTGAAGCCATCCAGAACCACCAGGTCGAGCGCATCAACGCCATGCTGCGCGAAGACCAGAAGCCGCTATACAGCGCCTGGCGCGCGGAACGCGACCGGCAGCGCAAAGCCCGCGAACAACAACAGGCCCCGCGCAAGTAGTTTCCACCTTTACCGCCCGGCCAGGTCGGGCGCATCCGGCAAAAAGAAGAACACCATCGCCAGAATCAGGTAGACCGCGAGCAACTGCGCTCCTTCCAGCCAGTTGGTATCGCCGTCCGAAGCGATCTGTCCGGTGATCAGCACCGCGACGAAGACCGCCAGCACTTCCGCGGGAGTGAACACCAGGTCCATCGGACGGGGCCCGATCGCCCGGCTGGCCAGCACCAGCACCGGCGCCACGAACAACGCGATCTGAAGGCTGCTGCCGATCGCGATCCCGAACGCGATCTCCATCCGGTTCCGGAGCGCCATCATCACCGCGGTGGAGTGCTCGGCGGCGTTGCCCACGATCGCCACCACGATCACCCCCAGGAACACGCGCGTCATCCCCAGCGAGCCCGCCGCCGCTTCCACGCTGCCCACCAGGATCTCGCTCACCCAGGCGATCAGCGCCGTCGAAGCGGCCAGCACGCCCAGCGCCTTGCGCAGGCTCCACTCCGGCGGATGACTTCCGCCTTCCCCGTCCCCCGCGAAAAGCTGCTTGTGCGTGACCAGCGAGAACATCAGGTGCGCTCCGTACGCGGCCAGCAGCACCACCGCGATCGCCAGGCTCAGGCCCGCCTCGCGCGCGAATCCGCCCGCCCCGGCCAGCGCGTGAAAACCGGCGGGCATCACCATCGCGATCGCCGCCAGCGTCAGCAGCGTGGATTGCGCCCTCGCTCCCGTCACGTTGAACCGCTGCCGCTCGTACTTGAATCCGCCGGCCAGCACCGCCGCGCCGAACACCAGCAGCACGTTGCCGATGATCGATCCCGTGAGCGACGCCTTGACCACCGGGTACAGCCCCTTCCGCAGCGCCATCAGCGCGATGATCAGCTCCGCCGCGTTTCCGAACGTCGCGTTCAGCAGTCCGCCGATGCCTTCGCCGGTGCGCCGCGCCAACTCTTCGGTCGCCCGCCCCATCCATCCGGCCAGCGGGATCACCGCCAGGCACGAGAGCACAAACACCGCCGTGTGCGCCTCCGGCCGCTCCAGGTGCAGCCCGATCGCTATCGGCACGAACAGCAGCAGCCAGTTCATGGGTGGAATTCCAGAGTGGTCCGGGCCTGCACTTTGCCGAACTGCATCGGGTAGGTGCGCAGGTGGTAGTAGTCGTCCCACTGATCGCGGTAGTGGCCGGAGAGAATCTGTCCGCTCTGCCCCACCGTGATGTTGAGCAGCGAGTTTTCCCAGTCGGCGGTATCCGCCGTCATCCGCATCGATGGCGCCAGTGTCGGCGTGGTCTGCTTCGGCGTCGTGCTCGACCCGCTCATCTCCACCGGCCCGATATCGAAGTACCTGCCCACCAGCGGCAATTGATGGATCACCGGGTTGGTGTACGGGATGGTCAGGTATGCGCCATAGCGCCAGCGGGTGACGTCCCGCCCCTGCATACGCTGCCCTTCTTCGAACGCGTCCACGAAGCTGCGCAGCAGCATCTGGTCGTAATCAGCAAACCACCCCGCGGGACGTTCGCGCAGCAAACGCTCCACGACCACCGGCGCCAGATTGAACTCGTACGCCGCGTTCGCCGTGGAGGCGTTCTCGACCACCGCGCGCCGCACGTGCTGGTAGATCAGCGTGATCAACAGGGGCGCGGCCAGCTCTTTATTCATCTGGCCGTTCCAGTTGCGCAGCAGCGTCACCGCCGCCTCCAGTCCCGGCGTGCGCTGGTTGCGCCGGTCGTACGCCGCCACTACCTGCCTGGCGAGGAAATCGCTGAAGCTCGAATAGAGGTCGCCCTGCACCCGCATCATGTCCCGCGCACGCCACCCTTCGCGGGCGCTCAGCAGAGCGCGGACCTGCCGGTAGCGGTAGGGCGGGGCGAAGTTTCCGTTCACCGGGTACGGGTAATCTCTCGGAAACGGATTCTGGTTCGCCGTCACGATCAGCCCAGACGGCGGATTGTACACCGAGGGCAGCTCGTCGAACGGAATGTATCCGTCCCATTCGAAGATCCCGCTCGAGCCGTCCACCGGCACATCCCCGCGGTAGCCCTTGCGCCGCGGCAGCATCCCCGCCGCGTGATACCCGATGTTGCCGTCCACGTCGGCGTAAATCAGATTCGAGCCGGGCCCCGAAAGCCGTCCGATCGCCGCCAGGAACTCCTTCCAGTTGCCCGCGCGATCCACATCCAGAAACGGGTACTGGATCATGCCCGGTTGCGCCGCGCTCCACTTGAGCGCCATGCGCTTGCCATCCTCGGCGACGAAGATGGGGCCGTGCCGCGTCACCCACACGGTCATCTCCACCGGCGCCCGGTCCTTCACCTGGATGATCTCGCGCTCGGCGCGCGCCTGCTCCACCTGCCCGTTGAAGAGGTACTGCCCGCTGCGCTCGTCGAAGCGTTCGATATACAGGTCCTGTACGTCAAAATGCAGGTTCGTGATGCCCCACGCGATGCGCTGGTTGTGCCCGACGATCACGCCCGGCGTCCCCGGCAGCGAGACCCCGGCCACATTCAGCCCCGGCGCCTCCAGGTGCATCATGTACCAGATCCCCGGCACGGAGTATTCCAGGTGCATATCGTTGGAGAGCAGCGGCTTTCCGCTGGCCGTATGCCGCCCGCCCAGGACCCATCCGTTCGACCCCGGACTTTGGTCCCCGGTGCCCTGCGTCGGATAGAGGAACTGCACCTTGTCGCGGTCGCCCTGCGCCAACAGCGCGCTCTTGATCAGTTCGTCCTTCCAGGTCGTGGTCAGGCTGCGAAACATGTAGAGGCACATCAGCAGGCTGTCCACCGTGCTCCACGGGCGCGGCTGGTAGTTGAGCAGCGTGAACTCCAGCGGCAGACGGTCCAGGTGGGTGGAGATGAAGTAGTTCACGCCGCGCGTATAGGCCGCGAACGCGGCGCGGTCGGCATCGCTCAACGCGGCGTAGCCCTCCTCCGCCACGCGGCGCATGCGCTGCCGCCGCATCTCCTGATCGCTCTCAAGAAATCGCTGGCCCATGATCTCGGCCAGACTGCCGCCGGCAAAACGCCGTAGGGCGTCCATCTGCCACAGCCGGTCCTGTGCCGTCACGTAGCCCTGCACGAACAACGCGTCCTCCAGGTTCGCGGCGCGAATGTGCGGCTCGCCGTGCGCGTCGAACGCCACCGCCACCGGCGCGTTCAGCGGTGCCGCGATCGATCCGCTCCGCTCCGGCAGCACGCGCCACGCGTACCGGTACGTGAGCGCGAGCGCCGCCAGCAGGGCCAGCGCGATCAGCACATTGACATATTTGAGGACCCGTGAGATGGCGGAGTGGTTCATGCGGAGCGGCGGATTCCAATTTTAGCAGGCATGCGGAGGCGACCGTCCGCTTATGGGAATTCTCCGCATCGAAGAGGATTCACGCTGTAGTGTTTCTCCCCTATAATGTGGTGAAAACGAAAAAGGGCGCCCTCCCGGGATACAGAAGAGGACGCCCGCCTACGTAACGGAGTTAGTTGGTTACTTGTATAGACGCACGGAGGGGACAGTTGGTTAGAGCTTCGATAGAATATTTTGCAGGCTTGTGACTGCCTCTCCCGTTCGTCTACTCCTCGTTGTTCTGCTTATTACAGTCAACGGGTTTTTTGCGGGCGCCGAAAGCGCCCTGCTCAGTGTCCGCCACTCGCGCCTGCGCCAAATGGCTGAAGAGGGCTATGCCGGAGCGCAAGCGGCCCTCAACCTGCTGTCCAACCCGGAACGTCTGCTCTCCGTGGTTCAGGTGGGTGTGACCCTGGCCAGCCTGGGTCTGGGATGGGCCGGCGAAGATTTCGTGTACGGCATTCTTCGCGGCCTGCTCCAACCCGTGGAGACGCCCGCCACCTCGAGCTTCCTCCACGGACTCAGCTTCGTGCTCGCGTTTCTGATCATCAGCTACTTCCACGTCGTCCTGGGCGAAGTCGTGCCCAAGAACCTCGCCATCTCCAAGGCCGACCGCCTGGCCGCGCTCACCGCTCCGCCCCTGCTGGTCTTCTACCGCGTGGCGCTGCCCTTCGTCATCGTCATCGAACGCTCCGCCGCGTTCCTCTCCCGCTCGCTCCACCTCAAGCAGGGCTCGCACGCCAGCGTCCACACCGCCGAAGAGTTGAAGCTCATCGTCTCCAGCAGCCGCAACTTCGGCTACCTTCCGGAATGGACCGAGGACATGGTCCACCGCGTGCTCGATCTCGACGCCCTCGCCGTGCGCGAAATCATGGTGCCGCGCCACGACATGGTCTGCATCCCCAGCGACGCTTCGCTCGACGATGTGCTGCATACCATGATCGAAGAGCAGCACTCCCGCCTCCCGGTCTACGAAGGCGGGCCTGACAAAATCATCGGGATCCTGCATTACAAGGATCTGCTCCCGGTTTGGGAAGAGCGCCGCCGGGCCATTCAGTCCGGCCGCTCCAGCCGGTCGTTCCGCGTCCACCGCCTGCTTCGTCCGCACCTTGTGGTGCCGGAGACCAAGCCCGTCGCGCAGATGCTCGAGGAGTTCCGCAACCGCCGCTCCCACATGGCCATTGTGGTGGACGAGTTCGGCACCATCATCGGCCTGCTCACCGTGGAAGACGTGCTCGAACAGATCGTCGGCCACATCGAAGATGAGCACGACGAAGCCGCCGGCCGCGCCCGCCGCGAAGCCGAAGACCTCGAACTCGACGGCGCCATGCGTATCCGCGACCTCTACGCGGAGTACGAAATCGAACTGCCCGGCGACGCCGGCTTCGAAACCCTCGCCGGCTTCCTCCTCTTTAAACTCGGCGCCATTCCACACAAAGGCGATCACATCGATGACGGGGGACGCCGCTACACCGTGCTGGAAATGGAGCGCAACCGCATCGCGCGCGTCCGCATCGAGAAACTCGACCCTTCCCCGGAGTAGGATGGATTCAGACCGATGCTCGGGTTCGATCGAAAAGCGGCGCAGGCTACCTGGACGGCGGCGGCGGTCCTGCTGCTGCTCTGGCTTCTGTACACGGTCCGCTCGACTCTATTCGTCTTCGTCGTCGCCCTGCTGTTCGCCTACCTGCTGTACCCGCTGGTGAACCTGCTGGACCGCGTCCTGCCGGCGAAACGCGCCCACGGCCTCGGACTCACACTCGCCTACGTGATCTTTCTCGGGGTGATCGTGGCGGTTGGCGTACAGATCGGCACGCGCGTCGCCCAACAGGCACAGTCCCTCAGCGGCAGACTCCCGGAGATGCTCGCAAAATGGCAGGCGCCGCCGGTTGCGCCACAGCAGAACGATCTCCAGGCCCAGATCATGGAGAACGTGCGCGCCGAAATCGCCCGCCGCGCCAACGAACTGGTCCAGTTGGTTCCGGCGGTCGGGGTGAAGCTCATGTCGGTGGCCAGCGACCTCATCTTCGTGGTCATCGTTCCCATCCTGGCCTTCTTCTTCCTCAAGGACAGCGAGGTCATCCGCGCCCACATTCTGGACCTGGTGGACGCCGGACCGTGGCGCGCCCGCCTGGACAGCCTGATGGCCGACGTGCACCTCCTGCTGGCGCACTACATGCGCGCCCTGGTGCTGCTCTCGCTCGCCACCTTCGCGGCCTACAGCATCTTCTTCACGGTGATGCAGGTGCCGTTCGGCGTGCTGCTGGCGGTCATCGCCATGTTCCTCGAGTTCATCCCCATGATCGGTCCGCTCAGCGCCGCCGTGGTCATCCTGCTGGTGGCCGCCGTCAGCGGCAGCCACATCCTGGTCCTGCTGGTGTTCCTGGTGCTCTACCGCCTCTTCCAGGACTATGTGCTGTCGCCGCACCTCATGGGACAGGGTGTGGAATTGCACCCGCTGCTGGTCCTGTTCGGCGTCTTCGCCGGGGCCGAAGTCGCCGGGGTGGCCGGCAGCTTTCTCTCCGTGCCCGTGCTGGCGCTGGCTCGCGTACTCTATATCCACTTGAGGCGGGAGCGGCACGCCGCCTCTACGGAGCCGGCGGAATCGCGATGATCCGCGTGCCGTGCGGCCTGCTGCTCGCCGCGGCCGCGTCCGCCCACGTGATGAGCATGAGCACCGGCGATCTCACCATCGCCGGCGTGCGCGCTCACTTCGAACTCCGCATCCCTTTGTATGAGGTGGAGCACGTAACCCGTCCCGAAACTACCCTGCTGGCTCACGTCCGCTTCGCCGGTGCGCGCACCCAGGCCCAATCCTGCCGAGCCGACACAGCCGCCGGCGCCTACGTCTGCGACGCCGACTACGTCTTTCGCTCCCCGGTGGAAAATCTCGAGGTCGAATGCACGCTGGCCTCCGTCACAGTGCCCAATCACATTCACCTGCTGCACGCCACCCTCGGCGGGAAACGCGAGGAGGCTGTCTTCGATCGCACCTTCACCCGGGCCACGATCCGTTTTCACGATCCCTCGGCGGGCGAAGAAGCGGTCACCCAGGCGGCAGCCGGATTCCTGCGCGCGCTGGGCGGTCCCGTGCAGTGGCTGTTGCTCGGCGCTCTGGCACTGGCCGCGCGCTCGCGCCGCGAACTCGGCGCCCTGGCGGCGGCATTTCTCCTGGCGCAGGCGGCTAGCGTGGTCGTGGTGCCGCTGACCAACTGGCAGCCGCCGCCGCGCTTCGTTGAAGCCGCCAGCGCGCTTACCGTCGCCTACCTCGCGGTGGAGATGCTGCTACTGCCGCGCGCTGGCGCGCGCTGGGCCGTAGCGGGGGCTATGGGCGCCTTCCACGGCTTGTGGCTGGATGTCTTCGTCGTGAGCACGCGTTATCACGCCGCGCTCGTGCTCGCCGGAGCCGCGGTCGGGCAGGCCGCGGTGGTGGCCGCGCTCGGCTGGGCCGCCGCCCGCATTGCTCTCCGCCGCGCCGTCCCCGTACTGGCTTCGGCGCTCCTCGTATTCGGACTCGTCTGGTTCTGGCTCGGCCTCCGCGGATAACTTCCCCGGTCCGGTAACATTTCGCAGCCGTCTCGACGCCATTGCAGGGGAGTCCCCACGACAGAGCCGAAAAGGAGAGCCGATTATGAGGCGTTTACTGGCCGCACCCGCGATTCTGTTCGCAATCAGCTTCGCCGCACCCAACGTCGGGCGCACGCAGACCTTCAAGGTCGAGAAGTTCGATATCAAAGGCGATGGCGGCACGGATTACGTCGCCGTCGAAGCCGCCACGGGGCGCGTGTTCGTTTCGCGTTCCACCCACATGATGGTGGTCGAAGGCGCCACCGGCAAAGTGCTCGGCGATATTCCGAATACACCGGGCGTGCACGGCGCGGGCATCGCCACCAAGGCCGGTCACGGCTTTACGACGAATGGCGGCGACCAGACCGTCACCATGTTCGACTTGAAGACGCTGGCCGTGATCAAACAGATCAAGGTCGGCCCCGGTCTCGACGGCATCATGTACGATGAACCCGACGACAAGATCATTCTGACGAATCACAGCCGCCCCATCGGCACGCTTACCGCGATCGATCCGCACAGCGGCGACATCGTGGCTACGGTCGAACTGGAGGACACGGCCCCCGAAGGCGCCGCGGCCGATGGCAAAGGACACATCTTCGTCAACAACGAAAGCAAGCACACGATCCAGGTGATCGACGTCAAGACGTGGAAAGCCACCGCCTCGTGGCCGCTCGCGCCGTGCGAAGGGCCGACTGGAATCGCGTATGACAAAGCGTCCAACCGCATTTTCTCCGGCTGCAGCAACACTTCCGTGGTCGTTGATCCAAACGGCGGTAAGATCGTGGCCACGATCAAGAACGGCACGCGCGTGGACGCCCTGGGATGGGATCCGGAAAGGAAACTGATGTTCATTCCCAACGGCGGCCAGGGCAACGTCACAGTCGTGCACCAGGATTCGCCCGATACATACACGACTGTTGCTACGGTCGAGACGTTTCCCGGCGCGAAGACCATCGCCGTCGATCCGGCGACGCACAACGCGTACCTCTTTCAGCCCGAGCGCGGTCCGGCCCCCCAGCCGCCCGCCGGAACTCCCCCGCCGGCGCCGGGCGGCCGCGGCCGAGGCCCGCAAGGTCCGGTCATCGCCGCGTGGTTTATCGTGATCAAACAATAGCCCGCGCCGGGCCGCCTCCCAGACAACGAGCGGAGGCGCCGGCCCCTGCCGCCGGCGCCTCCTGGTCCAGCGCACTTCAAGGAACAGGTGTCGACGTTCCCTGGAATCAATGACGCGCGGCATCCTGGCGCGATGGATGTGTTTGCTCACCGCGCCGAATTCCGTCGTCACGTTTTGAGGACTTATTCTCTCTTCCCCTCTCCGCCACCACGATCACCTCCATCTCCTTAGCCAGCCGCACAATCCGGTGGACCAGGTTCACCCCCGTGAACCACCGGAAGCGCTCGTATTGCGGCCGCGCCACGAAAATGTGGGTGATTTTGTAGTTGCGCGCGAACTCAACCAGCCCCACCGCCGGATCGCCGGTCTCCAGTGCGCGGGTCTCGATGTGCAGCGTGCGCGCCAGTGCCACGGCCCGTTCCACCCGCTCTCCGTCGCGAAGATACACCGCGTAACACTCCGCGCCCAGGTAGTCCGCGATGCGGCGTGTCCGGCGTACCAGCGCCTCGGCTCCCTGCACTCCGGTCACGAACACCAGCAGGCGCTCGCCTCCGGTCCCGGCGGACGTCGCCCGCGGCAACCGCGCGGCCATGTCCACCACTCGCACGTTTACCTCGTGCGCCGTCTCGCGCAGCGCCATCTCGCGCAAGGCCACCAACGTCGATTCCTTGAAAAAGTGCTCCATCGCGCGATGCGCCTTGTCCGCCGGATACACCGCGCCCCGCATCAGGCGGTTGAGCAGCGCCCGCGGCGTCAGGTCTACCATCACCACTTCGTCCGCGCGGTGCAGCACCCAGTCCGGCACGGTCTCGCGCACGCGCACGCCGGTGATCTCCATCACCTGGTCGTTGAGGCTCTCCAGGTGCTGGATGTTCATCGTGGTGAAGACGTCGATTCCCGCTTCCAGCAGGGCGATCACATCTTCCCATCGCTTGGCCCGTTCCGCGCCCGGGACGTTGGTGTGCGGAAACTCGTCCACCAGGCAGACCGCCGGGCGGCGCGCCAGAATCCCCGGGAAATCCATCTCCTCGAAGACTGATCCGCGATACTCGATCCGGCGCCGCGGCACAACTTCCAGCCCCTCGGTCCTGGCGATCGTGTCCTTGCGCCCGTGCGGCTCGAAGTAGCCGATCGCCACGTCACAGCCCGCGCGCGCGAGCGTGTGCGCCTCGTCGAGCATCTGGAAAGTCTTGCCCACGCCCGCGGCGTACCCCAGGTAGATCTTCAGCCGGCCGCGCGCCGGTTGTGCGCCTTCAGTGAGGGAAGACACGGACATCCATCCCCTCCGCGCCGCGGATCAGCCGGTCCAGCGGTCCGCCCATCCATCGCTTCCAGAAACTCTCCTGCATGCTGTGCCCCACGAAGATCTGCGTGATGCGGTTGGCGCGCGCGAACCTCAGAATCGTGGAGATCGGTTCATCGCCCTCCAGCACGTGAACCGCGCCGCCCATTTCACGCGCCTCGCGCAGCGTGGCCTCAAGGCGGGTCTGCTCCTCCACCCCGAGCCCCGGTTGCTCCACGTACGCCACCAGCAGGTCACCGCGGAAGCGCTCGGCGTTGCGCTTGCCGCTGGCCAGCATGCGCGACGCGTTGGCCCGCGGTGTCAGGCACACCAGGATGCGCTCGTGCGCGCTCCACATCGGGTCCGCGCCCTGCGCCTCCAGCGCATCGTCGAGTTGCCGGTCCACCACCTCCGCCGCCAGCAGCAGGGTCATCTCGCGGAGTTCGCCGAGCCGCCGCGCGCGCTCCGGATCGGCGTGCTCGCCGGTGCGCGCCAGCAGCATGTCGCCGGGCACGTCCACCACTACGATTTCATCCGCCTGCGCGACGAAGTTCTTGGGCACCGTCTGGGTGACACGCTTGCCGGTGATGCGCTCGGCCTTCTCCCGCTCCTCTTCGATGTGCTGGATGTTGAGCGACGTCACCACGGTAATCCCGCGCTCCACCAGTTCCTTCACGTCCTCCCATCGCGAGGCGTGGCGGCTGCCCGGGGGATTGTCGTAGGCCAGGCCGTCGATGAAGCACACGCCCGGTTTGCGCGCCAGGATGCGATCGAGATCGAGCACCTCGGCGCCGGCCACGATCTGGAATGGGATCACCTCGAGGTTCGCGAGCAGCGCCGCGGCCTCCGGGCCCGCCCGCGGCTGCACGGCGCCGATCACCACGTCCTGCCCGCGCTCTTTCCGCCGCCGTGCTTCATCCAGCATACGCACCGTCTTGCCCACGCCGGACGCGTACCCCAGAAAGATCTTCAGACGCTCGCGCACCTCCTGCCGCTCCTGCGCCATCACCTGGCGCAGCAACGCTTCGGGGTCCGGCCTCGAGTCCGCGCGGCCTGTCATCTGCGATCGTCCGTTCCTACCTCCAAACCATACGGCTAGCGCAGCCCCGCGTCCAGGGCCAGATTCAGTCTCACCACGTTGACCCGCGGTTCGCCGAGAAATCCAAGCTGCCGTCCTTCCACGTGGGCATCCACGATCTGGCGTACGCGCTGCGCTGCGACATGGCGCGCCGCAGCCACGCGGTCCACCTGCAGGTACGCCGACTCCGGGCTGATGTCTGGATCCAGACCGCTCGCCGACGCCGTCACCAGGTCCGCGGGCAGCGGACCCTTCACCGCGGGGTTCTCCTTGCGGAACGCCGCCACGTCGGCGCGCACCCGGTCGGCGAGTTTCCGGCTGGTCGGACCAAGGTTCGATCCCCCCGAGTTGGCCGCGTCGTACCCGTCGCCCGCCGCCGAGGGCCGTCCGTGAAAATACTCGGGCCGCGTGAACTTCTGACCGATCAGTTCGCTCGCCACCACGTGTCCGTCGCGCTCGATCAGGCTGCCCGCCGCCTGCCGTGGGAACAGCATTCGCGCCATGCCCGTGATCAGGGCGGGATACACCAGGCCGGTCAACACCGTCATCACCAGGGTCAATCGCAGCGCTGGAAGAAACTGTCGCATCATAGCTTGCTCCTTATGCCCACCCGAGGATTCCCAGCAACCGGTCGATCAGCCAGATTCCTGGAAACGGCGCGATCACTCCGCCCAGTCCGTACACCAGCAGGTTCCGGCGCAACAGAGCGCCAGCCGGCAGCGGCCGGTACTTGATGCCGCGCAGCGCCAACGGCACCAGCGCGATGATGATCAGCGCGTTGAAAATCACCGCCGCCAGAATCGCGCTCTGCGGATTCCTCAGCCCCATCACATTGAGCCGCGCGATCGCCGGATAGGTTACCGTGAACATCGCCGGCAGGATCGCGAAATACTTGGCCACGTCGTTGGCGATGGAAAACGTCGTCAGCGCGCCGCGCGTCATCAGCAACTGCTTGCCGATGGCCACGATCTCAATCAGCTTGGTCGGATTGCTGTCGAGGTCTACCATGTTGCCGGCTTCCTTGGCCGCCATCGTGCCGGTATTCATGGCCACTCCGACATCGGCCTGCGCCAGCGCCGGTGCGTCGTTAGTGCCGTCGCCGGTCATCGCCACCAGCCGTCCGCCCGCCTGTTCGCGCTTGATCAGGTCCATCTTGTCCTTCGGAGTCGCCTGCGCCAGAAAATCGTCCACGCCGGCTTCGGCGGCGATCGCCGCCGCGGTCAGCGGATTGTCGCCCGTGATCATCACGGTGCGGATGCCGATCTCGCGCAGTTGCGCGAACCGTTCGCGCATTCCGCCCTTCACCACGTCCTTCAGATGGATCACGCCCAGCGCGTGCCCGCCGTCCGCCACCGCCAGTGGAGTGCCGCCCGCGCGCGCGATCCGGTCGGCGGTCCCGGTCAGTTCCTCGGGCACGGTCCCGCCGTTGGACCGTACGAATTGCACGATGCTCTCCACCGCGCCCTTGCGCACCCGCCGCCCCTCCATGTCCACGCCGCTCATGCGCGTCTGCGCGGTGAACTCGATGAAGTGCGCGTCGTGGGCCACCTCGCGCCCGCGCAGTCCGTACCGCTCCTTGGCCAGCACCACGATGGACCGGCCCTCGGGCGTTTCATCGGCCAGGCTCGAGAGCTGCGCCGCGTCGGCCAGGTGCGCTTCGCTTACGCCATCCACCGGCACGAACTCCGTCGCCTGCCGGTTGCCCAGCGTGATGGTGCCGGTCTTGTCCAGGAGCAAGGTGTTGACGTCGCCCGCCGCCTCCACCGCCTTGCCGCTCATTGCCAGGACGTTGTGCTGCATCACGCGATCCATGCCGGCGATCCCGATGGCTGAGAGCAGTCCCCCGATCGTGGTCGGGATCAGGCACACCAGCAGCGACACCAGTACCGCCACCGACGGTACGCTGCCGCTGCCCGACGCCGCCACGCTGTACGACGCGAACGGCATCAGCGTGACTACCGCCAGCAGGAACACGAGCGTCAGCCCGGCGATCACGATGTTGAGCGCGATTTCGTTCGGCGTCTTCTGGCGCTCGGCACCTTCCACCAGCGCGATCATCCTGTCCAGGAATGTTTCCCCCGGGTTGGATGTGATGCGCACGCGGATCAGGTCGCTGAGCACTTTCGTGCCGCCCGTCACCGCGCTGCGGTCGCCGCCCGATTCGCGGATCACCGGCGCGCTCTCCCCCGTGATGGCGCTCTCGTCCACACTGGCGATGCCCTCGATCACTTCGCCGTCCCCCGGGACGATGTCGCCCGGCTCGCACACTACCACGTCGTCGCGCCGTAATTGCGCCGCCGGGACAACCTCGTACTCGCCTCCGGCGCGCGCTTTCTTCGCCATCGTCTCGGTCTTGGTGCGGCGCAGGGTGTCCGCCTGCGCCTTGCCGCGTCCCTCCGCCATGGCCTCGGCGAAGTTGGCGAACAGCACCGTGAACCACAGCCACAATGTAATCTGGAATCCGAAGCCCAGCCCGTGGGCGCCGGTGAACACGTCGCGCAGCGTCAGAAACGTGGTCAGCGCGGCCCCGATCTCCACCACGAACATCACCGGGTTCTTCGCCATCAGCGCCGGGTTGAGTTTGCGGAACGAATCGCCGATGGCGCGGCGCACGATCGGCGGATCGAACAGCGGCCGCGAGCGCCGCCGCTTCGACGGCAAAATCGATACTTCCGGTATTTCAGCGACAGGTGTTTCCACGGTCATGATCTAGCTCCACAGAACCCTCTGGTACATCAACAGGTGCTCCACGATCGGCCCCAGTGCCAGCGCCGGAAAGTACGTGAGCGCCCCCACGATCACTACCACCCCGACCAGCAGCGCGACGAAGAGGCCGTTGTGCGTGGGCAGCGTCCCCGCCGAGACCGGAATCATCTTCTTCGCCGCCAGGCTCCCCGCGACGGCCAACAGAGGGATGATCATCAGGAACCGCCCGATCAGCATCGACATTCCGATCGTCAGGTTGTACCAGGGCGTGTTGGCGTTGATGCCCGCAAACGCGCTGCCGTTGTTCCCCGCGGCGCTCGTATATGCGTAGAGCATTTCGGAGAGCCCGTGCGGCCCGCCGTTGTTGGTATTGGCGGCGGCAACTCCCGGCGGGTTCAGGTACGAGTTCTTCGCAAACTGTGCCACCGAACTCGCCGCTGCCGGGATCAGGATCGCGCCGGCCAGCACCAGCGCGGCCAGCATCACCATCTTCACTTCCTTCTGCTCGATCTTCTTGCCCAGGTACTCCGGCGTGCGCCCCACCATGAGTCCCGCGATGAACACCGCCAGGATGGCGAACATCAACATCCCGTAAAGCCCCGCGCCCACGCCGCCGAACACAACCTCGCCCAGTTGGATGTTCACCAGCGGCACCAGCCCGCCCAACGGCGTGAAACTGTCGTGCATGGAGTTCACCGCGCCGCAGCTCGCATCCGTCGTCACCACCGCGAACAGCGCCGATGCCGGGATGCCGAACCGCACCTCCTTGCCCTCCATGTTGCCGCCTGGTTGCGTCGCGGTCGCATCCTGGCGAACCCCGAGATCCGCCAGCACCGGATTGCCGCTCTGCTCCGCCCACATCGTCACCCCGACCCCGGCGAGGAACAGCACGCTCATCGCACCGAACAGCGCCCATCCCTGCCGCGTGTCCTTCACCATGCGGCCGAATGTGTATGTGAGGCCCGCGGGAATCAGAAAAATGGAGAATGTTTGCAGGAAATTCGTGAGCGGCGTCGGATTTTCGAAGGGATGCGCCGAGTTCGCATTGAAGAAGCCGCCGCCGTTGGTGCCCAGCATCTTGATGGCTTCCTGCGAGGCCACCGGCCCCTGCGCGATGGTCTGGGTTCCGCCCTCGACGGTCTTTACCACCGTGTACGGCGAGAAGTTCTGGATCACGCCCTGCGAGACCAGCACCAGCGCGAAGACGACCGAAAGCGGCAGCAGCACGTACAGCGTCGCCCGCGTCACGTCCACCCAGAAGTTGCCGATGCGCTGCGCGGAATGGCGCGCGAATCCGCGCACCAGCGCAACCGCGATCGCGATTCCCACCGCCGCCGAGAAGAAATTGTGGGTTGCCAGCCCCACCATGTTGGTGAAATAGCTGACCGTGGTCTCCGGCACGTAGGCTTGCCAGTTGGTGTTGGTGGTGAAGCTCGCCGCCGTATTGAAGGCCAGGTCCGGCGGCATCAGCTTCGAGCCGAATCCCTGCGGGTTGAAAGGCAGCCAGCCCTGCAATCGTTCGATCAGGTACGTCAGCAGAAGCGGCACGATGCTGAACATCAGCATGGCGCCGGCGTACTGCGTCCAGATCTGTTCGCGCTCTTCCTCCACTCCGCAGAGCCGGTAGACCAGCCGCTCCAGCGGGCGGATCAGCGGATGCAGAAACGTTCTGCGGCCTTCGAAGACCTGGGCCATGTACGCCCCCATCGGCTTCGTTGCGGCCAGCACCGCGAGAAAGAAAACGGTAACCAGAAAGAATCCGTTGGAATACATATCCCCCTCAAAAGCGTTCCGGCCGCAGCAGGGCGTAGACCAGATACACTGCCAGCGCGGCGGAGATCACTCCCGCAATTGCGTACTCCATTTGTGCCTCCTTGTTTACAGCCGGTCGCAGCCTCGCACGTAAGCCCAGCTCACGGCGAAGAAGGCGACGGCGATCGTGATGTAGAGTGCATCCAACATCGCCACCTCCCGATCAGGCAACCACGAGAGCGACCCTGCGCCCGGAGTGCGTCAGCCATCCCGCGAGGCGTTCCTCGCGGGTGCGGAACCATCCGCGGCGCAGCGCCATCACCACCAGCGAATCCCGCTCCAGCATCTGTTCGCACGCAACTTTCCAATCGCGCGCGTACACCACGTGGATCGTAACCGGGGCTTCAGCCGCCTCGGCCAGGGCCATCAGGTCCTGTAACCCCGGCAAGCCGCGCGTCGGATCCAGGGGGTCCGGGAACGGCACAATCCGTACCGCCAGCACCGTCACCCGCACTTCCAGCCCACGCGCAAGCCGCACGGCTTCGCGCAGCGCGATCCGGGTGAGCGCCATTTCGGTGTGCGGCACCACCACCGGGAACCGCCGGGTGCCGCCCTCTTCTTGCGCGCCCGGTATCTCGCTCATCGCCCGCTCGGCATCGTATCGACTCATGGCTGCTTCCAGAATCGAGAGTACCGGTTAGGGGCTTAAGAAGTCGCTAAGAATGACTAAGGATTCCGTGAGAGCCTAGTGGCCCGGCCGGTCCTGCGGCGGGGCGCTGGCGTGGTAGTCGCGGGCGATGCGCGCGGTGTAGTCCGCGAGCAGGTCGCGCACCCGCAGCGGGTCCGGCGAGCGCACGATCAGCCCCACGTGGTTGGCCTTGTCCATGCGCCATACCACTTCGGGATCGTTGAACAGCGAGGTATCGGGACGCTCCTGCCGCGCCAGCGACACCACCAGTCCCGCGTAATCGCGGCGCGGCACCGGCGTCGTGTACCGCGCCTTTCCTCCGGCCACCTCCACCTTGGCCCACTCCGCCCACAGGTTGACGCCCGTGGCCGCTTCCACCAGATCGGCGATGTGCGCGCCGCCCACGCGCGCCGAGGTCTCCAGGAAGTAGACGCGACCATCGTCGCGGCCGATGATGTACTCGCTGTGCGATGCGCCGCGCACCAGGCCCAGCGCGGCCAGCACGCGCGCGTTCTCCTCCACCAGACGGCGCGCCGTCTCCGACTCACGCTCCAGCACGCTCGTCGTGAAGATACCGCCGCCGTGCGCCACTTCGAGCGGCGGCTTCCCGTACCCGCTGGCGATGGCAAACCGCACCTCGCGCTCGTAGACGATCGTGTCCACGTGAAAGATACCGCCTGCCACGAATCGCTCCAGCACGTAGCGCGATTGCTCGTCGCCCAGCGCTTCGACGATGCGCCACAACTCGTCCGCCGCGTGTACCTTCTTGATCCCGATTGCGCCCGCCATGGAGCGCGGCTTCAGGACCCACGGACCCGGCACCCGCTCCATGAATTCCGCCACGCGCGCGTGATTCAGCACGTGTACGAAATCCGGCACGTCGATTCCTGCCTCGGCGGCGCGTAGGCGCATCGCGAGCTTGTCCCGGAAGTAGCGCGCCGTGGTCTCGCCCATGCCGGGGACGCGCAGGTGTTCGCGCAGCATCGCGGCCACCTCCACGTCGAAATCGTCCAGCGGCACGATACGGTCGAACACCCGCGTCCGCGCCAGGTAGCTCACCGCGTTCAACGTCTGCGCGCGGTCCCACTCGCGGTTCGCGTCCGGCATGTAAAAGATCTCGTCGACGCTCTCCAGCGGCCAGCGCGCCGTGTGCTGCAGGCTCTGGGACGTCAACAGCACCACGGCCGCGCCCTGCCGTTTGGCCTCGCGCAGAAAATCGTGGCCTTTCTCATAGCCGGCCAGGCACAGAATCGTCATACCAGGAACCCCGCGCTGCCGCCGACCCACTCCAGGCCCTTGTTGTGATCCACGCCCATCTGGGCGCCGCGTCCCATGCGCACGATCGTGTTCACCGCGCGCAGTTCGTCCAGCCACAGGTACATGATCCGCACCTCGATCTTGGCGTTCCCCACCGGCGTCTCGATCACCGGAGTGAAATCGACCCGCTCCTGCAACAGATAATCGCGCCGCCGCTCCACCGGGACTGCCGCGATCTGCTCCCGGTCCGGCCCCACGATCACGCCCAGTCCGGCGAAGCTCCATAGCGGCTTCAGTACGTACCGCGACGGATCGCCGATCTCCCCGGCGCGATCCAGGAATACCGAGCGCGGCACCGCCGGGTGACTCAGGTAGGGCAGCGAGAACTTGCTCAGCCGGAAATACCAGTTCGGATGCCCGGCCCACTCCACGTCCAGGTCGTCGCGCCAGTCGAAGGGCACCTCGATGCCGCGCCGCTCCAGTTCATCGACGATCGCGCGATTGTAGATCCGCTTCACCGGTGTCTCGCCGTGGAACAACCGGTTGCCGCGCCGGCGCAGTTCGCGCACGTCCACCGCGCGCACGCCGAAGAGTTTCTCCGTGACCAGGAAATCGCAGCGCGTCTTCTGATTCGCCGGATCCACTTCGAGCAGGATCACGTGCTCCGGGTCGTGCCCGCCCACGATCGCCTCCCGCAGCATCGCGCGGTATCGCTCCGGCGTGAGGTCCGCCGGCAGCGTGTCCAGCGCCGGGTCCAGATCGAACGCGTCGCGGTAGCACGCGGCCATCACCGGCTGATACGCGTACAGCGAGGGGAAGCCCTGAATCTCCACCAGCCTGGGTTCGCCCGCGGGGTCGAGTCCGAAGTCGGCCTGCACGAAGAGCGGCACCGGCGCCTCGCCGGGTACGCGATACCTCTCCGGGATCGCCGCCCGCGAGTCGCGCCGGTAGACGTCGTCGGCGAGCAACTGCTCCACCATCTCGCGCCCGTAGCGCGCCATCTTCTCCACCAGGGCCGCGGGCAGGAAGCACGGCGTCTCGCTGTGGCGGAATTGCGGCGCCACGCCGGAGCGCTCCGCGATCAACTCGACGAAGCGCGCGTACTTCGCCCGAGTCCACTCGCGGTTAAACTTCCGCCGGAAGGAGGGTATCAAGCAGGAATTCTCCGCCGCGCATGATCCGGCGGCCGTCAATCCAGATGTCGAACTTGCGGCCCACGACATCGATGTGGGTCGCCGAATACCAGTCGGCGCCGGTGTGGGCGCCGTACGGATTGCCGAACGCGATGTGGATCCCGGGAATTTTCTCGTCCTGCAGAATATTGCCGATCACGTCGCGCACTCCGATGTTGGTGCCGATCGCGAACTCGCCCACGCGATCGCTGAATTCGTCGGTGTGGCAGTAGTCCCAGAACTCACGCTCCAGTTGCCGGTTGGCCGAACGCGCCTCCTTGAGCCGGCTGTCCTCCACCCGGATGGTGAGCGGCTCGGCGCCTAGGTCGCCGTATTTTTCGCAGAGGTAGTCGCCCACCACGCCGTCGATCACGAACGTGCCGTCCACCCGCTCCGGCGTCGTGAAGGTCTCGCCGCCCGGCAGGTTGCCCCACTTGTTGGGGCTGATGATGCCGCTGGTCTTGAGCCACTTCAACTTTGGCGAAAACGTCGCCACCAGCTCCGTGCCCGCGGGATTCGTCGCGCGAATTTCCCGCGCCGCGCTGGCCATGCGCCACACCTGCGTGCTGATGCGGTCTACCTCGGCGTAATCGGCGCGCATCCCTTCCAGCATGATGCGGTGCTCGATGTTCACCATGTGGGCGTGCCGCATCCGGCGCCGGTTCACCACGTCGGTCATCTGCATCCGGGTGCGCAGTTCGCTGGCCTGCGCGCGCACCGCGAAGATGCTCACCTGGCTGGTCTCCATATCGTCGAGTACGGCGCGCGGCATGTCCGTCAGCGGGCGCGGCGCCAGATCTTCCAACACGAACCCGTGCCACGGCGCGCCCAACGTCTCCAGTTCCCGCGCCAGCGCGGCGGCGATCTCGCGGCACGCCAGGTCCGTGATCAGCGTGACCTTCTCCTCCGGTTGCACGCGCAGGCACGCCGCCACGGCGTTGCGCGCTCCGGGCGCGAGGTCGGGATCGAAGGCGAGCGCGAGCAATTGCTCCCGGCCCGTCATCGCGCGGCCCCCGCCCACAGCCCGCGCTCGGTCTCGGCGATCATGTAGTCCACCACCTGTTTCAAATCTCCCGTCTCGGCGAAGACGCGCAACTGACGGTCGGCGCCGCTGCCCTCTTCGAGCATGCGATGGATGTAGCCGATCTCCTGCTCGCTGCCGAGTTCGTTGACCACGTCGCTCACGAAGTCCAGAATCTCGCCGATCAACCGCCGCACCGGCACTTCTTCCTGCTTGCCGAAATCGATCAGCTTG
The DNA here is from genome assembly GCA_018268835.1 of Acidobacteriota bacterium. Lineage (GTDB taxonomy): Bacteria > Acidobacteriota > Terriglobia > Bryobacterales > Bryobacteraceae > Solibacter. The sequence continues at coordinate 34,848 of JAFDVU010000001.1, read as the reverse complement.
CCGTCCAGCCCGTAGCGCGCCGCGCGCCACTTGTTTTCCATGATCAGCGAGCGGCTGTAGTGGCGGAAGCTCAGGTTGCGCTCGTGCAACTGGTACAGCTTGGCGATCACCGCCTGGCACAGCGCCGCGATGGCGATCGATTCCTCCAGCCGCATGGGCATGTCGCAGATGCGGAATTCCAGCGTCGGGAAGTGCGGGTGCGGGCGGATGTCCCACCAGATCTTCTTCGCGTTGTCGATGCAGTTCGTCCGGACCAGCAGGGCGATGTAGTTTTCGAACTCGCTCCAGCTCGCGTACAGGTCCGGAATGTTGGTGCGCGGAAACTTGTCGAACACCTTGCAGCGGTAGGAGCGCAGCCCCGAGTCCATCCCCTGCCAGAACGGCGAGTTGGTGGAGAGCGCCAGGATGTGCGGCAGAAAGTAGCGCGCGCCGTTCATGATGTGGATCGCGGTCTCGCGGTCCTCCACGCCGATGTGCACGTGCAGCCCGAAGATCAGGTTGGCGCGCGCCACCATCGCCATATCCTCCACGATGATGCGGTAGCGGTCGTCCGGGTAGATCTCCTGCTGCGCCCAGTGCGCGAAGGGATGCGTGCCTCCGGCGGCGAGGCGCAATCCGTTGGCGCGGGTCAATTCGACGATATGCCTCCGGATGTCGCGGATCTCCTCCTTGGCCTCCTGAATATTGCGGCACACGCCGGTGCCGATCTCGACCACCGACTGGTGCATCTCCGGTTTGACCCGCTCGGCGAGCAGCGTCTTGCCCTTCTGCAGAATTTCCGCCTGAATGTGAGACCGCAGGTCGCGCGTTTCCGGATCGATGGTCTGGTACTCCTCCTCGATCCCGATGCTGAAACTGGGGCGCTCAAGCCGGCTCATCGGGCACCTCCGCTCAGGAATGCCTGCCAGAGCATCCAGGGCGCCTCCGGGGGTTCCAGCGCGCGCGCCACCGCCATTTCCGCTACCGCGTCCACCACCCAGCGGAAGTTGGCCTCGCCCACCGATTCCAGCCCCGCGTCCGGCGCCGGATTCATGAAATCGATTGCGTACGGCACCCCGTCTTCCACCGCGAACTCCACGGTGTTGAGGTCGTAGCCGAGCGCGTTGCAGAGCTTGAGGGCGTCGGCCACCATGCGCTCCTGCAGCGCGGGCGCCGCGGGCGGATTTCCGGGCACGTAGCGCAGGTGATGCGGAGCGCCGGGGTCGTAGCGCATCACGTGTACGTGTTTGCGCGCGACCACGTAGCAGCGGAAGTATTCCTGGAACTTCACCGCGGCCTGCAGGGTCATGCACAGGTCGCCACTTTCGTCGTAGGCGCGGAAGAGTTCCTCGGGCGAATCGACCTTGGATACATTCCTCCACCCGCCGCCATCGTGCGGCTTGAGGAACGCGGGGAATCCCACGTACTGGAAGATGCCGTCCCAATCCAGCGGAAACTCCAGGTTGCGCATGGAGCGATCCGTCGTGCCCTGGGGATGCTGTTTATGCGGCAGCAGGACGGTCGCCGGCACCGCGACCCCCAGTTTCGCGGCCAGCGCGTAATTGAAGAACTTGTCGTCCGCGCTCCACCAGAACGGATTGTTGATGATCTTGGCGCCGCACAATGCGGCGTTCTTCAGGTACGAGCGATAGAAGGGGATGTCGTGCGAGATCCGGTCGACGATCACATCGTAGCCGCTGGGCACCGCCATGCGGACGCCGCCCACCTTCAGGTGTTCGGCGCGGACGCCTGCGACCCCCATCGCGTTGATCCGGTCCACCAGCGCGGGAGGAAACGATTCTTCCATTCCGTAGAGAACGCCGATCCTTGCCATACTCTGGCTCCTCATTTCACGAAGAACTTGTGCGCCATCTGATGCCACCACGGCCAATCATGCCCGAAACCTTCCCACACGTCCAGCAGGTGCGGGATTTGTTGAATGCCGAAGGCGTGCGCCAGCTTCACGTTTTGATCGAACAGCGCGTCGCCGTTGCCCACCGCCAGCACATAGTAGTTACCGCGCATGCGGTCCAGGTACCACGCGTCGCTCAGCCCGGGCAAATAGTCCAGAGGCCCGTGAAAGTAGGCGTTGCTGTCGTAGTAGCCGTCCAGGAAACGCTTGGGGATGTCGAACGCGCCCGACATGCTCACCGCGTAGGTCACGATGTCGGGATGGCGCAGCGCGAAGTTGATGGCGTGGTAGCCGCCGAAACTGCATCCGGTGGTGCCCATGCGGTCCCACGTAGTGCGGCGCTGCACGAAGGGCACGACTTCGAGCGCGAGGTAAGCGTCGAGCGCGTTCTGCCGGTGGAGGCGGCCGGCGGGGTGGATCCCGCGGTTGTACCAGGATTCCTGGTCCACCGAATCCACGCAGATCACCTGCAGTTCGCCGCGATCGATTTTGGGCGCGAGCGCCGCCACCATGCCGCGGTCCTCATATTCGTAGAACCGTCCGCCCGAAGTGGGAAACACCATCACCGGGAACCCGGCGTGGCCGAAGGCGAGCAGTTCCATGTCACGCCCCAGCGAGGGGCTGTACCACTTGATGTAATCGCGGCGCATAGCGGGCGGAGAGCCGATTCTCGTATCGTACACTGAACAGTTGAGCCTCCGCGCCAGAGATGAGGGCCGTATCCGGCTGCACCGACGTTTCCCTTCGCGCTTCCTTTCCACGCCGCGCGATCTCATCGTCTACCTGCCACCCGGGTACGGCGAATCGGACGCGCGTTATCCGGTCCTCTACCTGCAGGACGGGCAGAACCTGTTCGACCCCGCCACCGCGTTCGCCGGCAACGATTGGCACGCCGACGTCACCGCCGACGACGCCATCCGCCGCGGCTCGGTCGAACCGCTGCTCATCGCCGGCATCTACAATGCCGGCGTGCGGCGCATTTCGGAGTACACCCCCACGCGCGACCGCCGCACGCGCAAGGGCGGCAAGGCGGCGCGCTACGCGCAGATGCTGGCGCGCGAGATCAAACCGTTCATCGACCACGAATACCGCACGCGCAAGAGCGCGGGCGATGCCGGCGTCGGCGGCTCGTCGCTGGGCGCGCTGGCTGCCCTGATGGCCGGGCTCGCCTATCCCCGGGTCTTCGGCAAACTGGCGCTGCTTTCGCCCTCGGTGTGGTGGGACGAGCACTCCATCCTGCCGGTTGTGGAATCGTGGACGCGTCCCGAGCGGCCCCGCATCTGGCTCGACGCCGGCACCGCGGAGGGCGGCAATCCGGGCAAAGTCATCGATGACGCGCGCCGGATGCGCGAGGCGTTTCTGGCCAAGGGCTGGCGCGAACCCGCGCACCTGCGCTACGAGGAATTCGAAGGCGCCGCGCACAACGAAGCTGCCTGGGGCGCGCGCTTCGGCCGCGTGCTGGAGTACCTGTTTCCGGCGTCTCGCTGATTGGTGACTCACTTCGGGCTGCCGGGAGAAGACCGGGGAACGCGCCTGCCGAGCCGCATGTTTTTCGTATCGTAGGCGAATTGCTGGCCGCAATCCAGGCAGACGACGTAGGTGTCGCCGCCGGGTTCGTCCCAGCGCCGGACCGGCGTAAGCGGACGGCTCAGCCGCTTGTGGTTGCACCGGAAGAGCAGATTGAGCAGCGTGTCCTTCATGTCGCCGTCGTCCCTTTCATCGTGACAGGCGGACCCCCGAGGGCGATGTGCGATTGATCCCGTTTGCGCGATGCGAATGGACGGGAAATGACAACGGCGCCGGCGGCAAGGATCGCCGGGGTTACCCGATGAGTTGCGGCAGGATCTCGCCGGCGGGTCCGCGCAGGGAGCAGTCGGCGAGGTTGGTATACGGCGTCTCGCCGGTGTTGATCTCGATCACCCGCGCGCCGGAATGCCGCGCGAACGGGATCAGCCCCGCCGCCGGGTACACATTGGCGCTGGTGCCGATCACCAGGAAGACCCGCGCGGCCGCGGCTGCGTGCTCCGCCTCTTTCATCATGCCGTCAGGCAGCGGTTCGCCGAACCAGACCACGCCCGGACGCGCGACCCCTCCGCATTGACAGTGCGGCGGAAGCTTGGGCAGCGGTACCCGCCGGTCCGGCCAGTTTGCGCCGCACCGGAGGCATCGCAGCCGCCAGATATCGCCGTGAAGTTTGAGGATCTTGCCGCTGCCGGCACGGTCGTGCAAGCCGTCCACGTTCTGCGTGATCAGAGTGAAGATGCGCTTGCGGATTTCCAGTTGCACCAGCGCCTTGTGCGCGGGATTCGGCAGCGCTTTGGCAATCTCCCCGCGGCGCCAATCGTACCACTCCCACACCAGCCGCGGATCGCGCGCGAATGCCTCCGGCGTGGCTAGGTCTTCGGCGCGGAAATTGTTCCACAGACCGCCGGCGCCGCGAAACGTGGGGACGCCGCTTTCCGCGGAGATGCCCGCGCCCGTGAGGATGGCGACGCCCTCGGCTTCGGAGATCCACTGGCGTGGCTGCGAGAGATCGAGATCGGGCAAGAGAGTATTTTAACCGTTGGACCCGCTTTAAGATGGAAGAGTCATGTATGTCCGTGTCCATCCCAGCGATAACGTCGCGATTGTGGCCGACCCCGAAGGCATGGATGCGCGCGAGCACATCCCGCAATCGCACAAGATCACGCTGCGCGATCTGGCCGCGGGCGAAGCCGTGGTGCGCTACGGTCACGCCATCGGCTACCTGAACCGCGCGCTGCCGCGGGGCTCGTGGGTGCGCGAGGAGTTTCTGGAGATGCCGGCGGCGCCTCCGCTGGACGAACTGCCGCTGGCCACTTCGCCGCCGCCCGATCCGGAGCCGCTCACCGGTTTCACCTTCGAGGGCTACCGCAATCCGGACGGCAGCGTGGGTACGCGCAACCTGCTGGGCATCGCGGCCACCGTGCAGTGTGTCGCGCCCACCATCGATTACGCCGTGGAGCGGTTGCGCCGCGAGGTGCTGCCGCGCTACCCGAACGTGGACGGCGTGGTCAGCGTCACCCATTCCTACGGATGCGGCGTGGCCATCGACGCGCCGGGCGCCGCGGTCCCCATCCGCACCCTGAAGCACATCGCGCTGCACGCGAATCTGGGCGCGGATCCGCTGCTGGTGAGCCTGGGCTGCGAAAAACTTCAGCCGGCGAAACTACTGGGTCCGCAACTGCCGGTCCTCGGCGAGGATCATGTAATCCGCCTGCAGGACCACCGCGGATTCGCCGACATCGTGAGCGTCGTTATGGAGGCGGCGGAGAAGCGGCTGGCGGTCCTGGACCGGCGCCGCCGCGCGTCCTGTCCGGCGGCGGACCTCGTGGTGGGGCTGCAATGCGGCGGCAGCGACGCGTTCAGCGGCGTCACCTGCAACCCGGCGGTGGGCTTCGCCGCGGACCTGCTCGTGCGCGCCGGCGCCACCGTGATGTTCAGCGAAGTTACCGAGGTGCGCGACGCGATCCACCTGCTGACGCCGCGCTGCGCCAACGAAGAAGTGGCGCGCGCGCTGGTCCGCGAGATGCGCTGGTACGACGAATACCTGGCGCGCGGCGAAGCCGACCGCAGCGCCAATACCACGCCCGGCAACAAGCGCGGCGGCCTCGCCAACATCGTCGAAAAGGCGCTGGGCAGCGTGGCCAAGGCCGGCGGCAGCGCGATCCGCGCGGTGGCGTCGCATGGCGAGAAGGTCACGGCAAAGGGCCTGGTGTTCGCGGCCACGCCGGCCAGCGATTTTATCTGCGGCACGCAACAACTGGCCAGCATGAACCTGCACGTCTTCACCACCGGCGAAGGCAGCCCCTACGGACTGGCCATGGTGCCGGTGGTGAAGGTTTCCTCGCGCACGGCGCTGGCGGAGAAGTGGCCGGACCTGATCGATCTCGACGCCGGGCGCATCGCCACCGGCGGCGCCACCATCGAAGAGACCGGCTGGAACCTCTTCCGCTTCCTCCTCGAAACCGCCAGCGGGCGCCGCACGTGGGCAGAGCGATGGGGCCTGGCCAACGCGCTTTCCCCGTTCAATCCCGGACCGGTGACCTGAGCCATGATGCGGACCGTGCTGCTGTTGTGCGCGCTGGCGGGCGCGGCGCGCGCGCAGCGCCTCGACCCCGAATACAACCTGCTTCCCTGGACGCCGGGCGTGATGGAGATTCACCAGATTTCCACGGGACGCGGCAACGCGGCGTTCTTCATCCTGCCCGACGGCACCACCTTGCTGGTGGACGCCGGCGCCGCGCCGGACGGCATGGCCGAAACCGACCCGCATCCGAACGCGAGCCGCCGCCCCGGAGAGTGGATCGCGCGCTACATCCGCCGCCATCTGCCGGAGGGCATCAAGCGCCTGGACTACGTTGTGATCACGACCCTCCGCGAAGACCACATGGGTGGGCTCATGGACGTGGCCGGGGACCTGCCGGTAGGCGCCGTGATCGATCGCGGCTGGCCGGACTACAGCTACCCGGCGCCGGACGCGGCGCTGGCCGGCTACCGCCGCTTCCTCGAAGGCAAGCGAGGCGACGGCGTGGCCGTGGGCCGGTTCATTCCGGGATCCGGCACGCAACTTCACCTCGTGCACCGGCCCGCCGGGTATCCCACGTTCGAGATCCGCAACATCGTGGGCAACGGCGAATTGTGGACCGGCGAAGGCGAAGGCGTGCGCGCCCTATTCCCGCCGCTGGACAAACTGGCCCGCGAGGAGTGGCCGGCGGAAGACATGTGCAGCCTGGGTATCCGCCTGACCTACGGGCGATTCCGCTATTTCACGGGCGGCGACCTGCCGGGCGAGGCCGGCCCCGGGTATCCGGCGTGGCAGGCCATGGAAGCGGCGGTCGGGCCGGTCGTGGGCAGGGTCGACGCGCACGCGGTGAACCGGCACGGCGCCATCGGGGAAGAGAGCGGCGCCTTCCTCACCGCGCTGCAATCGCGGGTGCTGATCGTGCCCTCGTGGGCGCCGGGGCATCCCGCGCCGGATACGCTCAAGCGCGTGATGGAGAGCCGCCTCCCGCCGGATTCGCGCCTGGTGTTCGCCACGGACCTGCGTCCCTCGGCGCGCCTCGTCATCGGCGAGCGCGCGGGACGCCTGGCGGCGCCGCCCGGCCACATCGTGCTACGGGTGGCGGACGGCGGCGAGAGTTACCGGGTCTATGTGCTGGGCGCGTCGGACGAAGAGGATCGCGTGCTGGCGATGAGAGGCCCCTTCCGCGCCCAGAGCCAATGAAGGCGCGGCCGGATTTACTTGGTGAGCATGGCCGCGGTTCGCGCGAAGGCGTCGTAGAGCAGGGCGAACACGCCGCCCGCGACCGCGCCATCGACTAAACCGTAGACCGTGCCCAGCAAAACGCGCCCCAGCGTAGGCGCGGTGTCGGCGCCCGGATAAACCGAACTCATCACACGCAGAAACTCGCCGCCGTAAGACGGGGCCGCCATGTGGATCAGGCCGACGAACAGCATCGCAAATCCCCAGAACAGAGATGCCGTGATTGTGAGCGCTTTAACTGAGAGTCTCATAGATTCACGCTTTCACTTACTTAGACGCGCCATAGCCCGGTAAGTGTGTGCCGCGACTTACAGGAGGAGTGCGCGTTTGTACCCGCCCGGGGAAGGAGTGTCAGGAAATGATCCCTTTGCGCACCGCGTACAGAATGAGTTCGGGCACGCTGTGGATCTCCAGCTTTTGCAGGATGTGGCCGCGATGCGTCTCCACCGTGGTGAGGCTGATGTTGAGCATGTTGGCGACCTCCTTGTTGGCTCGGCCCTCGGCGATCAGTTGCAGGATCTCGCGCTCGCGGTCGCTGAGCAGGTCATAGCGGTCTTCCAGCCCACGCTGCTGCAGGCGGCTGATGTAGTCCTCCTGCAGAAGCCTCGCTACTTTGCGGGTGAGGAAGGAGCGTCCTTCCACCACGGTGCGGATGGCCTGCACGACCTCGCTACGCATGGAATCCTTCAGCAGGTAGCCCTTGGCGCCGGCCTTCAGTGAGCCCAGGACGTAGCTTTCGTCCTGGTGCATGCTGAGGATGACCACGCCGATTTTGGGATTCGCCGCGATGATGCGGCGCGTCGCTTCCATGCCGTTGAGGTTGGGCATGGCCAGGTCCATCAGGACCACGTCGGGGGTCTCGGTTTCAGCCAGTTGGACACTCTCGCGGCCGTCGGCAGCTTCTCCCACCACCGTCATATCGGGTTCGTGTTCCAACAGTGCGCGGAGCCCGTCGCGCACGACCGTGTGGTCGTCAGCCAACAAGATGCGAATTGACTTCATGTCCGTTCCTAGACTCCAACTCGGCCACCGGCAGGATCGCGAGAACCAGCGTGCCCCGGCCGGCCTCGCTGCTGATCTTCAGGCTGCCGCCGAGCCGCCGCACCCGCTCTTCCATGCCCAGGATACCGAGCCCGCGGGTGAAGCGCGCGTCGAAACCGGCGCCATCGTCGCGCACGGTCAGGTTGACTTTACGGCGTTCGCGGTGGACCGCAACCTCCACGGTCCGGGCGTTGGCGTGGCGCACGGCGTTGTTCACGGCTTCCTGCACCAGGCGGTAGATGCAGGTGCGATGCTCGTCCGGCAGGTTGTCGATCGTCTCATCGGCCGAGACCATTACGTTGCGCCCGGTGCGCTTGCTGGTTTCGCGGGCGTGCCAGTTCAGCGCCGGCACGAGGCCGAGATCGTCGAGCATCGACGGGCGGAGCAGGAGCGCGAGGTCGCGAACCTGGTTGATGGTCCTCTCCGCCAGGGTCTTGATCGAAGACATGTGCTCGCGCGCGGTGGTCAGGCTGCCGGCGTACTCGGCGCCCTCGGTTTCCATCAGGATCGCGGAGAGCGATTGCCCGACCTCATCGTGAAGTTCGCGCGCCAGCGCCCGGCGCTCGTTCTCCTGGGCGCGCAGCAGCAGGGTGGAAAGTTCCTGAAGATCCCCGCGGCGCTTGTCGAGTTCGCGCTCCAGCCGGAGAGTGAAAGCGATGGTCAGCAGCGCCAGCACGAAGCCGCCGGCCAGCGTCCCGCCGAACGCGAGCATCAGGAAATGGCGCAGGCTGTCAGCCGAACTGATGGACCGCGCCTCGGCGCGGGTGAGCCCGGTTTCATTGACGCTGGCGATGCGATCGGCGATCTGCAGCATCGCGGTCCGCCGCGGCACCAGTTCGTTATAGAAGAAGGAGAGGCGCAGGCGGTCGCGTTGCTGTGGCGACCAGGCCATGCTGGTGTCCAGGACCTTCCAGTAGGACTCGATTTCCGTGCGCAGCGTCTGGAAGGGCTCGCGCTCCTCCGGTTCCAGGTCGCGCGCGTAGGCGGCCAGCAGATCGTGGGTTTCGCGCTGCACTCCGGCCAGGTGCTCGGCCTGCACGCCGGCGGTTCGCTGGTCGGGCGACAGCAGAAAATCGCGCACGTAGGTGCCGGAGAGATAGATCTGCGAACGGATGCGGTCCAGGGCGCGGAGACGGTCCAGGAACACCCGGCGCGCCTGAACTTCCGAGGTGCGAACCCGCTCGAAGGTAACCAGGGTGCCCACCGCAGCCGCGAGAATGCAGACCAGGAGTCCGCCGAACCCGAGGGAAAGGACCAGCCAGGAGGGTTTGCGGCGACCACCGCCCGCCGCCGGGCTGTCCGATTGGGTAAGCAATGTAGCGCCTAATCCTCTTTCAGTTTTGAGTGTAGTGCATCCGGTATGTACGAAAAATCCTGTGCGGACAGGATTTCGCCCGCGCGCCGCACAGGGTACGAATGTATGTAGGGACAAGGATCCACATGACAAAAGCTCAACGACGAACTGTTATCGCAATTGCTGCGGTATCTCTGCTCTCCGCGGCCTGTGCCAAGAAGAAAGTTGCCGCCAACCCGCCTGCTCCGCCCGCGCCGGCTCCGACGCACGCTGCTGCGCCGCCGGCCCCGAGGCCAGCCCCGCCCGCGGCTGCCCAACAGGCGGCGGCGCCCGCTCCGAAGCCGCATTATCCGGACGCGAAGACCCGCGCCCGGATCGACGAACTGCTGGCCCGCATCGAGGACGCCTACTTCGATTACAACAAGTCCACGCTGCGGCCAGATGCGCTGACCGCGCTGAATGCCGACTCGTCGGAACTGCGCGATATCCTCAAGGATTATCCGGATTATAAGTTGACCGTGGAAGGCCACTGCGACGAACGCGGCTCCGACGAATACAACATGGCGCTCGGCGACCGTCGCGCGAAGGCGGCCAAGGATTACCTGGTCAACGTCGGCATCCCCACGGCGCAGTTGAACGTAGTGAGCTATGGCAAGGAGCGCCCGGTGTGCCAGGATCACGATGAGAACTGCTGGCAGAAGAACCGGCGCATCCACATCGTCGCCGACGCGCAGAACCACTAGGGTCCCTGGTGCGGACGTGGCGCTTTCAGACTGCGCGGTCATGCGCGATGGGGATGCTTGCGGCGATGCTGGCCGCGGCGTGCCTGGCCGCTCCGGTAGCGGGCGATTCCCCCGCCGGGTGCGCTGGAAGTTCGTCTTTGGGGACGTTCCGCATTTTAGTGCGGCGCCTGGAGGGGGGCGCCGCACTACCCATTAAGTCGGTTGCGGCTTTAAAGGGTGGGTCGAGGGTTGTCTGGGATCCCGTCCACCTGTCTTTTCGTCACCCGGAATCCGCGGAAGTCACCGCGATCATCGTGCCGGCTACCGGCGAGGATCTGCTGGTGATGGAGCCACGGAAGGCGGGGCGGCAAACCGAGTGGCAGACTCCGTTCCGTCCCGCCGCCATTGCCCTGGTCATCGGCCCCGAGGGCCTCAGCATGGGCAAGGTGAAGTCGCTGGTAACCCACAACCAGCAGTTGGTGAACCAGATCGCCGACTACGCGGAGCAGACTTCCAAGGTCGAGGGACTGGTACAGGAGTTGTCTGACGCCGAGCAGTCGGGCGGCCGCGCCGACGCGGTCCTGAAAGGCTTCGCGGCGCACTACGGGGTGTCGGCGCCGAGGCTCGATCCCACCGCTTCCAAGGACCAGCAGGCGTCGGTCCTGCTGCAGACGCTACTCCCCGCCGCGAGCAACTACGACCCGCTGTCCGCCGGCCACCAGCAGGTCCAGCAATCGACCGGACTCGCGGCATCGGTGGCGGGACTGTTTTTCGGCAACGCGGTGGGACTCGCCGCCGGCAGCACGGCGCTGGTTGCGGGCATCAAAGGCGCGATGTTCCCGGGCATCGAATTCCGCTCCGCTTTTGCGCAGAACGAAGGCGGGGACGGCCTGGCGCTGTGCACCAAGGCGCCTCCCCAGAAGCCGCGTACCCGGGTCGCGTACTTGTGGGCGTATCGCGTGCCCAACCTGGAGCCGCCCGTTGTGGCGCTGCGGGGCGGAGTGCACCTGCCCGCGGGGCTGGTCTCCACGGTGCACGCGACTGCGAGCAAAGGCACGGTGAGAGAACTGGCGAGGGCGCGCGACTGGCGGCTGGTTCCGGTGACAGGCGGACCGCCCGTGCCCGTCCCGGTGCAACCCGGCACAGCCCCGGATTCGCTAACCGTCGACCTGTCGCACGCCAAGGTCGCGCCCGGCGACTACACACTCGCCGCCACGTGGGATTGGGACGCGCTGAATCTCGCGGGCACAGTGCACGTGCACGCGCTGGGCGATCTAAGCCACGTCCATCTTGCGCCGGGATGCCACGACCGCCTGGTAGAAGGCAGCGGCACGGTCACAATCACGCTCAGCGGCGCGGACTTCGAATTTCTGGAGAAGGCCGGGGTGGCAAAGGCCGGGGTGGAGACCGCGAAGATCGCCGCCGCGCACTTCACGCTGCCGCTGGGTCCGCGACAAGGGCCGCAGAATACGGTGAGAGTGGAGATCGACACGGCGGCGCGCGGCGCGTATCGGCTGTTGCTCACGCAGTCCGGCGGCCGCATGGACGAAGTACCTCTGACGGTGCAGCCTAGGAATCCGGCGCTGACCGAATTGCCCGTGCGCGTCAACCGGCAACCCGGAGCGCAGCCGCTGCGCCTTACCGGCAGCGGCCTGGACCGGGTGGAAGCCATCTCCAGCGAAGCAGGCGAGATCCACGGCGCCGCGGCAGACGCGGGCTGGACCGGTACCATCGAGCTCAAGCCCGATGCCGTGGTGGGAACGATCTATGCGTTATCGCTGAAGGTGAAGGGACTCGACGGGCCGCTCAAGGTTCCCGGCGCGATCAAGGTCTTCGGAGCGCGCCCGGTGATCACCGGGGTTCGCAAGGCGATTCCCGACACCCTCGGTTTGACTTTGCGGCCCGACGAGCTGCCGTCCGGCACCACGGTCGGGCTCTCTCTGGAGATCCGGCAGTATCGCGATCCATCCTCGGGCGAGGAGGGGACGCCGAGGGTCGAACTCGGCTGCAAGTCGGGCGGATTGCGCAGCGCGATCAAGCTCTCGCCGGATGCCGGCGGCAGTGGACTGCGCGTAGCGGCGCCCGGCCTGCTTTTTCTTTCCATTGATCCGGGTACGGTGGGCTATCCCGGATGCCTGCTGACCGCGACGGTCGAGATCGAACCCGAAGGACGCTCCGGCGCGACCGTGCTCGGCAAGGTGATCCGGGTGCCGAAGCTGGACGAGTTCACTCTGACCAACGAGCAGATCGATCCCTCCACTTATGCGGGGGTGCTGAAAGGCCGCGATCTGGACGTGATCGAGAAGACCGGGTGGGATCCGCACCACGGCGTGCCGGTACAGACCGTGCCGGCGCCGGTGCCGGGAGATGCCGCCGAGCAGACCATGCGGGTCGCGTTGCCGTGGCCGGCGCCCGCGCCGCACGCGCCGTTGTACGTGTGGCTCCGCGGGGAAGCGGAAGGGCGTAAGACGACGGTGTCCTATTGAGCGGCGCCGCTAGGAGAGCAGCAATTCCAGGTCCTCGCGCTTGAGCTCGCGGATGAGGCTGTGATCCTCGCCGAGGATTGCGTCGGCGAGCTCGCGCTTGGTCTTCTGCAACTCGAGCACTTTCTCTTCGACCGTGTCGCGCGCAATGAGGCGGTAGGCGAAGACCGGCCGCGTCTGGCCAATGCGGTGGGCGCGGTCGATGGCTTGGGATTCCACCGCCGGATTCCACCACGGGTCGAGCAGGAAGACGTACTCCGCCGCCGTGAGGTTGAGCCCGAGCCCGCCGGCTTTCAGGCTGATCAGGAAAAGCCCGCAACCGGGATCGGTCTGAAACGCATTCACATGGCTCTGGCGGTCGCGCGTGCGGCCGTCGAGGTACTCGTAGCGGATACCTTCCTTGTCGAGATGGCGCCGCAGAATGGCCAGCAGGCTGGTGAACTGGGAAAAGACCAGCGCCTTGTGGCCCTCCTCGCGTACTTCGGCGAGTTGCTCCAGTAACAGGCCGATCTTGGCGCTGCTTTCGTGCGAGCGCTTTTCATCGATCAGCCCCGGATGGCACGCCGCCTGGCGCAGCCGCAGCAGGGCTTCGAGCACGCCGAGCTTGGCGCGGCCCATGCCCTGCTGGTCCACGCGCATGAGCAGCGTTTCGCGGTAGTGGCGCCGCAGGTCGTCGTATTGTTTCTTCTGCGCGCCTTCGAGTTCGCAGAAAATGGTCTGTTCGGTCTTTTCGGGCAGTTCGCGGGCCACCTGTTGCTTGGTGCGGCGCAGGATGAAGGGGCGGAGCGCCTGCGAGAGGAGCTTGCGAGCTTCCTCGCCGGGATTGCGCGCCAGGCCGCCGGCCATTTGCAGGACGCTGGCCTGGCCCAGCATGCCGGGGTTTAGGAATTCGAACAGGCTCCACAACTCGCCGAGGTGATTCTCCACCGGAGTGCCGCTGAGCGCGAGTCGGTTATCCGCGCGCAGCAGGCGCACCGCCTTGGCCGATGCGGTGGCCGCGTTCTTGATGGCCTGGGCTTCGTCCAGCACGACGTAATCAAACGGTATTTCGGCCAGGTGCGCGGCATCCCGCAACAGCGTGCCGTAGGTGGTCAGCACGACGTTGTGGCCGTCGATGAGCGAGGTGTCGCGCGTGGTGCCGGTGTGCTCGAGCACGCGCAACCCGGGCGTGAAGCGCGCGGCTTCCATACGCCAGTTGAACATGAGGGATTTCGGCGCCACTACCAGCGACGGCCCCTTGCCCTCCACGCGGCGGGATTCGAGCAGGGCCAGTACCTGGGCCGTCTTGCCGACGCCCATGTCGTCCGCCAGGCAGCCGCCGAAACCGAATTCGCGCAGGAAGTTCATCCAGCCCACGCCTTCGCGCTGGTAATCGCGCAACTGTCCGCTGAAGCCTTCGGGTTGCGGCGCGGCGGCGACGCCGGCGAAATCGCGCAGGCGACGGCGGGCGCGCTCGAAGATTTCGTCGACGCGGACTTCGGGCTGCGCGGCCAGCAGGGCGTCGAGCAGGCCGGCCTGATTCTGGCGGAAACGGAGATGATCCTCTTCCCGCGAGCCCAGGTTGGCCAGCGGCGCGAACCGCTCCAGCCACTCTTCGGGCAGGACTCCGAACGAGCCGTCGCCGAGCCGGACCATGGTATCGCCGCGGCGCATCGCCGCCAGCAGATCGGGCAGGCTGGCGGTGGAGCCTTCGTAGTGCACTTCACCGCGGAGTTCGAACCAGTCGATGCCGCTGGTGACTTCCACGCGGGTGCCGGTGGCGCGCCGGAACGCTTTGCCGTCGGCCTCGATGTGCCAGCCGGCTTGCAGCAGGTTACGGACCACGCGGGGCATGTTCTTCGGATGGAGCGTCCATTCGCCGTTGGCCGGACGAACGCCGGCTTCGCGCAACCGCTCGTGCGCGGCGGATTCGGCGGCGGGATCGCGCGCCAGAAACACGCGCTCCGCCTCGATCCAGGTACCGCGGCCGGAGAGCGGTTCGGCGGCCCACCCGGCGCCGTAATCGAACAGCACCTTGGCGACGAAACGCTCCTCGCCCCAGGGACTGCGGTCGCGCGTGATGCGCAGGCCGGTGCGCGGCGCGCCGCGGCGCTCCTCGAAGCGCAGCGGTTCGTCGAGTTCAAGCGGCGGCAGCAGCGGCGTATTCAGCAGGGTCGCGAGCACCGTGTCGCGTTCGCGGTCGGGGAAGGGAATCTGCCGCAGCGAACGCAGTTCTTCAATCCAGGGGAAGGCGCCGGCGGCGTCGAACGGCGCAATCTCTCCGCGCGCCACCAGGAAGCCCTCGCGCAGGATCAGCGATGGCTCGCTGAGCGGCATGCGCTCCTGCCCACGGGCGAGCGTTCCGCTGATGGCCCACTGGTCGCGATCGTCCTGGCGCACTTCGAGTTTCAGGCGCCACGGCTCGTCCGAACTCCAGGCGAGCGGCGTGAACTGGCCGGCGTGGTCGCCGCGGATGGCAAGCCGGCCCGCCGCGGCCGCGCGCGGCAGGATCTTCAACGCGAGCGCGCGCGGCAGCGCTTTGTGAGTGGATGTGCCGTAGGTGCCCGAGTACTGAAAGCCGAAGGTATCGGTGCCGCCGAGCAGCATGGGCAGCAGGTCGGCATCCACGGCGTCGGGGACGGCGCCGGCCTTGTTGTGGCTGATGCGGAAGTCCCGCCACGCGGTGTGCTCGCCGCTTTTCTTGTACTGGCGGGAAAACAGGTCGATGACCACCGTGCCGGTGCTGCGCGAGGCGCCGGGATCGACGGCGTAGAGCAGTTCGAAGCCGTCGGGCCACTCATGCGCGGCGGGCACGCTCTTGAGTCCGGCCTGGATCTGGTCCAGATACTCCTTCCACGGCGGAGTGCGTTGCCGTTGCGGGATGGCGAACGGGCGCGGCACCTCCACCGGGGGCGGTGGTTCGTCGGGATTCTCCTCGCGGGAAACGCGCAGGAAGCGCGCGTACTCGGCATTGGGCAGGCTGAGATCGCGGCTGGCCTTGAGGATCACCGCCCACACGTGCTTGCAGCGCGCGTAATCGTCGAAGTAGGGGCAGGTGCAGAAGACCAGCAGATTGTCGCGGTTGCGCTCGTCGCGCTCATAGCTGACCCGGACCTCGTACTCCTGCGAACCGGTTACGGTGGCGTAGACGTGGTCCGGCCCCTGCCCGGTGACGCGCACCGCGCCCGCGTCCAGCAGGAAACGGCCGCGTTCCTGGATCCGGCGCTCAAACTGAGAGCCTAACTTGAAGGCTAACGACATTGCTTGGGGAGGAGGTGTTTCTCCATTGTAACCGGGAACCGCGAATCCGCCGCGCGGGGATCAGGAGCCGGCGCGGCGGGCCAGCAACAGGTTGGAAGCCACCTTGCCGTAGCCGTAGCCGATGCGCATGGGCAGCGGCTTGACGCCGGCGCTCTGGTAGGCCTGCCGCAGGTCCTTCTGCACGCGGAAACGGAAACTGCCGTAGGGTTCGGTGTACTGTCCGTACAACTGTACTTTCCAGTGGGCGGGATCGAAGAAGTGGTAGGGCAGGCCGGAATCGTCCTGCAGGATGGCGGCGCTGGTGGAGAGCGCGATTTCGCGGAAGATGGAGAAGTCGTTGTTGTGGGTCATGTACGACGTGGCTTTCAGGATCGTGGTGGATCCCCTCAGCCCGCCGGCGAACTTGCGGAACGCGAAATTGTCGGAGAGGTGCTTGTCGTCGAGGTTGACCGAGTAGTAGCTGAGCAGGTGGCGGGAGCCGGAGGCATCGGTCACGAAGGAAATCTGCACTCCGCGGTTGCCGTGCTTGTTCCTGGTGCGCCACTCCGCGGGACGTTCCACGGGTTGGCCGGCATCGTCGAGATACACGTAGCGGATCCCGCGGATGGTGTGTCCGGTGCGGACCAGCAGTTGCAGAATCGGCAGCAATAAGCCGTCGGTGACCTGGCCGCGGAACTGCCGGTCCATCTCCCGGGTGATGAAGAAACTGCGTCCCAGCACGCTTCCCATGGTGTTGCGCAGCGCGGGGAGGTACTGATCGAGGTGTTTCTTTTCGAGTTGCGCCGGGGCGGGGAGGGTACCGGGAGGTTCCAACGCGACCAGCACGTACGACGGGCTTCCGGGGAAGGAGGTCACGGGTGTGAGCGCGTCGGGACCGCCAAAGGGGTAGAACACGGGTTCGGTGGCCAGCGGCGAGGCCGAGAGTTCCTGCTTCTGAAACTCGGCGAGGCCGGCGACGAGGGTACTGTCGGTGCCCGCCCAGGCTTTGTCCATGATCTGCCGGTGCTCCTGCCACACCGGCGTGGACTCGAGTTCGAGGAACGGGCTGCCTGGCTTGCCGGGCATGCCGGCCAGGAATCGCGCCGTGTCATCCGCGTCACGCTGTTGTGGGACGTTGTCCACAACCGCCGCTTCGCTCTTGGCCTGTGCCGCTTGAGGGGCGGGCCGATCGCAGGCGGTCGCCGCCAATGCGGCCAAAACCGCCACCCCCAGGTACTCACGTCTGAAAAAGGTTCCGAGACTCATCCGTTCCGTATCTTCCTATACGCAGGTTAGCAAGCCGAGTGCCGTTCGCGCGAGACGTCGTTTTCCGCCGGGGTGCGGAAGGCTCGATCCGTACAGCCGCGTACAGTTTCGGGGAAATATCCGTTGGTCCGGACGGCAGCCGCGGGTAGAATTACCCCACAACGGAGGGAACAGCATGGGTGAAACCACGGTGACGAACTGGTTCGGCGACCTGGCCTCGCATCCGGCGGTGGTGGTGGAGGCCGCTTCCGCGGACGATGTGATCGCGATTCTGCGCGATCCGGCCAAGTACCCGTCACCGGTGCGCGCCATCGGCAGTTTTCATTCGACCGCGGCGTGCGGCGCGGCCGACGGCGGCACGCTGGTCCGGATGTCGAAGATGAACCGCATCCTGTCGCTGGGCAAGGACACGGTGACGGTGGAAGCCGGCGCCATTTACATCGACATCGCCAAGGAACTCGAGAAGAGCGGGATGCAGTTCTACATCAACACGGAGATCGGCAACCTATCGGCGGGCAGCGCGGCGTGCTGCGGCACCAAGGACGCCTCCATGCCCGGAGAATACGGGCAGGTGGGCAGCTACATCACCGGCATGAAGATGGCGATGGCGGACGGCAGCGTGCGCGAGTTCTCCGACGCGCGCGCGGAGGAGATGCGTGAGGCGCGCTCGTCCTACGGCACGTTCGGCATCGTCACGGAAGTGACGTTCAAGATCCGCCCGATGCAGCCCCTGGCGGTGCGGCACGAGACTTACTCCATCCCCGATTTTGTGGCGAAGCTGCCCGAACTGCTGGGTTCGGGCGAATCCATCATGTACTACCTGTTCCCCTTCGAGAATCTGGTGACGGTGGAGTTTCGCCATTACAACCTGGAGGCCACGGGCGAACCGGACCGCGTGGCGTGGCCGCTGCGCAACTACATGTGGGGTACCGCCGGTCCGGCGTTCTGCGCACGGGTCACGGAGGATGTGCCCTCGCGGGAACTGGGCTACAAGATTATCGACGGCTTCTGCGCGCTGTGGCGGTTCAAGCTGGAGAACCTGGTGCGCAGCGATTTCACGGTAGCCGGCGACCAGATCATCCGCTACCCCACTGTGGCGGGCGCGAGTAAATACACGTTCAGCTTCTGGGCGTTTCCCGAAGAGAGCTTCGGCGCCTCGCTGACCGCGCTCTGCGATTTCGCGCGCGATTATGACGCCAGACACGGCTACCGCGTCAACATGCTCTTCGTGGGCTACCGGGTGCTGAAAGACCAGCAATCGCTGCTCTCCTATACCTGGAACGGCAACGCCATCACGATCGATCCGGTTTCCACCGCCAACCCGGGATGGGAGCAGTTCCTCGATGCCTACAACCAATTCTCGAGCGACCGGGGCGCCATCCCGCTGCTCAATCAAACCCCGGGGTTGACACGCGCGCACGTGGAGAAGGCGTTCGGCGACCGCTGGCGCGCGTTTGCCGCGGCACGCCGCGACTTCGACCCCGGAAACCGTCTCTTGAACCCCTACTTCCGCGACCTGCTGGGTGAGTGAAAGGAGAAAGCCATGTTAGCCACACCGTGGGCGAAGCGCGCCCCCCGCTACGATTTCGTGATTGTGGGATCCGGCTACGGAGGCGCGATCACCGCCGCGCGCCTGGCCAATGCGAAGCTGAACCCCAAGCCTTCGGTATGCATCCTGGAGCGCGGCAGGGAGTGGGAGCCCGGCACGTTTCCGGAGAGCGCCGCGGACGTGCTGGGCGCCACACGCAGCGACCTCAATCCGCTGGGGTTGTACGAACTGCTCAACCACCCCGACATCAGCGTGATCAAGGGCAGCGGGCTGGGCGGAACCTCGCTGATCAATGCCAACGTGGCCATCCGGCCGGATCGCGAGGTCTTCGAGCAGTTCGGGTGGCCGGCGGCGATGACCTACGACGCGCTCACGCCGTTCTACGACCGCGCCTGCGAGGTGCTGGCTCCGGCGCAGCATCCGCGCGCCGCGCAACTGGCCAAGGTGAAGGCGCTCGAGGTGCGCGCGCGGGAACTCGGGACGGACGTGGAGGCGCTGCACATCGCCGTGAACTTCTCGATCGACGGGCCCAACGCGCAGGGCGTGGAACAGAAGCCGTGCATCGATTGCGGCAACTGCGTCACCGGGTGCAACGTGCGCGCCAAGAACACGGTGTACATGAACTACCTGCCGATGGCGCGCAACGCGGGTGCGACTATCCTCACCCAGGCCAAGGTGGAGTGGATCGAGAAGCTTGCCGGCGGCGGATGGCGGCTGCACGGCAAACACGTGGAGGGCTTGGGCGATTCCTCCAGTTTCACGCTGGATGCCGGCGAAGTGGTGCTCTCGGCCGGATCGCTGAACACCACCGAGATTCTGTTGCGCAGCGAAGCGCACGGCCTGAGCGTCGCGCCGGCGCTGGGCACGAAGTTCAACGGCAACGGCGATTTCTTCGGCCTGGCGTACAACACCGATTACGAAACCGACGTGCTCGGCTACCTGCCGGGCGAGCATCCGGGGGCGGGGGATTCGCCCGCGCCGGGACCGAACATCGTCGGACTGCTGCGCTACAGCGCGGGACTGCCCGAGGCGGAGCGCATCGCCTTCGAGGATTTCTCCTTCCCGCGCGCCTACGTGGACGCGGCCAAGGCAACATTCGGGCTGCTCCGCGGAGTGGACACGGTCACCGGCAACGAGGACGCGCAGCGCGAGCGGATCGCGCGCGACCTCGACCTGACCGGCCGGCGGCACGATGCCGGCGGCGCGATGAATCACTCCATGCTCTACCTGGTGATGGGGCAGGACGACGCGCGCGGCACGATCCTGTTCGAAGCGCCCTTCACCGAACCCGACGGGCGCATCCGGATCTCCTGGGACCAGGCGGGGCAGCAGCAGATCTTCACGCGCATGAACGAGGAGATCCGGCGGCACGCGCGCGCCCTGCGCGGCAGTTTCATCTCCAACCCGACGTGGTCCATGTTCAACCTGCGGCATCTCATCACGGCGCATCCGCTGGGCGGATGTCCCATGGGCGAGGACCACTGGCAGGGCGCGGTGGACCGCTTCGGGCGGGTCTTCGCGGCCGACGGCAGCGTGCATCCGGGGCTTTCGGTGGCGGACGGCTCGGTGCTGCCGAGCGCGCTGGGAGTAAACCCGTTCCTGACGATCTCCGCGGTGAGCGAGTGCTTCGCCGCGCGGCGCATCGAGGCGCTCCAGGGGAATCCGTATCCCGAGCCGGTGCGCGCCGTGAGCATGGCGGGACTCTCCGCGCTGGACGCCATCGCCTACAACGAAGACCAACTGGAAGCGCTGTTCAGGCGCTCCCCCACGCTGCCCATCGACCAACTTGTGAACGCCGGCGGAACTCCGGCAATCGACCTGGCCGCGCGCACCATCCGCAACGACCGTTGCTGGAAGGGCTTCTTCCCCAAAGGACACGTGCTCAACGCCATGTCCAGCGCGCTGTTCACCGGCTTTGAGAAGGAGTTCCGGAAGGAAGGCGGCCGCTACACCGGGATCACCAGCGATACCGACGGCAACATACACGCGCGCAACAGCCTGGAGGAAGTCGAGGTCAAGCACGGTGATAAGGGCACGCTGGAGGCGGGCCGGTACATCCTCCTGCGCTACCTGGATGCGCCGTGGCAGGGCTTTTACGACACGCTGAAGGTGATCAATCACGACCTGATCGTGGGGCGGGTGTATCTGGGCGAGTACCCGAACGGAGCGCACTTGATCACCTTCGCGATGTCGCGGCTTTACGGCTTCGATTCGATGACGGTGGACGATCACGAGGTGCTGTTCAACGCCGGCGCCGCGCCGGCGCCCGCGGAACTCGACGGTGCATGGCGCATGGACGCGATCTCCAACGCCAACGAGGCGGCGGGCATCGCGTACCTCGGGTTCACCAACAAGCCCGACGGCCGCTTCGAAGCGCGCTACCAGTTGATGGGGCTGATCGAGGGACTGGTGCTGCCGAAATTCCTGGCCGACCATTTCCAACTGAACGACTTCACTCCGTTCCACGACGAGATCCGCAAAGTGAGCGCCGATCTCATGGTAGGCAAGTACGTGACGCAGATTCCGGCGCCGGTCTCGGCGTTGCTCGGCGGGCGGAGCCTGGGCCTCTTCCACGCCGAGCCGGACGGCAAGTTCGGAATGTACTACCTGCTCACGCGCGCCACCGCGGGGATGCCCCAGAGCACGCTGCTGAGGCCGTTCCTGGACGCGCAACTGCCCGACGGCATCGGCATGACGTTCGACGAGGAGATGGAAGGCTCCTACCATCACACCGGCGCCGGCGACCCGGCGATTCAGCTCTACTGCAAGTTCGACGCGCGCATGACTATCGCCGACGTCAACGAATTCGTGGACGGCTACCAGCACGAAGCCGGCATCCTGGGCACCATCACGTTCGGCGATTTCGAAGGCGGCGGTCCGGCGGTGTTCACGATCGATGGCGGGGCGAGCCGCTTCCACTACCTGCGGGTCGATGCGGCGACCGGCGAAGCGGAGATGAATTATCACATCGAGTTCGTTGCCGCGAACGGTAAGCGCTACACGCTGGAAGGCGTCAAGTACATGCAGAAGGACTCCAACGATCCCGGAGAACTGCTGGCGGACTACACGACCCTGTTCTGTACGCTCACCCAGGAGACGCGCGAACTCGGCAAAGGCGTGCTCAAGTTCCGCACGTTCGAAAACCTGGCGGCGATCGGCAGCCTGGCGCAGTTTCTCACTTCGTTCCAGGTCACCGGGACGGACGATCCGGTGGTGCAGTTCCAGGCGCGGATGCGGTTCCTGGCCTTCACGGCGCAGTTCGTGCAGAGGGAGTACGATCCGCTGGGCTGGCCGGGAGCGATGCCGGCCGCGGGAGGGCACTGAAGACGTAGCGTGGGCTGGCGAGGGCGCCGCCGGCGCTCGCCTGCATGGGCGCGACCCGGTACATGGCCACCAGTCCCCAGGGATCGCCGAACTGATCGTGGGCGTCCGCGACCACCTTGCGCAGCCGTTTGGCGAGTTGCTGTCGAAGATCGTCGGAATTCGCGGCGCCGGGTTGCAGGATCTTCGCGATCAGAACCGCGGCATCGTGCATGGCGTCCGCCCACCAGCGGATGACGAGATAGTCGGAACTGATCGCGCCTACCTGTGCGGCCGGGAACAGTTGATTGAAATTGAAGTTGCCCAAGCCCTTCATCCGCTTCCAGAGATCGTCGTCGATGGCCGGCTTGCGGCGGAACGAGTCGCCGGCGTTTTCGGGCACGAGCAGTTGCAGCGCTTCGCGGCCCGCGGCTTCGTACTCTTCGACCGGGTGCGGCTGTCCGGTGCCGTCGAGGAAGAGCGCGAGCGTGGCGGCGCCGTCGTAATCGGCCTCGAGGTGAACGGCGGTGCGGCCGAAGTCATCGGTCGCTTCCGGTAGCGCCGGCGGCGCGAGCCCGATGGCGGCCAGCGCCATCCGGTAGCGCTCCATTTCCGGGAGACTGGTGGAGTCGTCGAGCCGGAAGTAGGAATGGGTGCTCTTGAACTCCGGCGGCGCCAGCGCCGTCCTGCTTCCGCGGTAGACGGCGGTGAGCAGAAAGCTATCCGCCATCACGCCGCGGAGTTTGTGCTCGTCGGCGCCGAAGTTGACCGCGCTGGTCTGGATATGCGACGCGCTGGCCTGGTCCGCGATGACGAGTTCGCCGGTGGAGGGCGTCCAGGTGACCTTGCCTTCGAGCGCAAGGCGCGTGACCGAGGAGTAGTTGAAGATGCCGAGCAGGTTCACCCGGAACGTGAAGCGCGATTCGGCGGCGCGGGTGAGGATGCTGCGCACTTCGCGGATGCCGGCGCGCGGCACGGCGAAGCCGCTCAGGTCGCCGTGCAGGGCGTGCCTGACCGCCGCGCGCGCGGCATCGTCCAGCGCGGTCAGGTCGAGTTCATACAGGAACGCGGCTTCATCGCTGGCGAGCGAGCCGAACTCGGCGGTGAGCGCGACTTCCAGCTTGCGGCTGACGGCGCACTTCACGGCCTCTTCGATTTCCCCGGCGGCGGAGGCGCTCAATCCGGCGCGCTGCAACTCGGCGTCCTCGGCCTTGGCATCGGAAGCAATGGCGCGGATCACCGCGGGAAAAAGGTCGAACGCCGCGGTGCCGGCGGTGATGCCCGCGTTGGCCTGCGCGGTCACGCTGAAATCGGAGGAGTGCCGGCGATACCAGCCCAGGCGTACGCGCAACGCATCCAGCTTCTGCACGCGCAACTGGTATTCGCAGGAGATCTTCCAGGAAGCGCCCGTGGTGACCGACGCGCCTTGCGTCACCGCCAGCGAGGGCGCGGGCGACGGCAGGGCAAGCGTGGCCAGGGGATTGGTTACCGCCAGCAGGTTCGCGGCGGCGGAGAACGTCAGGCTCCCGCTGCCGCCCAGCGTGACCACCGCGCCGGCGGGCATTGGCGCCAGGTCGTCCGGCTGAAAGGGAATCACCAGTTCGCCCAGCGACTGGCTGAGTGCGTCGAACACCGTGGGCGCGGGGTCTCGCGCGGGGAAGAGGCGGTAGGAGGCGATCTCGATCCCGGCCGAAGCGTCCAGCCCGAAGGTCGCGCTTCCGGCGGGCAGGGAGGCGCTTGCGCCGGAGTTGGCGGTGAGGCCGATGCGCAGGGCGCATTCGCCGTCCGCGATTGCGAGGTTGTCGCCGTAATGATCCGGGGAGAACATCGCGCCGGTCAGGATGTCGAAGTGCACAGCGCCGTCGCCGCACAACGTGAGCGACGCGGCGGAGGCGCCGAGCGCCACGGGGCGTTGCACGGAGAGGCCGGTATCGAGCGAGCGGACCGCGGGGTCGGAGAGCGTGAGGCTTCGCCACGCCGCGAGGGGCGCGGCGGTGGTGACCAGAGAGGGCAAGTCCTGTGCGTACCTGGCGAGCACGGACCAGGGCGCGAGTTGGGCGTTGGCCGTGACACTAACGCCGTCGGAAATGGGAATGGCGGGCATGGCGTCCTCCTGACGATCCGTACGATCATAGACACGCCGGCCGCGGGGGGCAAGCCGGGTGGATTCCGATGTGTGAGAGACGGGACAGTTGCCGCCCGCACGCTAAGATGAAGTTGTGAAGAAGCTGGTGTGGGGATTTCTGCTGGCCGCCGCGGCGGGCGTGATCCTCTGGGGAGTGCTGCGCAAGAACGAGCCGCCGCGCGTGAGCTTCACGCGGGTGAAGCGGCAGACGCTGGTAAGCACGCTGCCCACCAACGGCAAGGCGGAGCCGGTGGAGTGGCAGGCCATTCGCGCGGAAGCCGCGGGCGTGGTGTCGCGCATCGCGATTCAGGACGGCCAGGAGGTGGCCAAGGGCCAGACGATCGCGACGATCTCCGATCCGTCGCTTCAGGCGGACATCGAATCGGCGGAGGCGAAGGTCGCCGAGGCGCGCGCCGGCGTCGCCGCGGCGGAAGCCGGCGCCAAGCCCGCCGAGCGGGCCGAGATCGACAATAGCCTTTCGCGCGGGCGCCTCGACCTGGAGTTGGCCCGGAAGACGCTGGCCTCGCTGGAGCGGCTGGAGCAGAAACAGGCGGCCACGCGGCAGGAAGTGGATGCCGCGCGCGACCGCGTGCAGCAATTGCAGTTGGAGATCGCCGGGCTCGAGAAGCGGCGAAACTCGCCGGCGGCGGCGCCCGATATCGCCGCGGCCAGAGCGCGCGTGGCCGAAGCCGAATCCGCGCTGGCGCTGGCGCGCAATCGCGCCGCGCTGGCTACGGTGCGCGCGCCCATGGCCGGCGTGATCTATGGCCGCGCCGTGCGCCAGGGCTCCTACGTCGACACGGGCGAACTCATCGCCAACGTCGGCCGCATGGACGAACTGCGGGTGAGCGTGTATGTGGACGAGCCCGAACTCGGCCGCGTGGAAATCGGCCAGCCGGTGACGATCACGTGGGACGCGCTCCCCGGGCGCCAGTGGGACGGGCGCGTGGAGCGCAAGCCGGCGTCGATTCAAGCGCTGGGCTCGCGGCAGGTTGGCGAGGTGCTGGTCTCGATCGCCAATCGCGGACGCGCGCTGGTGCCCGGTACGAACGTCAACGCGGAGATCCGTACCGCGGTGGTGGACAACGCGCTGGTGATTCCCAAGGAGACGCTGCGCCACGATGCGCAGGGCGACTTCGTCTACGCGCTCAAGGGCGACACGCTCGAACGGCGCGCGGTGAAAAAGGGCGTCTCCAGCATCACGCAGGTGCAGTTGGTGGAAGGCCTGGGCGACGGCGACGCGGTCGCGCTGCCCGGCGACATAGCGCTGAAAACCGGAGACCGCGTTACTCCCGTGATGTAGATTCGCGGTGATACCATGACTCTTCCATGGCTGAGACCGCGATGAAATCCAAGTGGTATCGAGAGCTGACAGGCTATCACTGGTTTGTGCTGGCGGTGGCCAGCATGGGCTGGATGTTCGATACGATGGCGCAGCAGTTGTTCAACCTGGCGCGCAAGCCGGCGGTGAAGGAACTGCTCGGCGCCGGCGCGAGCAACGGCACGGTGGACCAGCAGGCCGCGTGGGCGACCGCCATCTTCATGATCGGCTGGGCAACCGGCGGCGTTCTCTTCGGGGTCCTGGGCGACCGCATCGGGCGCGTCAAGACCATGACCATCACGATCCTCACCTACACGGTATTCACCGGGCTGAGCCTGTTCTCCACCGGCATCGTCGATTTCAACGTGTACCGCTTCCTGTGTGGGTTGGGTGTGGGCGGACAGTTCGCGGTGGGCGTGGCGCTGGTCGCGGAGGTGGTGCCCGCCACGGCGCGCCCCTACGCGCTGGGCTTCGTGCAGGCCACCTCCGCGGTGGGCAACATGATTGCCGCCATGGCGGGTATCCTGATCGGGCAGATGGAATCGGCGGGCGCGCTGGCGGGCGGATGGGCGGCATGGCGCTGGGAGTTCCTGGCCGGCGCGCTGCCGGCGCCGCTGGCCTTTGTGGTCTTCGCCAAGTTGAAGGAGCCGGAGCAGTGGCTCAAGGCGAGTCACGAAAATAAGAAACTCGGTTCTTACGGCGAACTGCTGGGCGACCCGCGCTGGCGACGCAACGCGATTGTCGGCTTCCTGCTGGCGTTCGCGGGCGTAGTCGGACTGTGGGGCATCGGCTTCTTCAGCTACGACCTGTTCCGCCCGGTACTGGTGAAGACCTTCTCCGCTCAGGGACTCGCGGGCAAGGCGCTCGACGGCAAGGTGACCACGTGGATCGGGTTGACCAGTCTGTTTCAGAACCTGGGCGCGTTCTTCGGTGTCTACGCCTTCACCTACCTGACGCACTACACGGGCCGCAAGAAGGCATTCGCCATCAGCTTCATCGCGGCGATGCTGATGACCGCGTACACGTTCTGGAACCTGCGCGAACTGAGCGACATCTTCTGGATGATCCCGCTTATGGGCTTCGCGCAACTCTCGCTGTTCGGCGGCTATTCGATCTACCTGGCGGAACTGTTCCCCACGCGGCTGCGCAGCACCGGCACCAGTTTCTGCTACAACGTGGGCCGGTTCGCGGCGGCCGCCGGTCCATTCACGCTGGGCTATCTCACGAAGGACGTGTTCAGCGCCCACGCCGAGCCCATGCGCTATGCCGGCGTGACCATGAGCCTGGTGTTCCTCATCGGGCTGGCGGCGCTGCCGTTCGCGCCCGAAACCAAGGGGCAGCCGCTGCCCGAGTAGCGGCGCGCGTCACTTCAGGTTGAGCGTAGTCGAATCGTAGACCAGTTCCACGGACTTCACGGATTTCAACTTGCCTGCGAACGGGAAGTACACGAATCCGCTCACCGGGCCTTTGTGCGGACCGCCGGGCAGGGCGGTGTTGAGCAGGACTTCCTCGGGCGAGACCGGCTTGCGCTCGATGCCGCCGGGCGGGTCCGCTTCGGGAGCGCGAGGCGGTCTTGGCCCCGGAATCGGTCGCGGCTGCCCCACGCCGACGCCGACCGGTCCCGCGCCGATGCCCCCGCTGATGCGCGAGGGCTGCTGGGAATCCCACATCGATGGCGTGAGCGACGCCGCGGCCTGGGCGGGCGGGTCGGCGGAGATCAGAGTCTTGCGATTGATGCGCAGCTTGAACTTCGCCAGGTCGATGGTGACGTCATCGGTCTTGAGCGGCGGATAGAAAGCGACCTCCACGACCAGGTAGCGCTCGGTGAGGAACATCTCTTCGCCGGCGGAGAAGCTGTGCACCATGTACTCGGCGCCGATATCGAAGTGCCCGGCGTAGGCGTGCACATCGTAATCGGTCGGGCTCGGCTTGGGGGTCGTGCCGTCGGCGAACGCCAGGGCCGCCGTCAGGCAGAAGATGCTCCACCGCATGGCTTCATCATGGGCGAGGGGGATGGGGGTGTCAAGGAGGGGCCGGAATCCAGCGTATTTACCGATAAAATCCGGCGTGATATGCTGTCGCTTCAGGAGAAAACGCCATGACGCGACGCGATTACCTGCAACTTGTGGCCGCCGGTGCGGCAGCCACCGCCACCACCCGAACCCTCATCGCCGCCGGCGGCGACGCCGACCGCGAGAAGCGCATGAAGTGGTGGCACGAAGCCCGCTTCGGAATGTTCATCCACTGGGGCCTCTACAGCGTTCTCGGACGCCACGAATGGGCGATGGAGAACGAGGGCATCCCGGTGGCAGAATACGAGCAACTGGCCAAGCGCTTCAAGCCCAGGCCGAACGCTGCGCGCGATTGGGCGCGCCTGGCCAAAGCCGCCGGGCAGAAGTACATGGTGATGACCACCAAGCACCACGAAGGCTTCTGCAACTTCGACACCAAGCTTACCAATTACAACGCCGTCAAGCAGGGACCAGGACGCGACCTGGTCAGGGAATATGTGGAGGCGGCGCGCGCGGAGGGGTTGCGCGTGGGCTTCTACTACTCGCTGATGGACTGGCACCATCCCGACGGCGCGCGCTGCGCGACCGATGAAGCCGCGCGGCGCCGCTTCGTCGAATACACGCACGGGCTGATCCGCGAACTGATGACCAACTACGGCAAGATCGACGTCCTGTGGTACGACGTGGCCTGGCCGCTGGATGCCAAAGGTTGGGAAAGCGAGCGCATGAACGAAATGGTCTTCCAGCTTCAGCCGGAGATCATCGTCAACAACCGCAACAAACTGGAAGGCGATTTCGCCACGCCGGAGCAGCGGATTCAGGCCGAGAAACGCGCGTGGGAATCCTGCATGACCATGAACGATAGCTGGGGGTATCAACGTGCTGACGACGATTGGAAGACCCCGAAGACGATCGTGCGCAACCTCATCACCTGTTCGCGCGATACCGGCAACTACCTGCTCAACATCGGGCCCAAGGCGGATGGCAGCGTGCCCGAAGAATCGGTCCGCGACCTGACCAGCGTGGGCAAGTGGATGGGCAGGAACGGCAAGTCCATCTACGAAACCGAAGTCTGCCAGCCGCGGCGCTCGAATTTCGCCGGCTTCACGCGCAAGGGCAACACACTGTACATGCACGTATACTTCTGGCCCGGCGAGACCGTGGCGCTGGGCGGCTTGCAGAGCAAGGTGAAGTCCGCGCATCTGCTGGCTACCGGCGCGCCCGTGAAGTTCGAGCAGGAGAAATTCCGCGTGCGCTTCACCGGGCTGCCGGCGGCGGCGCCGGACGATCCCGTGACCACGATCGCGATCGAGTGCGACGGCGAGCCCAAACAGGACATGGACATGGTCCGCAAGGAACGCCCGCGCGGTTCCGTATAGAATCGCACGCTCCGTCTCCATTTCGAGGCATCCGCGCCGCCCGGGCAGGGGTAATCCCGATATCCACACGCGGATATCCGGTGTATATTCCTCGACACTTAGCGATTCGCCAGGAGGAACGGCTGAATGGCAGCCCTGGGTATGCCGGAGCTACTTGCCATCGTACTGGTGGCGGTACTGCTTCTGGGAGGCCGGAAGATCGGCGCCGCACTTAAAGGGGAGCACGCGTCCGCCCCGAAATCCGAGAGCCGTTGGGGGCAGCGGTTTGCAATCGGGTTGGCCGGGGCGCTGTTCCAGACCGGAATCCTGTTCGCCTACTCTCCGGTGCTGCGGCAATTGGAGACCGACCGTTTGCCGGCCGTTCTCGCTCCGGTAGTCGGGCAATCCGCTCTGGTCTGGATCCTCATCTATGAAGTGCTGTACCGCTACTGGCGCAACCGCACGGCGCCGAATCTGATTGGCGCCACGATCGGGGTCTGGCTGATCAAGTGGCCGCTGTCGAGCGCGCTCGGCTTGGTTGTGGCGATGGCCACCGGCAGCCTCAACCCGTCTTACCTGGGAAACTACACCCGTCCGGCTTTCTGGTTCGGGCAAATCACCGGACTGCCCGGCACGTGGTCTGCCGCGGTCAGCGCATTGGCGCTGGTGCTGTGCAGTTACTGGGTGAGCCGGACTGGCCGGCCGCGGCACGAATCTACGGCGGCCGGGTGGAGCGGCTATGGAGGAGCTTCGATGAACGCAACAACGGATCACGCTACCAGGTTTCTGTGCGCCAGCGCCTACGTGGGCGGGCCGGGGTTCTGCGAACGGATCTTCCGCCACTTCAAGGATCCGACGCGCGCGATCGCGCCCGAGGTCGGACTGGACGTCCCCTTGTTGCTGGGCGTGTGCCGCGCGGCACTGCGCCGCGATCTGCGGTACCACCTGATGTTCGTAACGGTTGCCTTCGCCGGTCTGATCCTCGCCGCCGCGACGGAATCCGTCGCGGTGATCGCCGCCGGTATCCTGGCGCTGGCCGTGCTGTTCTTCGTGAAGGCGTATAACGACCGCTACCTGCTTGCTCAGCAGTTCCGGCAGGACGCCTTCGACGCCGAAAAGCTCCGCGTGAAATACCCGGCGCCGGTTGATGCCGATTTAGATGCCGCCATGCCCGGGCAGGACCAGAATCTGATCGTCTACGGCGGGTTTGTGCCGTTTGTCGGCGCGGGCATCGACCTGGGCGGATGGTCGTTCTCGGTGGCTATCGACAAGCCCAGCGAATCGCTGGGTGCATCCGGCGAACCCGAGGAGTTCCGCACCCCCGAACTCTACGCGGCGGTGCGCGAGGTGCTGGAAGGCATGGGTATCGAAGGGCTGGATATCCGTGACGTGTGCTTCGTGCATGGATCGGACATTCGCCAGGACCGCGAGATTCTGCCCGACGAGATGCAGCGGCCGCTGCAGCGGCTCACCCAGCAGCGCATCGCGCAGTATTCGGAAGCGAGCGACTCGCGCGTCCGTCACTACCAGTGGATTCGTGTGCGCGACTGGGGAAACGACCTCGTGGTCTCCTACTACCTGCGGTGCGCGCAGCGCGGCCACAGCCTGTTTGTGGAGATCAAGCGCTTCCTGCTGACCCCGCTGGCCGACGGCTACCGGAAGGTCGATTCGCTTGGCGATGCGGACGCCCGCGGCGTTCTGGCTCTGCTGGTGGCCTCGCCCATCGCCGGCATATTCTATCCGATCTATTCCGCGATCATGCTGACGGCCAGGTTCTCGGAGTGGCTCAACCGCCTTTTCGATTCCGAAGGGCGCCGCCGCCGGAGGATGATCCGCAACTCCCCCCTCTACAACTACGGGACCCAATCCACTCTGCGCCAGCAGTTGAGCAGCGACAGCTTTGTGCACTACTTCCAGAAACTGGACGGCGACTTTTACAGCAAGATGCTGGAGCGGGCGATACTTGATGAGATCGTCGCTTTCCTGGAGGACCATCACATCGACACGTCCGATATCCGGGAGCGTCAGAACGTGATTCTCAACAGCGGCATCATCGTGCAGGGCGGCGACGTGAAAGCCGAAAGCCTGGCGGTGGGCACGGGAGCGCAGGCCGGCACGCGCGCGCCCCGGCGCGGGATGGCGGCGCTGCGGAAAGGAGCAAGCGCATGAAACGGCAGGGTGCCAACGAAGGCATCATCGGCAACGTAACCGCGAATGTGCTGGCGGTCGGGCAGGGAGCGACCGCAATCCAGAACCAGGGCGCGGCGGACACGGCGGCGCTCTCCGGCGCGATTGGCGACTTGCGCAAGGCGATCGACGCGCTGGCACTGGCGCCGCCGGCGCGCGAGGCGTTGAAGGACGACCTGGACGCGCTGGAAAAGGCCGGCAAAGGCGCCGAGCCGAAGCCGGATCACATTGGCGGCATCCTGCAAAACCTGTCCGGGAAGCTGAAGATGGTCGGTACGGTACTCGCCGAAACCACCGCGCTCGCCGGGCCAGTGGGCAGGATCGCGGAGGCTTTGCGCGTGCCGCTCTCCCACCTGCTCGGCTGAGAGCGGGGCCGCGCCTCACCGTTTCGCGAGATCGACGATGTCCAGGATCGTGTTTGTCGCGTCCGCGATCAGCAGCCCCCACTGACCCAGCACCACGCGGCGGCAGGACGGAGGCGGAGGTGGCAGTCGCCTTTCCAGGTCCGCTGGAAACGGCGCGAGCTTTTTCTGCAATCCGGGCGGAAGTGTCCCGTTACGGCGCAGTTGCTTTTCGAGTCCTGGAGGAAGGTCGCTGCGCTTTGCGAGCCCGGGCGGAAGTCCGCTCGCCGGGTGGTAGTAGTCGTGGATCGTCCGGATCTCGTCGGTACGGAACCGCACGGGTCCGTGATCACCGGAGCCGCCCTCCTCACCTTCTCCACCCCGGCCCCTTCCTCGCCCCCTGCCCTGTGCTGGCAGCAGGGCGGGCGCCAATAAAGTCACGATCATCATCCGGCGGTTCATTCCTGTATTACACCGCATTTTTTCGCAAACCTTTTCCCCAAATCACCGTATTAAGGGGATAGATGCTCACGCAAATCGTGTCCGACGTCCGCTTTGCGCTGCGGACCCTCCGGCGGAGCCCGCTCTTTACGACGGTTGCGGTGCTTTCGCTGGCGCTCGGGATCGGCGCGAACACCGCTATCTTCACGCTGCTGGACCAGTTGATTCTGCGGCTGCTGCCGGTGCGCGATCCCGGTCAGTTGGTGATGATCTGGTCCACCGGTCCGCACATGGGCAACAATCGCGGCTCGCGCGCCTCGTCCTATCCCATGTACCAGGACTACCAGCAGCACGCGCAGGCCTTCTCCTACGTGTTCTGCCGGTTCGCCACTTCGTTGAGCGCGAACTTCGGCGGACGCACGGAGCGAGTGGAAGGCGAACTCGTATCGGGCAACTATTTCCAGGCTCTCGGCGTCAAGCCCGCGATCGGGCGGCTCTTCACGCCGGAGGAAGACGACCGCATTTACAAGGGGCATCCGGTGGCGGTGTTGAGCTACCAGTACTGGCTGGCGCGATTCGGCGGCGACCCGGGCGTGATCGGCCAGAAGATCATCGTCAACGATTACCCGCTCACGGTAGTCGGCGTGAGCGCGCCCGGCTTTACCGGGCTGGATCCGGCGCGCAGCCCGCAGATCCGCATCCCAATTGAGATGAAGCCGCTGATGACCCCGGGATGGGACGCGATCGGCGACCGGCGCAGTCAGTGGATCCAGGTGTTCGCGCGCATGAAGCCGGGCTACACGGTGCAATCGGCGACGGCGTCGCTACAGCCGCTGCTCAGCCAGATCCTGCGCGACGAACTCACGCGTCCCGAGATGAAGGATACGTCGGCCTACTACCGCGACCTCTTCCTCAAGCGCAAGGTGCAGATGGAGCAGGCGGCCAACGGCTATTCGCAGATGCGGCACGATTACGGCAAGGCGCTGGTGGTGCTGATGTGCATGGTCGGGCTGGTGCTGCTAATCGCGTGCTTCAACGTGGCCAACCTGCTGATCGCGCGCGCGGTGTCCCGGCAGAAGGAGATCGCGGTACGCCTCGCGGTGGGGGCGGCCAAAGGGCAGCTCATCCGCCAGTTGCTGATTGAGAGCCTGGCGCTGAGCGTCGCCGGCGGCGTGCTCGGGCTGGCGCTCTCCATGGCGATCATCCGCGGGTTGCTGCACTTCCTGCCCACCGACGGCGCGCCCCTGATGCTGCGCACCGATCCCGATCCGCGGGTGCTGGCGTTCAACGGCGCGCTCGCGCTGCTCACCGGGTTGCTCTTCGGCATGGCGCCGGCGCTGCAATCGCTGCGGCTCGACTTGTGGAACACGCTGAAGGACGTGGTGGGCACGGTGAGCGGCGCGGCCGGCGGGGTGCGGTTGCGTAAAGCCCTGGTCACCGCGCAGGTGGCGTTTTCCTTCCTGCTGCTGGCCGGCAGCGGGCTGTTCGTGCGGACGCTGATGAACCTGCGCCACACCAACTCCGGCTTCCGCGACATGGACAAGGTGGTCAGCTTCCAACTCGACCCCTCGCTGAACGGATACAGCGTGACGCGCATCCGCGACCTTTACCAGCGGCTCGCGGAGAATATCCGCGCCACGCCCGGCGTGAAGTCCGCCGCGTTCGCGATGGTGCCGCTGCTGGCGGGCGACGAGTGGGATTCTACGATGGGCGTGGAAGGGCACCCGGCGCGCGACGGCGAGGATATGCAGGCCTTCATGAACGGCATCTCCACGGACTACTGGAAGACGCTCGGAGTGCGGCTGATCGAGGGCCGCGATTTTACCGAGCAGGACCAGGGCAAGGACGTGACCGTCGCCATCGTCAACGAGAAATTCGCGCGCCACTTCTTCGGCAACCACAGCGCGGTGGGCCGGCACATCGGGTTCGGCGACCGCAAGGGCGTGAAACTACCGATCGAGATCGTTGGGGTGGCCGCCGATACGCTCTACGAAGGTCCGCGCGAAGGCACGCACCGGCAGGTGTTCGCGCCGCTCCGCCAGGCCGATTTCCCCGTGGGGGTGGCGTTCTACGTGCGCACGGACCTGGACGCCGAGAGCATGTTCAACACCCTGCGCGGCAAGGTGCGCGAACTGGACGCGTCGCTGCCGGTGTACGGCATGAAGACGCTGGCCGGGCAACTCGACGAGACGCTCTCCACCGAGCGGCTGATCGCAGCGCTTTCGGCGGCCTTCGGCATCCTGGCGACGCTGCTGGCTGCGCTCGGACTCTACGGCGTGATGGCCTTCGTGGTGGCGCGGCGCACCCGCGAGATCGGACTCCGCATGGCGCTGGGCGCTCCGGGGGCGCAGGTGATGTGGATGGTGATGCGCGAAACACTGGCTCTGGTTGGGATCGGACTGGCCATCGGGATTCCGGCGGCGCTGGCGGTGAGCCGTTACGTCTCGACTCAGCTTTACGGGGTAAAGCCGGACGACGCGGCCGCCGGTGCCGCCGCTTTGGTCATCCTGGCGGTGGTGGCGACCCTGGCCGGATTTCTTCCGGCGCGGCGCGCCAGCACGATCGATCCGATCAAGGCTCTGCGGTACGAATAGAGGAGGCAGTATGAAGTACCTGTTGATTGCGGCGCTGGTGGCGATCCCGCTGCTGGCCGATTGCTCCTGGCAGGCGGACGTGCGGCGGGCTCACGCCGAAGCCGCGCGCCAGGCCGCCGAGGCCCGCGCCGAAGCGCACCGCGCGATGGCAGACGCGCGCCGCCAGATGGCGGAGGCGCGCCGTGAGATGGACCAGGCGCGGCGCGACGCCAGCCGCGAAGCGCGGCGCAATGCCGACAGTTTCCGCGACGAGATGCGCCGCTCCCACGACGAATGGCAGCAACAGGCGCGCGAGGTTCGCGACCAGATCCGCGAAGCCATGGCCGAGGTCCGGTCACAGTTGCGCGACGCCGCCCGAGAGTGGGCTGTCGCAGCAAAATGAGAATGTCCTATTTGGGCAAAGTAGAAATGTCCTATTGA
>JAFDVU010000019.1 GCA_018268835.1 Acidobacteriota bacterium | reverse complement strand
TTCCGGGCGATCGAATTCCTGGGACGGCACAACATTCCGTTCGTGCGCTTCTGGGCATCCTACTTCGACAACCGGAAGCCCTACCGCGAGGATCCGCGCCGCTACTGGCACAACATGGATCTGCTGGTGGCCGCCTGCGAGCGCGCCCGCGTCGGGCTTATCCCGACGCTCTTCTGGAACGCCTGGAACGTCCCCTTCGACTTCGACGAGTTCCGCTCGGCGTGGCTCGATGAAGACAGCCGAACGCGCCGGTACGCCGCGCAGTACACGCGCGAGTTCGTCACGCGCTACCGGAACCGCTCCATCATCTGGGCGTGGGAATTCGCCAACGAGGACAATCTTGCGTGGGACCTGCCCAACGCGATCGCGCTCCTGCCGGAAGGCCGCAAGGACAACCGCAACATTGTGCGCTCCATGGCGGGCATGGTGGCGGTGCGCGCGTTCGCCCGCGAGGTGCGCGCGCTCGACCGGACGCGGCCGATTTCATCGGGAGCGTCGGAAGTGCGGCCGGCGCAGTACCGGATCGCCACCATGCCGTTCAAGCCGGGCGAACACTGGGGCGAGGACACGCCGGAGCAGGCACTCGAAGCCACGTCGTGGACCGCGCCGGCGCCGGTGGACCTGTTGTCGATGCATCACTACGAAGCGCCCGGCGGTTACGATCCGGCCGCGACGCGCGCGTGGTTGCGCACCGCCGGCGAACGCGCCCGGGCACTGAAGCGCCCGCTGTTTCTCGGGGAGTTCGGCATCCTGGGCCACTGGACCCCGACGCCGGCGAACTTCGACGACGCCGGGTACCGCGCCGCGCTCAGCGACTACTTCGACGCGCTCTGCGAATCGCGCGCGGCGCTGGCGGCTTACTGGGCGTTCACCGCGGATTCACGCCAGTTCACCGGCGCGGCGGCGCCGGACTACGACCGCTTCAACTACGTCTTCGACCTGATCGCCGCGTACAACCGCAAGTGCGCGGGGCGCTTTATTAGCAGCCGATGAACGCCGACGATGCCGCACCTGGTCAAGCAGGGCTGAGGGGAGGGGCCGCTTCGAGGTGGCGGGCGACGGCGAGCGCGAGGTCCTCGCGCCATGGCGGCGCGGCCACCTGCACGGCGATGGGCAAGCCTTCGCGCGAGGTGCCGCGGCGCACCACCGCCGCCGGCCATCCGGCCACGTTGAACGCCATGGTGTGGCGGAAGCCGCGGAAGTTTTCGCCGCGCGCCGATTCGCCGTGGCGCAGCCCCGCTTTGGCGTACGCGGGGCAGAGCAGCACGTCGAAGCGGCGCGCGAAGGCCGCCATCTCCGCGCGGTACGCGTCCCATTCGTGCCAGTAGCGTGCCAACCCAGCGACGTCCGTGCGATAGGGTTCGAGTTGATCCAGCCACGCGGTGAGCAGCGGGTGCACCTGGTGGGAGCCGATGTCCGCGAGGTAACCGCGTACGCCGTCTCCGCCGTCGGCGCCGAGGAGTTTCATCTCGAGATCCCAGGCACGGTCGAGGCACGCGGGCGCGGCCTCTTCGACGCATGGCAGCGCGCGCGCCGCGGCGCGCACCGTCTCGGCGACCTCCGCGTCGCACGCTCCGGCGAAGACGGCGGCGCGCAGCGTTCCCACGTCGACGCGGCGCGCATCGCCGAGGGGCATATCGGGCGACGTGAAATCCTCGCCGTCCGCGCCGCTGAGTATCCGCATCATCGCGATCACGTCGTCCACCTTGCGCGCCATCGGTCCGATCTGCCACAGGGCTTCGATCCAGCCGCCGGAGGGCGGCATGTGGCCGGTGCGGGGCAGCCGTCCGCTGGTCGGCTTGATGCCCGCGATGCCGCAGAATGCGGCGGGAAGGCGCACGCTGCCGGCGGCGTCGCTGCCCAAGCCGAAGGGAGATGCGCAGGATGCGATGAGGGCCGCCTCGCCACCGCTGCTGCCACCCGGCGTGTACTCCGGATTCAGCGGATGGCAGGTGCGTCCGAACAGCAGGTTGTCGCTTTCGAAGGAGAAGAGCAGGTCCGGCAGGTTGGTGCGCGCGATCGGGATGGCGCCGGCGGCGCGCATCCGCGCGACCAGCGTCGCATCGCGCCGCGCCGGTTCGGCGTTGCGCCGCCCCACGGTGCCGGCGGTGCACACCGCGCCGGCGATCTCGAGCGAATCCTTCACGCTGAAGGGCACGCCTTCGAAGGCGCGGCCTTCGCCGGCGGCGATGCGCGCGTCCGCCCGCGCCGCGGCGTGCAGGGCATCTTCCGCGAAGACCTCGATTGCCGCGTTGATGCGCGGATTCACGTGTGCGATGCGGGCGACGTGCGCGCGCACCAGTTCGACCGAGGAAATCGCGCGTGTCCGCACCAGTTCCGCCTGCCGCGACGCCGAGGCTGCCAGAATTTCGTCCATGAACATTTAGTATCATGGGGCAAAACTCAGGAGATCCGTGGATGCCCTTTCCCTGTTCGAACGCGAGGTGGCTCTGTCTGGCCGCGGCGAGCGCCGCACTTCTAGTCCCGTGGGCCGGGTCCGCGCAGACCCTGCCTGACGGCGCCGGCAAGGACGTGGTGCTGCGCGCGTGCAGCGTGTGTCATCCGGCGGCCATGGTGTCGGGACGCTTCATGAGCCGCGAGCAGTGGAACGCGGAGGTTTCGAAAATGGTGCAGGAGGGCGCCAAACTCTCCGACGCGGAATTCACGCAGGTGGTGGACTACCTTGCGAAGAGCTTTCCCTCCAACGGGGCCGCGGCGGGGCAAGTTGCCGGACGCGGAGGACGCGGCGGACGCTTCGGCTTCGGCATGACGCAGCAGCCCAGCGGGCCCGCGCCCGGGCGCGGCGGCGCGGCGGGCGGCGCGGGACCAATCGATATGCAGGTGGTGGACACGGCGGCGGCGGATCGCGGACGCACGGTGTACATCGCCGAGTGTGTCACCTGCCACGGTCCGCGAGCGCGCGGCGCCGGCGACGGAGTCCCCGAAGCGCAGAAGGGACCCGACCTCGTGCGCAGCCTGGTGGTGCTGCACGATCGCTACGGCAAGGAAATCGGTCCTTTTCTCAGGAAGGGCCATCCCCTGCAAAGCGGGCGGCCCGCGAGCACGCTGACGGAGGCGCAGATCGCGGACCTCTCGCACTTCCTGCACCAGAAGGTCGCGGACACGCTGCGCAGCGGGCCGTATTCGCGGGTGCAGAACGTGCTCACCGGCGACGCCAAGGCGGGCGAAGCATTCTTCGAGGGAGCCGGCGGCTGCAAGCAGTGCCACTCGCCCACGGGCGATCTGGCCGGCATCGCGTCGCGCCTCGATCCGCCCACGATCCAGCAGCGGTTCCTGTTCCCCGGCGCGGGCGGCGGACGACGCGGCGGAGGCGGCGCGCCGCCGCGTAAGCCGGTGACCGTTACAGTGGCGGCGGCATCCGGGCCAGCCGTCACCGGCACGCTGCTCTACCTGGACGATTTCACGGTTGCGCTGCGCGACGCGAACGGGCAGTACCGCTCGTTCACGCGCGGCCGCGCGGTGAAGGTGGAACGGCACGATCCCGTGCAGGCGCATATCGACCTGCTGCCGCGCTACACGGACAAGAATATCCACGACATCGTGGCATACCTGGAGACCTTGAAATGAAGCCCGTCCGTTTCCTCACGATTGCCGCGCTCGCGCTGGCTTCCTTCGCCGCCGACGGCGTGGATCCGGCGAAGTTCGCGCAGCCGCCGACTACTTCGTGGCCTACCTACAACGGCGACTATTCCGGCCGGCGCTTCAGCCCGCTCACCAAGATCAACACGGGCAATATCGACGCGCTCACGCTCGCGTGGGTGCATCGCATGAACGTGGGCCCGTTCGGCGGCGGCTCCATCAAAGCCACGCCGCTTGTGATCGACGGGGTGCTTTATTACACGTTCCCGGATCACGTGTGGGCGCTCGACGCGCGCAACGGGCGCGAACTGTGGCACTACGCGTGGGATTCCACCGGCGGCATCCACATCGGCAATCGGGGCGCCGCGGCGTACAAGGACTACCTGTACTTCGAAACGCCCGACTGCCATCTGGTCGCGCTGGATCGCAACACCGGCACCAAGCGCTGGACGCAGACCATCTGCGATCTCGACCTGATGTATTACGGGTCGGTCGCGCCGGTGGTGGTGAAGAACCATTTGATCGTCGGGGTGAGCGGCGACGACCTGGATATCCCGGGCTACCTGGAATCCCGCGATCTCGAGACCGGCGCGCTGCAATGGCACTTTTCGGTGGTGCCGCAACCGGGCGAACCCGGCTCCGAGACGTGGCCCAACGCGGAGGCGATGAAACACGGCGGCGGCATGACGTGGATTCCGATCACGTACGATCCGGATCTCAACCTGATCTACGTGGGCACGGGGAATCCGCAGCCGGTGATCGCCGGCAAGGGACGGCTGGGCGACAACCTCTACACCGAATCCATCATCGCGATCGACGCGGATACGGGGAAGATGAAGTGGTGGTTCCAGCCTTCGCCGCACGACACGCACGACTGGGACGCCACGCAGACGCCGGTGCTGTTCAACGGCACGATCGACGGGCAGCCGCGCAAACTGCTGGCGCAGGCCAGCCGCAACGGTTTCTTCTTTGTGATCGACCGCGTGACCGGCAAGAAGGTGGTGACTTCGGAGTTCGTCAAGACCAACTGGTCCAAGGGCATCGACCAATTGGGCCGGCCGATTCCCGATCCGGCGAAGATGCCGCAGTTCGATGGCGCCCTGGTCACGCCGAACCAGGGCGGCGCCGCCAACTGGCCGCCGACGTCGTTCAGTCCGCAGACCGGGTTGTTCTACGTCAACGCGTCGCACGCTTACAGCGTCTACTACCTCTTCGATACCGACGAGAAGCCCGAAGGCTGGGGCGGCAACGACCGCGGCGGCTGGGGCGAAGCCATGCTGGAGGCGATCGATTACCGCACCGGGAAGATCAAGTGGAGCCACAAGTGGGCGGGCGGCGGGGGACGCTCCGGCGTGCTCACGACGGCAGGCAATCTCATCTTCGCCGGGGACGCGTCGGATAACTTCGTCGCGCTCAACGCCTCCACCGGCGAACCGCTCTGGCACGCCAACCTCGGGCAGAACGTAAGCAACGGACCGATCACGTTCGAAATGGACGGCTCGCAGTACGTCGTGGTGGCCGCGGGCGACACACTCTACGCCTTCGTCATGCTGGCAAAATAGCGTATGTGAAGGCGAGGCAAGTCAAGGAACTGGTCCACCAGGCGGCCGAAGAGGCGCTCGCCGCGCGCGGTTACGTCTGCGCGTTCGACGTGCTGATCGGGGCGCGCATCCTGTATCCCGGCCACATCGACCTGTGGCGGCGCGGCCGCATCAATTCGCTGGAGGAGCTGATGCAGGGCGGCGCGAATAAGCTCGCCTTCACCATGAACACGCTCCAGGAATGGGCCAAGGCCAGAGGCTTGAAGCCGGTGGAGACCGCGTACACGCGGCGCGGGCGCGAGGGCAACGTGGACCTGCGCTTCACCATAAGCGCCGAACCGGAAGTAGAACGAATGTTCCGCACCCACTGGATGTCGCCCTCCCTCAGCGAGAGCAAGCAGGAGCAGATCAAGCAGAAGGTTGGGAAGCCCGAGCGGCCGACGGTCTTCCAGATCACGCGCGATTCGGAGTGCGCGGAGTGCGGGGTCGAGTTGGAGAAGGACGATTTGCTCTACCTGGACGCGGGCCAGGCTCTGTGTCTGGCGTGCGCGAAGATGGACGACCTGGAGTTCCTGCCCGCGGGCGATACCGCGCTCACCCGCCGCGCCACGAAGTACGGCGAGCGGGTCGCGGTGGTGGTGCGCTTCGGCCGGTCGCGCGGGCGCTATGAGCGGCAGGGGATTCTGGTGGAGCCGACGGCCATCGGGCGCGCCGAGCGGGAGTGCGCGGAGGACGCCGGGGAGCGCGCCGAAGCGCGGCGCCGCGCCGCGGCCGCGCGCCAGCGGGAGGACGACGTTTTCGCCGGGCGCATGGCCGAGCGCATTCGCGAGTTGTTCCCGCGCTGTCCGCCGGCGCAGGCGCGGCGCATCGCGGACCACACGGCGAAGCGGGGCAGCGGCCGGGTGGGGCGGAGCGCGGCGGGACGCGCGCTGGAAGAAGATGCCGTGACACTGGCGGTGGCCGCCGCCGTCCGTCACGGCCACACCGATTACGACGCGCTCCTGGCCG
The DNA here is from genome assembly GCA_018268835.1 of Acidobacteriota bacterium. Classification (GTDB taxonomy): domain Bacteria; phylum Acidobacteriota; class Terriglobia; order Bryobacterales; family Bryobacteraceae; genus Solibacter. The sequence continues at coordinate 50,876 of JAFDVU010000019.1, read as the reverse complement.
CGGGTACACCGCGCGAGGATGCCCGCCGCCGCGTCCGCGAAACAGTGGCCGGCATCCTCGAATCCTGGCGCTGACGCCGTCCGGCGGCTGAAATCCTCGGAGTGTGGGCCAGGGTACAACCCGGTTGAACTTGGCCCCAGTGCCGTGCGTAAACTAGACGTACTATGCGGTATTTGCCGCTGATCCTGAAGAACTGCTGGCGCAACCGCCGCCGCACGGTCCTCACCATCCTCAGCATCGGAGTCTCCATGTGCCTGCTGGGAGTGATGATCACGTTGTATCACGCGTTTTATCTGAGCAACCCGACGCCGGACCAGGCGCTGCGCCTGGTGACGCGCAACAAGATCTCGCTCACGGTGGCGCTGCCGCTCTCTTACATGCAGCGAATCAGGCAGGTGCCCGGGGTGCGCGAGGTGATGGTCGCCAACTGGTTCCAGGGGACGTTCCGCGACAACCGCGATCCGAAGAATCAGTTCGCGCGCTTCAGTGTGGAGCCGGAGAAGTTGTTTACGATTTTCGGCGAATGGAAGATCCCCGAAGAGGAGCGGCAGGCGTTCATCCGGGACCGCACCGGGTGCGTCATCGGGCGCGACCTGGCCAACGCCTTCGGCTTCAAGATCGGCGACCGGATTCACATCGTGGGGGACATCTACCCCGGCGATTTCGAGTTCACGGTGCGCGGCATCTTCGACGCGCCGAGCAATTCCAACCTGCTGTACTTCAACAAAGAGTACATCGATCAGTCGCTGCCGGAGCGCCGCCGCGGCATGGTGGGGATCTATTACGAGCGCATCGACGATCCGAACCACGCCAACCGCATCTCGCAGGAGATCGACGAGATCTACCGCAATTCGCCGGCGCAGACGAAGACGGAGACCGAGCAGGCGTTCAATGTAGGGTTTCTCTCGCTGCTGGGCAATGTGAAGATGTTTCTGTTTTCGATTTCGGCGGCGGTGATGTTCACGATCCTGCTGGTATCGGCCAATACGATGGCCATGTCGGTGCGCGAGCGGGTGCGCGAAATCGGCGTGCTCAAGACGCTGGGTTTCACGCCCGGCGCGATTCTCGGCCTGATTCTGGGCGAAGCCTGCTCCATCTCGCTGGTTGGCGGACTGATGGGTTTCGTCATCTCCGCGTTGCTCATCGAAGGCATGATGCGCAGTCCCTTCGGCGGTTTCCTGCCCGCCATCGACGTTTTCGATCCCGCGGTGATGGCCGCCTGTATCGGCACCGCGATGGGCATCGGGCTACTCAGTTCGCTGGTGCCGGCGTTCGGCGCGTCGCGCATCCCGATTGTGGCCGCGCTGCGGAGTACGGATTGATTCCATGACCATCCCCATCGCGTACAATTTGCGCAACCTGGTGGTACGCAAGACCACCACCATCATGACCGCGCTCGGCATCGCGCTGACGGTGGCGGTGCTGCTGGCGGTGCTGGCGCTGGTCAACGGCCTGCGCGCGACGCTGTCGGCTTCGGGCGATCCGCTGCACGTGATCGTGATGCGCAAGGGTTCCACGTCGGAACTGGTCAGCAATTTCATCCGCGCGCAATTCCAGGACCTCAAGTTCAAGCCTGGAATCGCCACCGGCCGCGATGGGCAGCCGCTGGCCTCGCTGGAAGTGGTCACCGTGCTCAACCTGGCCAACGTGGACAATCCGAACGGGGTGAACGTGCTGGTGCGCGGACTCTCGCCGGCGGGAATCGAGATGCGGCACACCACGAAGCTCACGGCGGGACGCTGGTTCGATACAGGGCGCAAGGAACTGGTGGCGGGCGCGTCGGTGGCCAAGCGGTTCCCGGAAGCGCGTCTCGGGGGGAAGTTGCGCATCGGCCGCGGCGAGTGGAACGTGGTTGGGGTCATGGACTCCGGGCGGGGCGCGCAGGACTCGGAAATCTGGGGCGACGTCAACCAGGTTTCGGCGGAACTGGAACGGGTCGAGGTGCTCAGCTCGGCGCTGGTCGAAGCCACGGACGCGGTGACCGCGAAGGCTCTGATCAACAGCATCGAAAACGATCAGCGGCTGGGTATGATGGCGGTTTCCGAGAAGGAGTATTACGATCAGCAGACCGCGCAAGGGGCGCCGATCGAGTTCGTGGGTATCTTCGTCTCCATCATCATGGCCATCGGATCGAGTTTCGCCGCCATGAATACGATGTACGCCGCGGTGGCGCGGCGTGCGCGCGAAATCGGCACGCTGCGCGTTCTCGGCTTCTCGCGGGGCAGTATCCTGACCAGCTTCTTTCTCGAATCGGTGCTGCTCGCCGGATTGGGCGGACTGCTGGGCTGCCTGCTGGTGATGCCGCTCAACGGACTCACCACCGCGGTAGGCAGCGCCAACTTCTCCGAACTGGCCTTCGACTTTCACGTGACGCCGGGGATTGTGCTCACCGGCGTGGCTTTCGCCGTGGTGCTCGGGGTCCTGGGCGGGTTGCTGCCGGCGCGCATGGCGTCGAAGAAGGAAATCCTCAGCGCGCTGCGGGAGGTTTAGAGAGATATGGACGCCGAACTGAAGAGCCTCAAGATCGACCGGTCGCGGCGCCGTTCGGGCGAGCCGTCGCGCTGGGCGACGCGGTGGATCATCGGCGGAGTGCTGCTGTTTCTGCTGCTGGGTGCGTGGCGCGTTTTCTCGGGCCGCCTGGATGCGTCGCCCATGGTGGAAGTCGAGCGGGTGAAGTCCATCAGCGCCGCCGGGGCGCCGGAGGGCGTGGTGCTCAACGCCACCGGATACATCGTGGCGGCGCACAAGATTCAGGTCGCGTCCAAGGTGGTGGGCAAGGTGAAATGGATCGGCGTGGACAAGGGCGACAGAGTCAGGGAAGGCCAGGTCATCGTGCGGCTGGAGGACGACGAATACCAGGCGCAATTGCAGCAGGCGCGCGGACAGGTGGACAGCCTGCAGGCGCGGCTGGACGAAGCGCTGCACGGCGCGCGTCCGGAGGAGATCGCGCAGGCCGCCGCCAATCTCGAGGTAGCGAAAGCCGACCTCGATAACGCGCGCGTGACGCTGGAACGAACGCGCAACCTGCTGCGCGACCACGTGATCGCGGCGCAGGCGCTGGACGACGCACAGGCGCGGTACGACGGCGCCGTGCACAAGGTCAACGCCCTGCAGAAGACCTACGAACTCGTGAAACTGGGTCCGCGCAAGGAGGAGATCGATTCTCTGCGCGGGCAACTCGAGCAGGCCAAGGGCGCGATGGCCTACGCGCAGACCTCGGTATCCAACACGGTGATTCGCGCTCCGGTCACCGGGACGATCCTGGAGCGCGCCGTGGAGAAGGGCGAATTCGTCACCACCGGGTTCGTGGGCGACCGCGGGGCGAAGGGTTACGTGGTGTCGCTCGCGGACCTGAACGATCTGGAGGTGGAACTGGATATCAGCCAGGCGGATTTCGCGCGCCTGCATTCCGGGCAGCACGGCGTGGTGACTACAGACGCATTTCCGGACCGCAAGTACGACGGCTTCATCAAGGAGATTTCTCCCGAGGCCAACCGGCAGAAGGCCACCGTGCAGATCAAGGTGAAGATCGCGCAGCCGGACGACTACCTGCGTCCGGAGATGAACGCGAGCGTGGCTTTCCTTTCCGATGAAAAGCCGCGGAGTCCCGAAGCGGGGGCCAGGCCGGTGGTGCTGATCCCCTCCGCGGCCGTGCGCGACGGGGCCGTGTTCGTGATGCTGGACGGCAAGGCGGTGCGCCGCGCGGTCACGACCGGCGCGGTCAGCGGGCGGAATGTACGCGTGGAACAGGGACTCATCGGCGGCGAAGACGTGATCGTGAACCCGCCGCAGGGGCTCAAAGACGGCGACAAGGTGCGCCAAAAATCATGAGCGAAGTTGTCATCCAAACCCGGAGCCTGAGCAAGGAATTCATCCGCGACGAGTTTCACGTGGTGGCGTTGAACAACGTGACGCTGGAGATCCAGAAGGGCGATTTCGTGGCGCTGATGGGCCCGTCGGGCTCCGGCAAATCCACGCTGCTGCACCTGATCGCCGCCATGGATCGCGCCACCGAAGGCGAGATTCGCGTACTCGGCGCCGACCTGCGCAGCCTGAACGATCGCGAAATCGCGCACTGGCGCAACGAGAACGTCGGCTTCATCTTTCAACAATTCAACCTGATTCCGGTGTTGACCGCGATCGAGAACGTGGAGTTGCCGCTCAAGCTGACCAACCTGAAGAAAGCGGAACGGATCGAGCACGCCGCCACGGCGCTCAAACTGGTCGGGCTCGGCGATCGGCTGCACCACTTTCCGAAGCAACTCTCCGGCGGGCAGGAACAGCGGGTGGCCATCGCGCGGGCCATTGTCACCGACCCCGCGCTGATCCTGGCCGACGAACCAACCGGCAACCTGGACGCGGCGTCGGCGCAGGAGATCCTCACCATCCTCTCCAAGCTGAACAAGGACTACGGCAAGACGGTGGTCCTGGTGACACACGATCCGCACGCGGCCAGGTACGCCACGCGCGTGCAGCATCTGGAGAAGGGCGAACTGGTGGCGGCGTAGGGCGATTCGCCGAAGCGTGGAAGGCGGGGGCGCGGGCCGGTGGGACTTGCGTCCGGCCCGCACTCTTGCGAGGCGTTTACGGGTTCGGGGTCACGCGCCAGGCGCCGCGTCCGTGAGTGAAGGCGTAGAGGCGGCCGGTATTGTCGAAGGCCAGGTTGTAGACCGGCACGTTGGCGAAGCCGGTGTTCTCCTTGTACCAGTTCAGCCCACCGTCCACCGAGGTGAACACGCCGATGTCGGTTCCCACGTAGAGCCGGTTGTTGTCCGTGGGAGAGACCGCGACACAGAACACGGGGACGTCGGGAATGGTGTTGGCGCCGGAACCGTCGATCGAAGTCCAGGTATTTCCGCCGTCTGTGGTCTTGCGGACGTGGGAGACGGTGCCCGAGGCGCAGCCGGAAGCGTCCCCGGTTTTAGCTCCGAAGGTGGAACTGGTGGCATACGCCACGGTGGTGCTGCCCGGCTGGAATTCCAACCAGGAAACGCGCCCGCAACCGTTGCCCCACGCGTAGACGAACGGCCAGGCCGTGGCGCTGGTGCCGCTGAGAGCGGCGGTGCTGTTGGCGACGCGGCCGCTCGCCGTTCCGGCCAGAACCACGTTGCTCGATGCCGGGCTGATGGCGATGGACGAGACGGAACCGGAAGTCATCGCGGTCGAGGCCTGGGTCCAACTGGTGGCCTGGTTGGTGGTGCGCCACATCCTCTGTCCGGCGATCCACAGGTTCTGGGGATTGGACGGATCCATGCGGTAGAAGGTGTAGAAGGGGAAGGTATCGCCCGAGATTCCGGTGGTCACGTAGGACCAGGAAGATCCCCCGTTGGTGGAACGCTGGAGCGAGAGGCCGGTGTACTCGTGGAAGATGGTGTTCGTGTTGGTGGGGTCCACCGCCACCCAGCCGCCATCGCCGCCGGCGATCGTGGTCCACGGCAGGGCACTGCCGCGTATGGTGCCGTTATCCTGGGTGCCTCCGAAGTAGGTGCCGCCGTTGGGATAGGGGAGCCCGTGCTCGAACTGCGTCACGTCATAGCCGTTGTTGAGATTCGTCCAGGTGACGGCGGCCGTGGCGTTGGAACAGGCGGCCGGCGTAGTGTCTCCATCGGGGAAACCGCTGACGGTGGCGGCGCGGGCGTTGTCGGTGCGGAACAATCCGCCGTCGCTGCCCACGTAGAGAGTCTGGTTGGCGACGCCATTGTAACCGGGCTGAAACGCAAAGACGTGGTTGTCCGCATGCGCGTAGTGCGCGTCACCGGAGGGGTACCACCAGTAGGACATGATGCCCCAATTGGCGCCGCCGTCATCGGAACGGAACAGGTCGATTCCGCCGGCGAAGACCACATTCGGATTGGCCGGGTCCACGGCCAGAATGTTGTCGTACCAGCCTTGATTGTTGAAGCTCTTGCCGGAGCCGACACAGGCCGTATACGCGTACACGGGATTGGTCAGCAGGAGCACGTTCTGATAGGCGGCCGTGGTTTCGGCCGGCAGAACCGAGGCGTCCAACTGCGTGGTCCAGGTTCCCGAACCGCCGTTGGAAGTCGAACGGTAGACGCCGAGCAGGCCGTTGGCGTTGGCGCCTCCCGTAGAGGCGGACATCGCGTAGATTACGCTCGGATTGGAGGGTGCGATCGCGAGCGAGGTGCGGCCCATATTGACCGCTGTGAAGACCTTGGTCCAGGTCTGGGTATTGTTGTTGTCCAGGGCGCGATAGATGCCGTCGGTGGCGAAACTGCCGCACGCGGCGAACACGAAGGCCAACGCGCGATTGGGTTGGACGCGCACGTCCATGCACCCGTTCACGGCCCTTCCGTCGATCACTTTGGTCCAGGAGCCGCCCGCATCCAGGCTGCGGAAAACGCCGGTACGGGTGGCGGCATAGAGACGCATTCCGGTATTCGGACTGGTCACGAGGCGGTTGACATAATAAAAGTCGCTGGTGGCGGTCGAAGGCAACTGGGCCCACGTAGTCCCGGCGTCGGTGCTGCGGAAGATGCCCGCGCCGCGTACCGCGTCGGCGTTGAAGAAGCCTTCCCCGGTGGCCGCGTAGATCACGTTGGGATTCGCCGGGTCGAAGACCAGGTTGGTGACCGCCAGGTTGGGCAGGCCGAGATCGGTGAGTTGGGTCCAGGAAGCGCCCGCGTTGGTGCTCTTCCAGACTCCGCCCGCCACGCCGGCGGCGTACATGATCGAGGGGTTCGACGGGTGGATCAGCAGGGCGCGGGTCCGGCCTCCGATATTGGAGGGACCCAGTTCGCTCCAGGTGCCGAGCGCGGCACCGCCCGCCGCACCGATCCGGCTGGAGGTTGCGCCGATCGACGACGAAAAGACTTCCATCCGGTTGGCGGCATCGATCGCGCTCCGGTACCACGACGGGTCCAGCGCGGTGGCGCCCTGCGGTAACCTCATGTCGAGGAAATAGCGGGTGGCGGCATTGATGTCGCCTTCCAGATCCTGCGATTCCCTCTCCAGGTTTTCCATGTCCAGCGGCAAGTGGCGTTTTGGCGCCGGACCGCCGCCGGGGATAATCCTGACCAGCACCACCGAGAAGAGGGCAAGCGCGAGTACAATAGATAGTCTTTTCAGCATGGCAGACGCAACAGAGTAAACTTAGGACACCCCATAAGTCAAACCTATACTTGGCATACACGCTGATCTTCGCTCCATTACAAACGAACCGGTAGTACCAGGGCGGGTGATAACAAAATGTAGGTACGATGCGGGTTGACGGCTTGGTTGTCGCTGGTTATACTTGCCCTACCGGTCGGGCCTGATCGTTCGCCTTATGGCCCGGGGGCTCCCGAATATGCTCCAATTTGCACGTCTCCTTCTAATCGTCGCGGCACTTGTCCCGATTGCCGTTTCAGGTACCCTCACACCGTTGAATTCGGCTTCGAGCGTCGGTGCGACGGATTATGTCGATTGGGGCCAACTCGGCCCGGACCTGACGGATGTGCCCGGACCCTTCAGCGCGGCTTCGAACCTTTCCGCCGCCCTGAACGTGGCCAACGGCACGCTGGACTTCTGGTCAGTTCAGCAAGGAAATTCCTGGGGCGGCAATTTTACCACCGGGGATAACCTGCTCTACGATGTGAACGGCGGCGCCGTCACGATCGCCTTCGCCAATCCGATTAGCGCGTTCGGCACGCAGTTCCAGTCGCTCGACAACGGTCCGTTCACGATCTTCGTAACCGCGTTCGGAGCCGGCAACGTGAATTTCGGCACCGTCTCCGCAACGGGCACGAGCAATAACCTCGCCGACGGCAGCGCGGTGTTTTTTGGAGTGCAAAGCAATCAACTCGATATTCTCTCCCTCCTGGTCAACGTGCAGTGGAATGGAGCCGACGACCCGTTCGCCATCAACCGCACGCTGTTTTCCACGGCGGGAGCGTCCAACGGCAGCGTGCCGGAGCCTTCCAGCCTGATGCTGGCCGGCATGGGTCTGGCAGCCGCGCTGTGGCGGATGCGGCGTGCAGCGGCCAGGCGATAGCTCAGCCGCCGGGCGCTAATAATTCAAAGACTTAGTGCAGAGTTATGAGGGCGGTGGAGCCGGCCCGAATCAGTACTCACGCGTCTTCTTGATTCCCGGTTCGGGGATCGGATACTTACCGTCCGGGCCGGCGCGCAGCGGCGAGGGACCGTCCAAGGTCAACTTATCCGCATCTGGGGCAAACTCGTGGTCGTGGTTCATCATCTGGTCGAAGGTGACGAGTTGGCCGGTGTGCGCGGAGAAGCGGCCCATGGTCGCGACCAAGCTGGCTTCGGCGCCGCGCTTCACTTCGTTGTACGGCTGATCCTTGCGGATGGCGGCGATCAGGTCGTCCCACTCCCAGTCGTAAGGGGACCGTTCGGGTTGCGGGAAGGCCCAGACCAGGTTCTCCGGCGCCGGTTCCTTCTGCCCGCTCTGCCACCGGGGAATGCTTTGCCCGCTGTAGATGCGGGTGCGTCCCGGTGTGTGCGCGTTGGTGGAGACCACGGCCGAGCCCTTCGAGCCGTGCAGGTAGCTGGCGAACTCGTTGTGCACGCCGGTCATATTGCGTCCGTCGAAGAAGAGGCGGGTGCCGTCAGGGTAGGTGTACTGCACGGCGTAGACGTCGAAGTTCTGGTCCACCGAATTGCCCCGGTAGTGGCGCCCGCCGATGGCCATGGCCTCCACCGGCCACGCGCCCTTCATCCAGGAAAGCTCATCGATCTGGTGGATGTAGTAATCGCTGAACACGCCGCCGCTGAGCCACAGGTAGGCGTGGAAGGTGCGGATCTGGTGCATCAGTTCGGTGATGCCCTCGGGTTTGACGGGCGAGGTGCCGCCGACTCCTCCCATGCGGTAGCCGCGCATGGCGACGATGTCGCCGATCTGCCCGTCGCGCACGCGGTTGAGCAGTTCCTGGCGCGCGCGGCAGTGGCGCACCATCAGTCCGACTCCGACCTTGAGGTTCTTACGCCCGGCTTCTTCGCCGAGGCCGATCATGCGCCGCGTGGTGGGGCCATCCACGGTGACCGGCTTTTCCATGAAGACGTTGAGGCCCTTATCGATGGCGTTACGGAAGTGCACCCAGCGGAACGCGGGGGGCGTGGCCAGGATGGCGACGTCGCCCGGCTTGAGGGCGTCCATCGCGTGGCGGTAGGCGTCGAAGCCGATGAACTGCCGCTCCTGCGGCACGTCCATGCGATCGGCGAAACGTCCGCGCAGGCGGCCGTGGCTGTCGCTCAGTTTCTGGGGGAACACGTCGGCCATGGCGACCAGCTTGATCGGGCCGTTGTTGATGCCGAGCGCGTTCTCCGCGGCGCCGGTGCCGCGCCCGCCGCATCCGATCAGTGCGAGCTGAATGGTGTCGCCACCCGCTGCGTGCACGTACGGCAGAGTCATCCCGGCCAGAGCGGAAACTCCGGCGATGCGGCCGCCGTCTTTCAGAAAACCGCGGCGCGACGTGGCGTCTTTCGTCTCACTCATGGGCATGTACCTCGTGGAGATACATTACCCCATTTCGCGCCGCGCCGCGTGGTGGGCTACTTGAATTCCACCTTCTTCTTGCTGATGCGTTTGATGCTGTCCTCGAACTCCCGGCGATTCCGGCAGCCGGTGACTACGAGGGAACCGGGGTCGGCGAGTTTGCCTTTGGTGATGGTGATCTTGCCGGTGGCGCCGCCGTCCTGCAAGTCGGCCATCAGGTTGGGTTTGTGACCGGCGCCGATGGCGACTACCTTGGCCTTCTGCCAGTACGTCGTGGTGCCGCCGTTGTCGAGGGCTTTCAGGTTTCTCTGGTTGACCGGATCGATGTCGCTCTGTTTGTAATCTGGCATGGGGAAGAAAATATCAACTGCCCACCGGGTGCCGCAACTCCGAATCCGTGCCGGAGTTAGACTGCTCTCATGGTCTACACGCGTGGCTTCCCGGCCGTCCTCGCGATGCTGTTCGCGCTCCCTGGCGCCGCGCAGCAGCCGCCCGCTTACGATCAGCCGTTTCGTCCGCAGTATCACTTTTCCCCGCGGCAGAACTGGACCAACGATCCCAACGGCCTGGTCTACTTCGACGGCGAATACCATCTCTTCTACCAGTACAACCCCCTCGGCGACCGCTGGGGCCACATGAGCTGGGGCCATGCCGTGAGCCGCGACCTGCTTCACTGGCAGGAACTGCCGGTGGCGCTGGCCGAAGAGAACGGCATCATGATCTTCACGGGCAGCACGGTGGTGGACCAGCATAACTCGAGCGGCTTCTGCGCCGGCGGCAAGCCGTGCATGGTGGCGGTCTACACCGGGCACACACCGGCGGCGGGCGGGCGGCCCGCGCTGGAGACGCAGAACATCGCCTACAGCAACGATCGAGGCCGCACGTGGACCAAGTACGCGGGCAACCCGGTGCTCGACCTGCACATGACCAATTTTCGGGACCCGCACGCGTTCTGGAGCGACACGGCGAAGCGCTGGGTGATGGTGGTGGCGCTGCCCAACGAACACAATGTGCTGTTCTACGGCTCGACGGACCTGAAGAAGTGGGACCGCGTGGGAGAGTTCGGTCCGGCGGGCGCGACCGGCGGGCAGTGGGAGTGTCCCACGCTCGCCGAGGTGCCGGTGGAAGGCGGCGGCACACGGTGGGTGCTCAAAGTGGGGCTGAACCCCGGCGCGCCGCAGGGCGGGTCCGCCGAACAATACTTCGTGGGCAGCTTCGACGGAACGGCGTTCACCAACGATAATCCGCCCACCACCACGCTGTGGACGGACTACGGAAAGGACTGCTACTGTGCCCTGCCCTTCAACGGGCCGCCGCCGGGAAACCGTCCCGTGATGCTCGGCTGGATGAACAACTGGCAGTACGCGGGCAACGTTCCGACTTCGCCGTGGCGCGGGCAGATGACGATTCCGCGCAGGCTGCAACTCAGGCAGACCGCCGCGGGGTTGCGGTTGGCGCAGGAGCCGGCCGATGTGAAGGCGCTGCGCGGCGCGCACTTTTCCTGGCGCGGCGGCGACGTGGCGGCGCTCAACCGCGCGCTCGGCAAAGCGGCGCGCGGCGCGAGTTGGGAACTGCGCGCCTCGGTGCAGCCTGGCGCCGCGGCGGAGATCGGCTGGAAGGTCTTCTCTGGTGGCGGCAACTACACGCTGGTGGGCTACTCCGCCGAGCGCGGCGAGTTCTTCGTGGACCGCACACACTCAGGCGACACCAGCTTCAGCCCCAACTTCCCGGCGCGCACCAGTGTGAAATGGCCGGCGGGCGCGGGACCGGTCGAGTTTACGATTCTGGGCGACCGCTCCACGCTCGAAGTCTTCGCGCAAGGCGGGCTCGTGGCCCTGACCACTCTGGTGTATCCGTCCGCCGGAGCGAACGGCATGCAGTTTTACGCCGAAGGGGGAAAGCAGCGCGAGGTGCGGGTGGAGCGATGGGAACTGGCCTCCACATGGCCTCGGGACGCAGCGCGATGAGATGGCCGGCGGTTCTCAGGCGCGCCCGCGGCCCGGCGCGGAAGAGCGGCGCGCGGGTGTAGACTGCGGTCATGGTGTACACGCGCCGGATTTTCCTGGCCGCCGGAGTTGCCGGCGCCGCCTCGTCCCTGCTGGCCCGCGCGCAGGGCATGTCGCTTCACCTGAGTTGCGGTGCGCTCGGCGTGAAGGCGACGCAGACCGAGGCGATCGATTACGCCGCGCGCTTCGGCTTCGATTCGGTGGATGCCGACGGCCGCTACCTGGGCAGCCTGATGCCCGGCGATCTCACGCGCCTGCTGGATTCGATGCGCGAGAAGAAGGTGGAATGGGCGATCGCGGGATTTCCCGTGGACTTCCGCAAGGACGACGCCACCTTCGCCACCGGCATGCAGACCTTCTCCGCCTACTGCGCGGGGCTGGAGCGCGCGGGCGTGACGCGCATGACGACGTGGATCAGCCCGGCCAGCAAGGATCTCACGTACCTCGAAAACATGCGGCTGCACTCGCGACGCCTGCGCGAAGCCGCCTCCGTGATGGAGGACCACGGACTGCGCTTCGGCCTGGAGTACGTCGCGCCCAAGACGCTGTGGGCAGCGCAACGCTTTCCCTTCGTCCACACCATGGCGGAGATGAAGGACCTGCTCGGCGAAATCGGGCGCACCAACGTCGGGTACGTGCTGGATAGCTGGCATTGGTACACCGCGGGCGATACCAAGAAGGACATCCTCGGACTGAGCGCGGAGCAGGTGGTGAGCGTGGACCTCAACGATGCGCCCGCGGGCATTCCGGTGGACCAGCAGGTGGACAGCCGGCGCGAACTTCCGGCATCGACGGGCGTGATCGACGTGGCCGCGTTCCTGGGCGGGTTGAAGGAAATCGGCTACACGGGTCCGGCGCGCGTGGAACCGTTCAACGAAGCGGTGCGGCGCATGCCACCGGAGCAGGCCCTCGCGGCGGCGAAGGCGGCGCTGGACAAGGCCTTCGCTCTGGTCCATTGATGCCGCCACTGTGGCTCTGGCCCAACCTGCTAAGCCTGGACGCTCCCCTGATCGCCGTCCTGTGGCAGGACCTGCTGGCGTGGCGATACCAGGTGCCGCTGCATCCGCCGGCGCGCATCGCGCTGTTCCTCACGGTGTGGGCCATCTACATCGCCGACCGGGTGCTGGACGCGCGGCGCCCGCCCACCGCGTTCGAGCCGGCGCGGCACCGCTTCTACCGGCGGCATCGCCGTTTCGCGGTCGCGCTACTGGGTGTGCTGCTGGCCGCGACGGGCGCGATCGCCGCGCTGTGGCTGCGCCCCGCGGTACTGCGCAACGGCCTGGTGCCGCTGGCGGCGGTGGCGGTGTATCTGGCGGCGGTGCACCTGGGCGGCGGGTCACGGCAGGTGGCCAAGGAATGGGTGGTTGCGTTCGTGTTCACCACGGGAACGTTTCTGGCGGCATGGACCAACGATGCCGCGTCGCCGCTGACGCTGCTGGCGCCGGCGGCGGCGTTCTTCGTGCTCTGCCTGGGCAATCTCGCGGCCATCGAGAAGTGGGAGTGGGAGGAGTTGCGGCACGGCGCCGAACCGGCGCATCCGGCCACGCGCGCGCTGGTGCGGACGCTCCGCTGGTGGCTGCCCGTGTTCGCCGCGGCGGCGCTGGCGCGTGCGCGCGACCCGTGGTATCTGGCGATCGGCCTCGCGGCAGCGGCTATTGCGGCGCTGGTCTACGCGGGACGGCGCATCGCGCCGGAGACGCGCCGCGTGCTGGTGGATGCGGCGCTGCTCACGCCGCTGATGTTTTTGCGCTGACGTTACGCCAGGATATCTTTCACCACGTCCCCCGTGACGCCCGTGAGCCGCACGTCGAGCCCCTGATACTTCTTGACCAGGCGCTTGTGATCGATGCCCAGCAGGTAGAGCATGGTCGCGTGGAAATCGTGGACGCTCATGGGATTCTCTTCCGCCGCGTAGCCGAGTTCGTCGGTAGTGCCGTAGGTGAGCCCGCGCTTGAAACCGCCGCCGGCGACCATGAAGGAGAAGCCTTTGATGTGGTGATCGCGTCCGTCGCCGCCCTGCGACATCGGGGTGCGTCCGAATTCCCCGCCCCAGATGACGATCGTGTCGTCGAGCATGCCGCGCTCTTTGAGATCGCCGATCAGCGCCGCGGTAGGACGGTCCACTTCCCTGGCTTTGTACTCGACGCCGCTCTTCACCTTCGCGTGATGGTCCCAGTCGCGGTGGTAGAGCTGGATGAAGCGCACGCCGCGCTCGGCCAGGCGGCGCGCGAGCAGGCAGTTGGACGCAAACGAGCCGTCGCCGGGATGCGCGCCGTAGCGCTCCAGCACACTGGCCGGCTCCTTGCTCATGTCCATCAGGTCCGGCACGCTGGCCTGCATGCGGAACGCCATCTCGTATTGCGAGACGCGCGTAAGGATCTCGGGATCCTGCAAGGTCTTGTACTCAGCTTCATTGAGCGCGTTGATGGAATCGATGGAATCCTTCTGGATGGCGTCGTTCACGCCGCGCGGATTTCGTATGTACAGCACGGGATCGCCGGCGGAATTCATTTTCACGCCCTGGAACTTGCTGGGCAGGATTCCCGCCGACCACTGGCGCGAGGCGATGGGCTGCATCTGTCCGCCCGTGCCCTGCGAGAGCAGCACGACGAAGCCGGGCAGGTTCTCCGTCTCCGCGCCGAGCCCGTAGAATACCCACGATCCCATGCTGGGACGTCCGGCGATGATGGAACCGGTGTTCATCACGGTGTGGGCGGGATCGTGATTGATCTGCTCGGTCCACATGGAGCGCAGGATGCAGATCTCGTCGGCGATGCCGCCGATATTGGGAAAGTGCTCGCAGATCTCCGCGCCGCACTTGCCGAAGCGCTGAAACTTGAGCTGCGGGCCGTAGCAGATCAGCGGGCGCCCCTGGAGCTGCGCGATCTGCTGGCCCTTGGTGAAACTCGGCGGCATGGGCTTGCCGTGCATCTCGGCGAGTTTCGGCTTCCAATCGAACGTCTCCAGGTGCGAGGGTCCGCCCGCCTGGTAGAGGAAGATCACGCGCCGCGCTTTGGCGGGAAAATGGAGCGGGTTGACCACGCCGTGCGAGGTCGTGATGCCCTGCGCGCGCGCCATGAGGGAATTCAGCGCGAGCAGTCCGAGGCCGGAAGCGCCCTGCCGCAGAAAGCTGCGGCGCCGGATGTCAATTTCGGGTGATGGTTTCATGCATGTTCAGGATTGCCCGCGCCACCGTCGTCATGGACGCGAGCTCTTCCGGCGGGAATGCGTGCGACACCGGAGCTTCGCCTTCGCCGATCAGTTGTTGCGCCGCCGAGGGATCGCGCTGGAACCGCGTCAGAGTGCGATCCCGCAGGCCCGTGAGGATCCGGCGCTCTTCGGGCGTGGGCGGACGGCTCACGGCGCGCTCGAAGGCCCAGTCGATGCTGCCTCCGTGCTGGAGAATGCGCGCCGCGAAGACGCGAGCCGCCTCCACGTAGATAGGGTCGTTCAACAACACCAGCGCCTGCAGCGGTGTGTTCGAGTTCACGCGGTTCACGGTGCACTCTTCGCGCGTGGGCGCATCGAAGGTGAGCAGGCTGGGGTGCAGGAAACTGCGCTGCCAGAAGGTATAGACGCCACGGCGGTAGAGATCCTCGCCGTGGCTCGCGGAATATTCGCGCTTGGGGAAATTCAGCGTGGCGAGGTAGCCGTCTGGCTGATAGGGTTTCGCGCTCGGCCCTCCGAACTTCTCTACGATCAGTCCGGAGACGGAGAGCGCGATGTCGCGCACCACTTCCGCATCCACGCGGTAGCGGTTCTGGCGCGCTAGCAAGCGGTTCTCCGGATCCTTCTCGTCGCTGGGGAGAGGCAGCGACGCCTGGCGGTAGGTGGCGCTGGTCACGATGGTGCGCACCAGGTGCTTCATGTCCCAGGGGTGCGTGCCGGCGGGCTGGTATTCGGGGTGCATGAATTCGGCTGCCATCCAGTCCAGCAGTTCGGGGTGGGTGGGCCATTCGCCCTGCGAACCGACATCGTCCAGCACCTTGGAAATGCCGGTGCCGAAGAACTGCCGCCACAGACGGTTGGCGTAGACGCGGGCGGTGAGCGGGTTCGCGGGCGAGATCAGCCAGTTGGCGAGGTCGAGGCGGGTGGCGCGTCCGGGCGTATCGAGTTTGCCGAGGAACGCGGGGATGGCGGGCGCGACCACGTCGCCGGTGTCGTCGAGGAAGTTGCCGCGCGGCAGGATGCGGGTTTCGCGGGGTTCCACGGATTCGCTGACCACGACCCTGGGGATCTGCTGCTCGAGCAGGGCTTCAGCCAGTTCCAGGCGCGCGACCCGATCGACCTCGGCCCAGGCATCGTCATTGGCCCACTGGTAGTGCGCTTCCACGGCTTTCTTCTGCGCTTCGGTGCGCTGATCCTCGGGGACGTTCAGCGCCTTCCGCACCGCGTCCGGAATTTCCTTGCCCTTCTCCGGATTGGGCCAGGCGTATTCGCCGGATGAGAGCGCAATTCGGAATCGCCCGATGGTCGCGCGGCGATAGTCCGAATCCTGCCGGATACGCACGGTGAGTACGTCGCCCGCCTGCGTCCGCAGCGGCTCCTTCATGCGCAGCGCGAGCATCACGCGCGGCACCTCGTTGTACGTGTTCACGGCCCAGCCGGTTTTGGGGTCGCCGTCGAACGCCGCGACAGGAAGATGCTCGGGAGCCTGGTTGCTGACATTGGCCATGCCGGAGCGGAAGGGGACCGGTCTGCCGCCGGAGTCGAGTTCGAGTTCGCTGATGACGGCGCGGTCCGCACCGCGCGCGAGGCGGATGCCGGGCAGACTCTCGTCCTGCACGAGTTCGATGCCGAGCTCGCGCCACGTGCCCTCGCCCGGGCGGAAGGTCACGGTGTAGGTCTCGTTGTCCGGGTTGGGCCCGCTTGCGATCACGAGGCCGTCCGCCTTGGCGCGGAAGGCGGAGAGGTCGCCGCCGTCGTAGCTGGTGAAGTTCAGTTCATCGTCATTGTGGATGGTGAGCACCGCGCCGTTGGCGGATTTCGCGGTGAGCGGGCGCTGGTTCTTCCAGGCGAGTTCACCGGCTTCGTAGCGCGCAAGCAGTTGCTTCTCCCACGCGGCGCGCGCCGGTTCGAGCGAACTCATTTTTTCGGCCAGCTGCGCGCGCGCGGTTTCGAGTTGCCGCTGAAGTGCCTTGAGCTTGGCATCCTGTTCCGGCGAAGGCAGCGGGAGCAGCGAGCCCCACGCGTTGGCGCCGCGGTCGGGGACCAGGCCGGTTTCCTTGATATCGGCGAAGAATGCCTTCATCGAATAGAAGTCGCGCGAGGTGAAGGGATCGAACTTGTGATCGTGGCACTCGGCGCAGCCGAGCGTGCTGCCCAGCCAGACGGCGGAGACGGTCCGCACGCGGTCGGCGCCGTACTTGGCGAGGTATTCTTTCGGCTGCAGTCCGCCTTCGGCCGAGGTGCGGTTCAGCCGATTGAACGCGGAGGCGACCTTCTGTTCGCGGGTGGCATTGGGGATGAGGTCGCCGGCCAGTTGTTCGCGGGTGAATTCGTCGAAGGGCTTGTTGTCGCGGAAGGCGTGCAGCACATAGTCGCGGTAGGGCCACGCGGGGAAGGCGTTGTCGCCGTGAAAGCCGCAGGTATCGGCGTAGCGCACGTCGTCGAGCCAGTGCATGGCCTGCTGCTCGGCGTAGCGGGGCGAGGCCATCAGGCGGTCCACCACTTTTTCGTAGGCATTCGGCGAAGCGTCCTTGAGGAACGCGGCGACCTCTTCGGACGTGGGCGGGATGCCGGTGAGGTCGAGCGAGACGCGGCGGATCAGCGTGCGTCTGTCGGCTTCGGGCGAGGGCGGCATGCCTTCGCGCGCCAGGCGCTCGCGGATGAAATAGTCGATCGGGTTGGCGCCCACGGGCACGGCGGGGCGCAGTACGGACTGATAGGCCCAGTGGCCCTCGTACTTCGCTCCCTCGGCGACCCACTGCCGGATGGTCGCCTTCTGCTTTTCGGTGAGTTCCTTGTGCGCGTAGGGCGGCGGCATCACGCGCGCGCCGGGCGCGAAGATGCGCTGGATAATGCCGCTTTTATCGGGATCGCCGGGGACAATCGGGACCGTGCCGCGCGCGGTCGGCTTGAGTGCTTCGTCGCGGATGTCCAGGCGCATGCCGGCCATGCGCGAACTCTTGTCCGGCCCGTGACAGCGGAAACAGGTCTCCGCCATGATGGGGCGGATATCGCGATTGAAACGGACCTCCGCGCCTCCCAGAGTGGTCAGCAGCAGGGCTGACAGCATCGCCCGTGTGAGCATTGAGGCTACTATACACCCGCGGGCGCGAGGCGGCGCGGAGGGGGGCGCTATCGAGGCACCGTGCGACGTCGCCGCGTGAGGAGGAGCAGTCCGATGCCGCCGATCGCGAGCACCCCGGCCGACGGCTCTGGGGCGCCGGAGATGTACATTTGCCCGGTCAGGCGCTCCTCAAACGTGGATGAGGGGCCGAAGGTGCCCGCCCAGAGGCCGATGTTACCTTCGTATATCTCAGTTGTGAAGGACAGAGCGCCGTTGTCAATCGGTCCCTCCCCGTAAACCGAAAAGAGATAGCTTCCACCCAGCGCGTTGTAGTAGTCAGCGTGCAGCCCGTTGATGTATTGGCCGCTCTGGTTCAACGAGCGGAAGTCGTTCAGGGGAATCACGGAGATACCAGGGTCGCCGGCGTACTGCTGGCGTAAGGCCAGGAAGTTGGTCCCGTAGCGATTGGCATAATCCATTGAGAAGTCGTGCCATCCCTGCGTGAGGTCCGCGTCGAAAACTATATTGCCTGCCGGGACGGCATCATAGGAGCCCCGGCTGATGCCGTCGATGCTCACGGTCGCATGGTCGTCCACATAGAAATCGAAATGGACTATCGAGGCTACGGCGTTTGCGGTGGCCATGCCGGTCAAGATCAGGATCGGAACGAAACGGTTAAGCCGCATACTTTATCTCCTTGGTGTGGTGCCGAAAGTCTACCGATTCTAGGAGGCAAACTTGCTAAATCGTTCGTGAAAGATCGTTCCGTCTGTGTGAAAATTCGTGAAGGTCGTGCTCAGTCATGGTTTATCGCTTCGGCAGCCTCCTCGTAGACGGCGACACCCGAGCGGTGTATCGCGACGGCGAGCGCCTCCCGCTCACCGACAAGGAGTTCGAGGTTCTGCATGTCCTGGTCAAGTCCCCCGGAGTCCTGGTGGAGAGCGACCCGTTGGTAGCGGCGGTCTGGGGGGATTCCCACATATCCAAAGACAACCTGCGCCGGCACATTCACGCCGTCCGCCGCAAGATCGGCGAGGGCTGGATCGTCAACGTCCACAACCGCGGCTACTACTTCGCGCCCCTGGAGCAGGCGCCGGCACAGTCGCCGGAGCCGGCCGATAGTTCCAAGCCGCCGGGGGCGCCGGACCCCGGCCGGAGGCGTCCGATCCGCCTGATGTTCGGCGCGACAACGGCCGCCCTTGTAGCCACCCTTCTCGGCTGGTATTTCTGGCCAAAGGAGGTGCAACTGGTGGCCGTCCGCCAGCTCACCCGGGACGGACGGCAGAAGGACCGGAAGCTCGTCAGCGACGGGCGCAACATCTACTTCGACGAGATCGTCGGCGGCAAGCGGGTGATTGCGTCGGTACCAGTGGGCGGCGGTACGGCCAGTCTGCTCGATTTGCCGGCCCCTTTGCTGGAGCCGCTGGCGGTATCGCTGCCCCGCCACACGCTGCTGATCCAGGCGGAAGACGGCGGCGTCTACGAAATGCCACTCGGGACCACCACGCTGCGCGCACTGCCGACCGCGGTACCGGGGCCGTTTCTCGCGGCCGATTGGGATCCGGCGGGGCGCACGCTGGCTGTCTCCGGCCAGGGTTATCTGGCGGCCTTCGAGCCGGGCAAACCAGGAACCCTGTTCCAGATGACCCTTCCGGGGATGACTCGCCTGGCCGGCTGGGACCCGCAAGGCGACCGCCTACTCTTTGAGGTTCTGGACGTTGCGAGCGGGACGACGCGATGGTGGGAGTGGAAGCGGGGGAAGCGCAACGCACACCCGCTGCCGAATCTGACCGCGGAGGAGGTCGAGCACCCCGGGGGATGGCTGAGCGGCGGCCGTTTCTTCGCCTTCCAGGCCGGCCGCACCGATCCGTTGGGAGAACCGCAGATCTGGATCGCCGACTACTCACGAGGCGATCCGCCCCATTCGTACCGGCTCACTTTGGATTCGCTGACGTGGCGGAGTCCCATCGGGCTTCCGGGATCCAATACCATTGTGGCGGCGGCCGGCCAATCGCAGGGCGAACTGGCATCGATTCCTACTTCGCCGGATCAGCCGGAGTTCCGGCCGCTGCTGCCGGGCGTTCCCGCCTACGAACTCGATTACTCGCGCGACAGGCGGTGGATCGCGTACACGCTCTTTCCGGAGCACACCATCTGGCGCAGCCGCGTGGATGGCAGCGAAGCGCTGCAGTTGACTCCGCCGGGCATTGAGGCGCACGAACCGCACTGGTCGCCAGACGGGACCCGCATCGCGTTCATGGGGAAGTCTTCCGAGGCGGGATCGCACAGCCGTATCTACCTGGTTCCGAGCGCGGGCGGGCCACTCGACGAGGTGCTGCCACAGGGTGACGATCAGGGCGTGCCGACATGGTCCCCGGACGGACGCTCGATTCTTTTCGGCGATCTCCGTGTGCTGAAGGGCTTCGAGCGGGCGGCGATCCACCAGTTGTTCCTGCCAACGCGGAGGGTGACCAACATCCCCGCGCCGATGGGAATGTGGAGTCCGCGCATGTCGCCTGACGGGAAGCACCTGGCCGCGATCAGCTACGACAATGCGGCTTTCTATATACGGGACAACGCCCGGACGACATGGCGCAGATGCGCCACGGCCGGCATGATCGAGGCGCCGATGTGGGCGGCGGACTCGGCGTGGGCGCAGTTCCTGGCGCATGACCAGGGGCACCACCTCATCTACCGCGTGAGTCCGGACTGCGGGGACTTGAAGCGGATCGCGCTGATCGACGCCTATTCCTTTGTCGGCGCGACGTGGTTCGGCATCGCGCCCGACAAGTCTCCGATTGGACTCCTGCGCGTCCCCGAAGAGGTCTATGCGATCGACTGGCGGATGCGGCGAAAATTCCCCGAGTGGTGGCCAGGCACAAATTAACCTGGGGCCGGGCCTTCGGAACGTATACTGGGAAGAAGCGGATGCGAAAGCGCTGGGCACATTTTCTGTCTGCCGCGCTGGCGCTGTTTCTTCTGGGTCAGCCACTGACTTTGATCGCCCTGCAGTACGGGGCGGGGACGGCGTCGTGCTGTAAGCGCGGCTGCGATTGCTGCCGGAAGGCACACCGGCAGCACGGCGGCGCTGCGTTTGAAGCCAGTCCCACGTGCGATTCCGGGTGCCACGTGTCGGTTCGCGGGACGAGCGAGCCGCCGGCAGTGTTGCCTCCGTCAGTGGATCCGGCGCCGTGCGCGACGGCCCGCGACACCGCGGCCGCGAGGCCCGCGCAATCCGCGCGGCACTTCACGGAACGCGCCCTGTATCAGCGTCCCCCTCCTTGCGTGAGCTGAATCGCTCACGGCCATTTCCAGCGCTTTCCAAGCAACGATAAGAGGGACGATGACACGCATTGGTACGTTCTGTCTTACTTTAGTTTTCGCTGCGCTTCCCGCGGGCGCAGCGATCTTCGGCAATATTCGCGGTGTGGTGCATGATTCGTCGCACCGGCCGGTGCCGGGCGCGGCGGTCACGCTGCGCGCGGCGGCGTCGGAGTGGTCGCAGGAGGAAAGGACCGGCGGCAACGGTGAGTTCACCTTCGCGGCGGTGCCCGCCGGCGAATACACGATTCGCGTGGCGCAGCAGGGCTTCGCCGACCGCGAGCAGCGCCTGACGGTGAGTTCCGGCGAGGCGCCGGTGCTGCATCTGCAATTGGCGCTCGCCGAACAGCGACAGTCGGTCGATGTCTCCGAGACCGCGGAGGAGATCGATCCCCAATCGGCCACCCCTGAGACGATGGTGAGCCGCCGGACGATTGAGCGCACGCCGGGCGCGGACCTGACCAACAGCCTGGCGATGATCACCAACTACGTGCCGGGCGCCTACATGACGCACGATCAACTCCACGTGCGCGGCGGGCACCAGGTGACGTGGGCGATCGACGGCGTGCCGATCCCCAACACGAACATCGCCAGCAACGTGGGTCCGCAGATCGATCCGCGGGACATCGATTACCTCGAAGTGCAGCGCGGCGGCTACTCCTCCGAATACGGCGACCGCACCTATGGCGTCTTCAACGTGGTGCCGCGCACCGGTTTCGAGAAAGACCGCGAGATGGAAGTCAATACGACCCTGGGCACGTTTCACCAGACCAACGACCAGGTCAACCTCGGCGACCACACCGCGCGATTCGCCTACTTCGGCAGCCTCAACGGCAATCGCAGCGACTACGGCCTCTCGACGCCGGGACCGGATGTGCTGCACGACCGCACCTGGGGGCTTGGCGGATTCGGCTCCCTCATCTTCAACCGCGACGCGGCAAACCAGTTCCGCCTGGTCACCTCGCTGCGCCGCGACGATTATCAGATCCCCGACGATCCGGATTCCTATGCGGCCGGGGTGCGCGACGTGGAACGCGAGCGAGACGTGGCGAGCGAGTTCACCTGGGCGCACAGTTTCTCGCCCGGGATGCTGCTCACGGTCTCGCCGTTCCTGCACTACAACCGGGCCAACTACGACGGCGGCCCCAACGATCAGCCGGTGACCACGGTGCAGCACCGCGGGAGCACGTATGCTGGAGCACAGGTGGCGTTCCAGACAGTGACGAAGCGGCACAACGTGCGCATCGGGGTCTATGGATTCGCTCAGCACGACGACGAGGCGATCCATCTCACGGCGAACGACGGTTCCGGCGCGGACATCGCGCAGCAGCAGATTTCGAACGGCCACCTGGAAGCCGTGTTCCTGGAGGACCAGGTGAAAGTGACCGGGTGGCTGACGCTGACCGGCGGCGTACGGCTGACCCACTTCACGGGCGCGGTCGCGGAGAACGCCGCCAACCCGCGCACCGGCGCGTCGATCCGCATCCCTCGGCTGAACTGGATTCTGCACGGCTTCTTCGGTACCTACTACCAGGCGCCGCCGCTTTCCACCGTGCAGGGGCCGCTGCTCGACTACGCGGTAACACAGGGGCTGGGCGTGATCCCGCTGCACGGCGAACGCGATCAGGAAAATCAGGTGGGCGTGACCATCCCACTGCGCGGCTGGACCGTCGATGTGAACAACTTCCGCATCCGCGCCAGGAATTATTTCGATCACAACCCGATTGGGAATTCGAACGTGTTCTTCCCGCTCTCGATCGACGGGGCGCGAGTCCACGGCACGGAGGTGTCGGTGCGTTCGCCGCGCATCCTGCGGCGGGGGACGGTCACGCTGGCGTATTCCTACCAGCACGCCGAAGGCGAAGGCGCGGTGACCGGCGGGCTCACCGATTTCTTGCCTCCCGACGCGGGCTACTTCTTCCTGGACCACGACCAGCGTCACACCCTGCACGCGAATTTCGAGGGGAACCTGCCCTGGGGCATCGCGGCGTCGGGTGGGTTCTACTACGGTTCCGGCTTTGTGGACGGCAGCAGCCCGGTTCCGGCGCACCTGGAACCGCACACCACGGTGGATCTGTCGCTGGCGAAATCGCTCGCCGAAAAGTGGACGCTATCGCTGACCGCGCTGAACGTGGGGAACCGCCGGTTTCTGCTGGACAACAGCGCAACATTCGGCGGCACGCATTACGCCGATCCGCGGCAGATCTACGTTCAGATGCGCTACCGGTTTCACTTCTAGGGAGCCTTGTCCCGGATTCGAAGCGGCGGGCATATAATAAACCCGATGCTCAGAGAGGGGTTGCTGTGCTGTGCCTTGTTCGCCGGCCTGGCGACGGCGCAAGGCTTGCCGCCCGCCGCGAAGGGGAAGATCGATTTCGCGCGCGACGTGGAACCGCTGCTCGCGCGGCGCTGCTTCATGTGCCACGGCGCGCAGCAGCAGATGAGCGGTCTCCGGCTGGATTCGCGCGAAGGCGTGCTCGCCGGCGGAAAGTCCGGCATCGACGTCAAGGCGGGCGATAGCGCGAACTCGCGGCTCATCCACCTCGTCTCCGGCGCGGAGAAAAAGGTCATGCCGCCGATGGGCGCGCACCTCACCGCGGCGGAGGTCGGGATCCTGCGCGCGTGGATCGATCAGGGCGTACCGTATAGCGCGCATACGGCGACGCACTGGTCGTTCCAGAAGGTCCGGCGTCCGGCCGTGCCCGCGGTGAAAAACGCCGCGTGGGTGCGGAATCCGATCGACGCGTTCATCGCGGATCGTCTGGAGAAAGAGAACATCGCGCCTTCACCGGAAGCCGGCAAACTCACGCTGCTGCGGCGGGTGTCACTGGATCTCACGGGGTTACCGCCGACGCCGGAAGAGATCCGCGATTTCCTCGCGGACACGCGTCCCGACGCCTACGAGCGCGCGGTGGACCGTCTGCTCGCATCGCCGCACTACGGTGAAAAGTGGGCGCGCTGGTGGCTGGATCTCGCCCGTTACGCGGATAGCGACGGCTACGAAAAAGATCGCGCGCGTCCCTGGGCGTGGCGCTACCGTCAGTGGGTGATCGAGGCCTTCAACCGCGATCTCCCGTTCGATCAATTCACCATTCAGCAGCTTGCCGGTGACTTGCTGCCCAATCGCGATCCCGACATGCTGGTGGCCACCGGCTTCAATCGCAACACACTCACCAATCGCGAAGGCGGCACCGACCCCGAACAGTTCCGCGACGAGCAGGTGCTGGACCGCGCGGCCACGCTGGGCACCGTCTGGCTCGGGCTCACGGTGGGATGCGCGCAGTGCCATAACCACAAGTACGATCCGATCCTGCAGAAGGAGTTCTACCAGATCGCGGCCTTCTTCAACACGCAGGAAGAGGTCAACGTCATGGCGCCGATGCCCGGCGAACTGGGTCCGTACCTGGCCGCGCGCCCCGAGTTCGAACGCAAGAGGAAAGAACTGTTCGACGAGTACAAAGTTTACGACGCCGAGGCCGATTGGGAAGCCAAGCTGAAGGAAGCGGCCACCAATCCCGGGCATCACGACGACTGGGATTTCGCCTACGGCGAGTTCACGCACAACGTGGACAGCGCGAAGAAGGTACTGTTCCGCGATCCGGCGCAGCGCAGCGAAGTGCAGCGCGACCAGATGATGGACTACTTTCTCAGCGCGTGCGGCAACCTCTACCCGAAGGAGCACTGCGAGGAAGTGCGGGTGCGCGAGGTGCGCACGAAGCTGAACGAACTCGAGGCCAGGCTGCCGGCGGTGAGCTACGCGCCGGTACTTGTAGAAAGTGACACGCCGCCGAAGACCTACGTCCACATCAAGGGCGATTGGCGCGACCGCGGCGACGAAGTGCAGCCGGGCACGCCCACGGTTCTGCCTCCGCTGCCGGCGGGTCCGGAGCCGCCGCGCCTGCGTCTGGCACGCTGGCTGGTATCGCCCGAGAATCCGCTCACCGCGCGGGTCGCGGTGAATCGTCTGTGGCAGGAAGTATTCGGCCGCGGCATCGTCTTCACCAGCGGCGATTTCGGCACGCAGGGCGACAGGCCAACGCATCCCGAACTGCTGGACTGGCTGGCGAGCGAATACATGCAGCGCGGCTGGAGCACGAAGCAGATGCTGCGCCTGATGGTGACCAGCGCCACCTACCGGCAAAGCTCGCACGCGCGTCCGGAGCTGGAGGGGAAGGATCCGTCGAACACGCTGCTGGCGCGCCAGTCGCGGCTGCGCCTGCCGGCGGAATTGATCCGCGACGAGACTCTGTCCGCAGCCGGACTGCTCGACCTGCGCGTGGGCGGCAGGAGCGTGCGCCCCCCGCAGCCGAAGGGCGTGGCGGAACTCTCCTACGGCGGCAGCGTGAAGTGGGTGGAGAGCACGGGCGCGGACCGCTACCGGCGCGGCATGTACATTCTGTTCCAGCGCACGGTGCCGTATCCGCAACTGATGAACTTCGACGCGCCGAATTCGAATCTCTCCTGCACGCGGCGCGAGCGCACCGACACGCCCCTGCAGGCGCTGAACCTGCTGAACGATCCGGTCTTCTTCGAAGCCGCGCAGGGACTGGCGCTCCGCGTAATGCGCGAGTCCGCCGGAGGGTTCCGCAATCGCCTGGACTACGCGTTCCAGGTCGCGCTGGGGCGTCCGGCGAGCGACAAGGAAGCCGCGCGGCTGGGGCAATACTACGACGACACGGTGCGCCAACTGGGCAGCGACGATGCCACGGTGGCCGCGCTCTTCCCCAACAAACTCGAAGGCGTGCCGGAGCGGGAAGCCGCGGCGTGGGTGGAGGTGAGCAGGGTGCTGCTCAACCTCGACGAGTTCATCACCAGGGAGTAATCACCAGGGAGCAGTTATGGATATCGATCAGTTCCGCCGGATTCAGAGCCGCCGCCGTTTCTTTCGCGATTGCGCGGGAGGCATCGGCACGATTGCGCTGTCGCAGTTGCTCGCCAAAGAGGGCCGCGCCGCGGCGCCGGTGAATCCGCTGGCGCCCAAGCCGCCGCACTTCCCGGCGAAAGCCAAGAACGTGATCTTCCTGTTTATGGAGGGCGGTCCGAGCCAGCTCGATCTTTTCGACCCGAAGCCCGAGCTCGAAAAGTGGCACGGCAAGCCGCTGCCCCCGGAGATGACCAAGGGACTGCGGTTGGCCTTCACCAAGCCCAACGCCGCCGTGCTGGCCAGCCCGCGCAAGTTCACTCCCTACGGGCAGAGCGGCATCGAGTTTTCCGACTACATCCCGCACATCGGTAGCTGCGCCGACGACCTGTGCATGGTGCGCTCGATGTTCACCGACGCGTTCAACCATCATCCCGGGCAGTTGATGCTGTTCGGCGGCAGCATTCAGGTGGGGCGTCCGACGATGGGTGCGTGGGTGCTCTACGGGCTGGGCAGCGAATCGCAGAACCTGCCGGGATTCGTGGTGCTGTCGAGCGGGGTGGGAACCAGCGGCGGCGAATCCAACTGGTCCAGCGGCTTCCTGCCGTCCACGTACTCGGGCGTGGTCTTCCGCAGTTCCGGCGACCCCGTGCTGTATCTTTCGAATCCGCCGGGTGTGACGCGCGACATGCAGCGCGCCGGGCTGGACGCGCTCAAGGACCTCAACCAAGAGCACTATGCGGAGACCGGCGACATGGAGATCGCCTCGCGCATCGCCTCCTACGAACTCGCCTTCCGCATGCAGATGCACGCGCCGGAGTTGCTCGACTTCTCCAGGGAGTCGCCGGAGACGCTGGCGATGTACGGAGTCAACGAAGAGCCGACGAAGCAGTTCGCGACCAATTGCCTGCTGGCGCGGCGCATGGTGGAGCGCGGGGTGCGCTTCGTGATGCTGACGCACGCCAGTTGGGACGATCACACGGACCTGAATCGCAAGCTGAAAAAGAATTGCGACATCGCCGACCGTCCGACCGCGGCGCTGATCAAGGATCTGAAGCAGCGCGGCCTGCTGGATGAAACCCTGGTGGTGTGGGCCGGTGAATTCGGCCGCACCCCGATGGTGGAGATCCGCAATCCGCGCGACGCCAACAACGCCGGACGCGACCACCATCCGCTGGCGTTCAGCCTGTTTCTGGCCGGCGGCGGCATCAAGGGCGGCACCGTAATCGGCAGGACCGACGAACTGTGCATGAACATCGTGGAAGATAAGGTGCACGTCCACGATCTACAGGCGACCATGCTGCACTGCCTGGGGCTGGAGCACACACGCCTGACGTATCGCCACCTGGGCCGGGACTTCCGGCTCACCGACGTCGCCGGGAACGTGGTCGCGAAGATGCTGGCGTAGGAGTTTCGTTACAGCTTCTTGAAGAGTTTGTCGAACGCGTTGCGCGCGTCGTCGGCGTTGCGCGGCGCGGGCGGTCCGGCGTTGGGCGACGGCGTCGCCGCCGGCGCCGAGGCTGCCGCCGTACCATCGCGAGCGACGGTCACCCGCGGGCTGAAGAGCGTGCACTCGTTGGCTTTGTCCTTGACCGCAATGCGGACCGGAATCGGTTTCAGGCACTGGAACCGGGTGGAAGGCTCGAAGAACGAGCACTGTTTGCAGCAGTGCAACTCGGCATTGCACTTGGGGCAGTTGCCCGCGAAGTCGGTGCCTGGGGGAAGCGTCGTGGCGCAATTAAAGCAGCGCGACGCGGCTACATGCTGGACGAGCCGGGGGAGTCGCGGGCCGGTCACGTCCAAGGGAGGACGCGGGCCGCTGGGCTTTGGCCGGTCCTCGCGAAACCCGTTTCGCTCGCGGTCCGAGTCCATGTACCCTGCTTGTCTGTACTTGCGATCGCTGTCCATGGGGAGATAGCTCCGTGATGTGTGGGACGGTGTGAGACGTTCGTTAACCGGTCAAACCCTGGGTGGTCCCTTTCAGGCCGCCACGCCGACGCCGGGAGGAAGACTATCCAGCCGGCCACCCTTGCAGAGGCTATGAATTGCCGATCGTTCCCACGCCTTACACGGAATCCGAACTAAGACGATTCGGCGTGGGATTAACCAGATGGGACTCAGCGGGGCCGGACGGCTGATCCTCAACCGGCCGGGACCCGTCTACTTCACCTTCATATGTACCACGAACGGATGCCGATTGCACGAGCATTGTGAGGAGCGGGGTACCGGACACCTCAGCCGGCGTTACTCCATTTCAGCAGCGTGGTGCACGGCCGCGTCATGGGATCGTCAAAATGGTTGGGGCTGACCCGCAAGGCATAGCCGATGCGCCCGGTCCGCTCCGGGACGATTTCCCGCGCGAACGTCACCACATCGCCGTTGCTCTCCACGCTGGGCAGCACCAGGACTTCGGTGTTCTCCAGATGGCCGCTGGCGTCCACGCTGCCCAGCACCGCCTCCACCCGGACATCGTTGGGGTCCAGGCCCGCAAGGTCGATCGCCGCGCGCACGGCCACCGGCCGTCCGCTGAACACGCTTCCGCCGGGTCCCGGACCCGCCTCCACGAAGCGCACCTTGTCCCAGACCTGGCGCACCCGGGCGTTCCAGCGGGCGCGTTCGCGTCCGAGTTCGTAGTTGCCGGCGAGCATGCGCAGGTGGCCGTGGTGGGCCGGATCGTAGAGCTGGGTCATGTACTCGCGCACCATGCGGCGGCAGTCGAAATTGGGGCTGATATAGGAGAGCGACTGCTTCACGCGCCGCATCCACTCGCGCGGCGTCTGCTCGCGCTGCTCGTAGAACATCGGCACGAGTTCGTTTTCGAGCAGCGAGTAGATGGCGCTGGCGTGCAGCGGATCCTGATCCTCGGAATACGGTTCACGCTCGCCGATAGCCCATCCGCCCACCTCTTCGTAGGCTTCATCGAACCAGCCGTCGAGGATGCTCAGGTTGAGCACACCGTTGATGGCCGCCTTCATGCCGCTGGTGCCGCAGGCTTCTTCGCCGCGCCGCGGATTGTTCAGCCACAGGTCCACGCCCTGCACCAGTTCGCGGCCTACCTTCATGTCGTAGTCTTCCAGGAAGACCAGGTGCTTCCACAACTCGGGATCGCGCGAAAGCTGCACGATTTCGCGAATGTAGCTCTTGCCCGGCTGGTCCTTGGGATGCGCCTTGCCGGCAATCACGATCTGCACCGGCATGTCCTTGTTGAGCAGCAGGCGCTTGAGCCGTTCCACGTCGCGGAAGATCAGGGTGGCGCGCTTGTACGTGGCGAAGCGGCGCGCGAACCCGATGGTGAACGCGTTGGGATCCAGCACCTCGCTGGCGCGGCGCACTTCGGCGCTGGACGCCTGGCGGCGTACCGCGCTGGCGTGCTGGCGCGTGCGCACGAACGCGATCAGCCGGCGTTTGCGGCGGCGATGCACTTCGAGCAGTTCCTCGTCGGGGATCTCGCGAATTCCGCGCCACACGGCCGGATCGTTGAAGCGTTCGCGCCAGTCCGGCTCCAGATACTGATCGTAGAGCAGGGCCAGGTCGCCATTGAGCCAGCTCGGCAGGTGCACGCCGTTGGTCACCGAACCGATCGGCACTTCCCACACCGGAAGCTGCGGCCACAGGTCGTGGAACATCTCCTGCGAGACTTCTCTGTGCAGGCGGCTCACGGCGTTGCGGTAGCTGGCGGTGTTGAGCGCCAGCACCGCCATGGAGAAGCGCTCGTCGCGGTTCCAGATGTCGCGGCGGCCGAGCGCCATGAGCTGCTGGAAGTCCACGCCGGTCTCCGCGCAGTAGTCTGAGAAGTAGTGGTACATGAGGCCGGGGTCGAACAGGTCGATGCCGGCCGGAACCGGGGTGTGGGTGGTAAAAACGTTGCTCGCCCGCGCCGTCTCCAGCGCCTCGTCGAAGGTGAGCTTGTGTTCGCGCATGAGCAGGCGGATCTGCTCCAGCGCGAGAAACGCGCTGTGCCCCTCGTTCATGTGGAATACGGTAGGTTCCAGGTTCATGGCGCGCAGGGCGCGCATGCCGCCGATGCCGAGCACGATCTCCTGGCGGATGCGGGTATCGATGTCGCCGCCGTAGAGCGAATCGGTAATGTCGCGGTCCTGCGGCAGCACGTTCTCCGGAATATTCGTGTCCAGAAGGTACAGGTGGATCCGTCCGACCTGGAGCTTCCAGACCTGGATAAAGACGTTGCCGGTGGGCAGCTTGACCGTGACTTTGAGATCATTGCCGTCGGCGTCCTTCACGGGAGCGATCGGCATGGTGTAGAAGTCGTTGGTGGGATAACGCTCCTGCTGCCAGCCGTCCGGATTCAGGAACTGGCGGAAGTAGCCCTGCTGGTAGAGCAGACCGAGCCCGATCAGCGGATAATCCTGGTCGCTGCACGATTTCAAGTGGTCGCCGGAGAGAATACCGAGGCCGCCGGAGTACACCGGGAGACACTCGGTGAGGCCGTATTCGGCGGAGAAGTACGCGATCAGCTGGCCGGCGGGGTGTTGCGCCTGTTTGCGGGTGCGGGCGTCGAAGGCGTCGCAGGCGGCGCGGTAGAGCGCCAGGTACCGGGGGTCGGCCGCAGCGCGTTCCAGGGTGGCCTGGGAAACGCGGCCGAGCATGAGCACGGGGTTATACCCGCAATCGCGCCACAGCGCGGGGTCGAGCCGGCGGAACACGCTGCGAATGATGGGTTCCCAGCTCCAAACCAGGTTGTAGGCGAGCTCGGACATCCGATCGAGGGGGGTGGGCAGACTGGGGCGAACCAGAAACTCACGGAGGGGTTGAATATGAAAGGGCATACCTGGGAGTGCTTTTACCTCCAAAATATCAGATAACCGGCCGCAATCGGCACTGCACGGGCGGGCCGGTTCGTGCGTCAATAGTACAGTAGACTCATGCGTCGACTCGGACTGGTGTTCTTACTGGCGGCAGGATCCGCAACGGCGGGAGAGTATGCCGTGCTCGCCAGCGGAGCGCGTCTTCACGTTGACAGACACGAGGCAAACGGGGCCAAGGTTCGACTGTACCACGCCGGAGGCATGGTGGAGATGGACGCCTCCCTGGTGAGCGGCTTCGAAGCCGACGAGACCGCGTTTGCGCCGCCGCCCGCCGCGCCCGTTTCGGCGCCCGCGCCGCCCGCCGCCCCGGCCAAACCGCTGGATCCGCTGGCCCTGGCCGACGCCGCGGCGGATAAGTATGGCCTCCCCACCGCGCTGGTGCGCAGCGTCATGGCGGCTGAAAGCGGCTACCAGCCCAACGCCGTATCCTCCAAAGGCGCCATCGGCCTCATGCAATTGACTCCGGACACGGCGCGGGACTACGGCGCCGACCCCTGGGATCCGGCGCAGAACGTGGACGCCGGCACGCGCTATCTGCGGGATTTACTGGAGAAGTACGATGGAGGCCTGTGGTATGCGCTGGCCGCATACAACGCCGGTCCGGGGACGGTGGAGAAGTACAAGGGCGTGCCGCCGTACGCCGAGACCGTCCGCTACATCGGGACAGTGCAGCGGAAGTGGGAGAAATCCACTGCGCGGCAGGCCGCGCCGGCTGCATCCACCGGCAACTAGGCGCCGGCAGCCGGGCGGAAGTCGCGGAGCACCGCCGCCCAGGCGGGATATCCGCGGGCGGCGGAGTAGGCGTCCTCTTCAATCCGAAAGGCGAGATCGATGCGGGCCCCCGGGGGGAGTTCGGCGGCGCGCGGCGCGAAGTTCCAGGCCTTGACGGCCAGGGTCCGGCCGTTCTGCCGGACGGTCAGCCGCAGGTGCCGGTCCTTCCACACCGTCGCGTTCACCACTTCGACGTCGAGAGCCGCCAGAAGCGGCGCCGGATTTCCGTGGCCGAAGGGCGCCAGCGCGAAGAGTTCGCCGATGGCGCGCTCGGTGACTTCGCGCAATTCGAGCACGGCGTCGATCTCCACCGCGCGTAGAAAATCCTCGGGCGCCAGTTTGCCCGCGGCGTAGGCGTTGAACCGTTCGCGGAACTCGGGCACGCGCGCAGCCTCGAGCGTCACGCCGGCGGCGTGCTGGTGGCCGCCGAATTTCACGAACAGATCGGCCATCGATTCCAGCGCCTCCAGCAGGTGGAACGCGGGGATGCTGCGTCCCGAGCCCGACGCCAGGCCGTCCTCTTCGTTGCGGCTGAGCACGAATACCGGCCGGTGCAGGCGTTCCACCAAGCGGCTGGCCACGATGCCGAGCACACCACGATGCCAGTCCTCGGCGTAGTAGACCAGCGCGCACTCGCGGTCGTCCACCGCGACCTGTTCGCACAACTCGCGGATCCCGGCCTCCACCTGCTGGCGTTCGGCGTTCTGGTCGTGGAGTTGTTTGGCCAGGTCGCGGGCGCGCGCGGCGTCGCTGGTGAGGAACAGTTCCACCACCGCCTGCGCGGTATCCATGCGGCCGGCGGCGTTGATGCGCGGCGCGATCTGAAACGCCACCTGCCGCGCGTTGGGCGAGGAATCGCCGGTGAAGCCGGCGACGTCGAGCAGCGCGCGCAGCCCCGGATTGCGCACCGCGCCCAACCCGCGCAAACCCTCGGCGACGATCACACGGTTCTCTCCGGTGAGCGGGACGACGTCGGCCACGGTGGCGATCGCGGTCATCTTGAGGAAGCTCTCGCTCACGCGCCGCACCTTGTCCGCGGGCCAGCCCATGCGCGGCAACAACGCCTGGATCAGCTTGAAGGCCACGCCGGCGCCGCACAGGTCCTTGTTTGGGTAGGAGCAATCCGGCCGGTTGGGATTGAGGATCGCGACCGCCGGCGGCAATTCGGTTTCGGGCAGGTGGTGATCGGTTACGATCACGTCGATGCCGAGTTCGTTGGCGCGCCGCACCACCTCCGCCGCGCGGATGCCGGTATCGACGCTGACGATCAGCTTCACGCCCTGTTCGGCGGCGGCTTCCACCACCTCCGGGCGCATCCCGTAGCCGTCCTTCAGGCGATGCGGCACGTGATACGACGCTTTGCCTCCGGCAAGCTCGATCGCCCTGGTGAGGAGCACGACCGCGGTGGTGCCGTCCACGTCGTAATCGCCGTAGATGAGGATGCGCTCTCCGGTGCGGATGGCGCGCGCAACGCGCTCCACCGCCGCCTCCATATCGCGCAGGGCGAAGGGGTCGTGGAGGTCTTCGAAGGCGGGCCGCAGGAAACGGCGGGCGGCGTCGGGGCCGGTGAACCCGCGGTGCACCAGCACGCGGGCGGCGGCCATCGTCACGCCCAGCGCGCCGGCCAGCGCGGCGGCCGCTTCAGCTTCGGAAGAGGGAAGGATCCAGCGGGTGCCGCCGTTAATTCTTGGAGAAGTACCCGCCAAGCGAATCGCCCTCGTCGAGATCGTCTTCCGCCATGTTGGCGGCGATTTCGTCCTCGATGGTCAGGAACTCTTCGAACCAGTCGGGACGCAGCTCGTAGACGTACAGGCGCGAATCGTGATTGAAGGCGAGTTCGAGCGAACAGATCTGGCCTTCGTAGGCGCGCAGGTCGCGCAGGCGGGATTGGTAGCCGCGCTGCTCCTCGCGGTCGAGGTTGAGCTCTTCGACCTGCTCCAGCAGCTCGGAAGTGTCCTCTTCGCTGAACTCGCGCGTGGCGAAGAGAATCAGCTTGACCCCCACCTTGGCCGCGGCTTCCAGGAACATCTGGTAGTCGGGATAGTTTTCGGCGTCCCAGAGCACCATCTGGGTTCCGTCGAGCGTGCCGGGCGCGCTGCGGAACACAGCGAAATCGCGAGATTCCAGATAGCTCAGGATCTCGCGCTTGAGTGTGTCGAGATTCAGGTCCAAGGGTGTGCCTCTATCATGCCTCTGCACTCGGTCCGATTCAGACGACCACCAGAATATCATTCGGACCGGCGAGGTCGCGGGCGCTCGGCGTGATGATCGTTTTGGGTCCAACGTAGATCTTATGACCTTCCTTCATTGCCTGCCGTACATCGGCTTCGCAGACGAAATCCACCGGTTTCGACGGGGGCGGTGGTGGCGGCGCCGGTTGCGCCGCCGGGGGCGTTTTCGCGCCGGACGTGGTCAGTCAGCCGTAGCCACCGGCCGAGCCGCCCGGTCCGCGTCCGCCGAGCACGCGGTCCACTACTTCGGCCGCCACGCTCGCAATGGTCGATTCCCTGACCTGTCCAGGCTGGGAACAGGAACACGAGGGGCCCGATTTTGCGGCCGCGGGCGGTGCCGCGGGCGCTGCCGTGGCGATCCCGCGCGAGGCCAGGTACTTTTCGACCGCGGCCACTACCGCGGCGCGATCGACCGGGCCTCCGCCGGAAGCCGCGGAGACGCCGTCCGCCGGCGCCTGCCGGATGTCCAGCGGCATCTCGAAGGCCTGCTCCGGCGTGCGCACCGTGTAGGCCAGCCGCTTGATGTTGATCAGGTGATGCGGCCCCACGTTATCGCTGGTGCTGTTGCCCGCCATCGCGCCGCAACCCAGCGTCATCGAGGGGAACACGTTGGTGGTGATGCCGGTGGAACCCTGCGGCGAGGGCGTGTTGACGAGTACGCGCATGGCCGGCATGCGCGCGCCGTATTCGCGGATGCGCGTATCGTTCTTCGCGTAGATCACCGCGGTGTGGCCGGCGCCGCCGAACCGGAGCAGGCTGAAACAGGTATCGAGCGCGCTGTTCCAGTCCGGCACGAACATCAGCGCCAGCACCGGCGAAAGCTTCTCCGCGGAGAGCGGGTGCTTCTTGCCGACACCTTCGATTTCCGCGCAGATGATCGAGGTCTCCGCCGGCACTTCGAAGCCCGCCATTTTCGCGATCTTCGCGGGCGCCTGGCCCACGCACTGCGGATTCACGGTCCAGTTGGGCTGGATCAGCAGGCGCCCCAGCGCCTCTTTCTGCGCGTCGTTCGCGAAGTACGCGTTCTGCTGCTTGAGCGCGGCCAGGATGCGGTCGCGCAGCGAATACTCGGCGACGATCGCCTGCTCGCTGGAACACACCGTGCCGTAATCGAAGCTCTTGCCGGCGACCACCTTCGCCACCGCGTCTTCGATATCGGCCGAGCCATCGATCAGCACCGGCACGTTGCCCGGTCCCACGCCGTACGCCGGTTTGCCGCTCGAATAGGCGCTCTTCACCATGCCGTGCCCGCCGGTGGCCAGGATCACGGCGGTGCGCTCGTGGCGCATCAACGCCTGGATGCCTTCCATGGTGGCCAGTTCGATGCACTGGATGATGTCTTCGGGCGCGCCGGCTTCGAGCGCCGCCTGGTAGAGGACGGCCGCGGTCTGGCAGGTGCAGCGGTAGGCGCGCGGATGCGGGCTGATCACGATGGCGTTGCCCGCCTTGAGCGAGATCAGCGCCTTGTACATCGCGGTGGAGGTGGGGTTGGTGGTGGGCAGAATCGCCGCGACGACCCCCATGGGCACGCCGTACTCGACGATCTTCTCGTCGGGCAACTCGCGCAGCAGGCCCACGGTCCTGATGCCGCGCATGCGCCGGGGCAGCCAGTCGCAGTTGAGGATGTTTTTGATGTACTTGTCTTTGGCGTTGCCGTAGCCGGTTTCTTCCACGGCCAGTTCGGCGAGACGGCGCGCGTTGGCGCGGGCAGCCGCGGCCATGCGCTCCACAATCGCGTCGATCTGTTCCTGGGAGTAGTTGCGGTACTTCAGCCAGGCGGCGTGTGCCTTCTCGACCTTGGTACGGACCTCCTGCACCGACAGGAGATCTTTATCCTCAAGCATCGCCCCTTACTTCTTACCGCCGGGAACGGGCAGGATCTTCTCGACCTCTTCGTGAGGCCGGGGAATCACGTGCACGCTGACCAGTTCGCCCACGCGGCGCGCGGCGGCGGCGCCGGCGTCGGTCGCGGCTTTCACCGCACCCACGTCGCCGCGGCACTGCACCACAACCAGACCGGCTCCCACGAATTCCTTGCCGGTCAGGACCACGTTGGCGGTCTTGACCATGGCGTCGGCGGCTTCGATTGCGCCGATCAAACCCTTTGTCTCAATCAGGCCAAGGGCCTCCATTTTGCCTCCAGTTGAATGAAGATCTAACGTACCACAATTGCGGGTGCCGCCGGTCCGCCGAATCGCGGGGGGAATGAGGTGGATCGGATACGGGATGGCGGCACTTTCGCCGCCAAAAAGAAAATGGTTCCAAGTGACCTGATTTCCAGCCTTGCTCACCACCGGCATGCACGGTACTGAGCACTGTAACCGGACCCTCGGAGCGCTTCGTCTGTCGGCTCCCCAACGAACGTTTTCTCCGTCCGCCGGATCGATGCCTTCAGGCGCGCTGCCTGTTGGACCCGATCAGGACCGGTTGCTCGTAACGGCCTTTCGCTCGCCCGTAACGGGTGCCCCCTCTCGGGGCCTCCATCCCGGGGTCAAAGTTCCCGGCCTGCTACTTCGCTTCCTACCGCCCGTCCACACCGCCCGTTCGGATTTTTGGCTCGTCCGCCGATCCCGGTTTGCCCCGGGGAACGGCGAGGTCTGTGCCTCAATCCCGTTGCGGCGCCTCCGTGCGGTTCAACCGGCCGCTCCCGCGATCTCCACTCCCCTCCGGGATTGTTACGTCCCTCGGGATCAAAGCGTTCAACCGCTTCGGCTGCCGATTGGCCCGCCTTCCAGATTCGCCCGATTTCCTCTCGCTCCCCGCAGCCCGTATCTATTACTAGAGCTCTCAGCTACGGATCATCGTTCCTGGTTCGCTACGTTTCCGGAGGCTCGCTGTTCCTCAAACCTCTTGGAACCAATCCCACTATGCTCCTGGCAACCGGATCCGTCAATCCTTTTTTGTCTGTTACAGAACCTTTTCAACAGCATTTATTTCATTTTGTTTACAATGGGTTAGCGCGGGGCGAACGTGAATGTCCTGTGCATAAAACAGGGCGGGGGCATCCTGTTGTAGGCTATTTTTGTGCCATGCGGCGACTCGTAATCCGGCCCGGTGCGATCGGAGACGTAATCGTCTCGCTCCCCGCCCTGGAACACCTGCGCAGCGACTACCTGGAAGTCTGGACCACTGCCCGCAGCGCCCCGCTGATCCGGTTCGCCGACCGCGTGCGCGCCATCTCCGCCACCGGCCTCGACCTGCTCGGCGTGACCGGGCCGCCGCCGCGGCTCATCGACGAACTGCGCGGCTTCGATTCCATCGTCTCCTGGTACGGCGCCAACCGCGGCGAGTTCCGCGACGCCG
Source organism: Acidobacteriota bacterium (assembly GCA_018268835.1). Lineage (GTDB taxonomy): Bacteria > Acidobacteriota > Terriglobia > Bryobacterales > Bryobacteraceae > Solibacter. The sequence goes on along the minus strand of JAFDVU010000019.1, from coordinate 13,871 downwards.
TCCGCGATCTGCCGTTCACGTTCCACCCCGCGCTCCCCGCCGCCAATTGCCCGGTGCACGCCACCGATTTCTACCTGGAACAGGTGGGCGCGCCCGCCGGCGCCGTGCCGCGCATCGCGCTGGAGGTACCGCGCGAGGATTACGCCGTGATCCACCCGTTCTCCGGGAGCCCGCGCAAGAACTGGCCGCTCGAACGGTTCCGCGCCCTCGCCGCGCGCCTGCGCATGCCCGTCCGCTGGTGCGCCGGCGAGGACGATCCGCCGCTGCCGGAAGCAGTCCGCATTCCCGACCTGCACGACCTGGCGCGCTTCCTCGCCGCCGCGCGTCTCTACATCGGCAACGATAGCGGCGTTACCCACCTTGCCGCAGCCGTGGGGACCCCGACCCTGGCCATCTTCGTCTCCAGCGACCCGCGCGTCTGGGCGCCGCGCGGCGATCACGTGCGCATCGCCGTATCAGGAGTTCAGCTTCCATAGGATCTGGCGCAGCATGCCGAGCAGCACCGGCACGTCCTTGCCGGAGACGGCCAGGCGGCGCACCAGCCGCCGCACCTTTTCTTCGGTGGAACCGGCCGTGCGCGGCTGGATATACCCGCTCTGCCGCAGCGCATCCAGCAGCATCGCGGTGATCTGCTCCTGCTCGCCCGCCGTCGCCGCGTGGATCGCGGCCGGCCGCGCCCGCACGGCGCGCGGATCCCGCGCCAGCTCGTACAGGCACAGCGCCACCGCCTGGCCGAGGTTCATGGAGAGGTCCGTCCCCACGGTGGGGATGCGCATCAGCCAGTGGCAGTGGCTGAGATCGAGATTGGAGAGGCCGAACTTCTCCGAGCCGAACAATAGCGCGACTCCCGTCTCCGGCAGCGCGCGCCGGATCTGCCGCGCACCGTATTCCAGGCGCCGGATGGGATGCTGCAGTTCGCGGTGCCCGACGCTGGTGGTGCCGATGACGAGCGGGCAATCGGCGACCGCGTCGGCCACCGTCGGATACTCCTCGGCGCGGGCCAACAGCGGCGCCGCGCCGACCGCCGAGCGCGCTTCGCGGAAGGCCACATCGTAGGGGGCCACCACGCGCAGGCGGGAGAATCCGAAGTTGGCCATGGCGCGCGCCGACGCGCCGATATTCAAGGGATTGCGCGTGGACACGAGGACGACGCGGAGGTTGTTTTTCCAGTCGGGTTCGATGCTTCGATCGTAGTACGGAACGGGAGTGCCGCGACAGCCGCCCGGCGATAGGGCGGTTTACGCTGTAACCCGGTTTGACCGGGAACTCCACCCTCACCTATACTGGAATGGAAAATGTTTTACGTTCTGTTGTGGATTGTACACATCGTGGTGTGCCTGTTTCTGATTGTGGTCGTGCTGCTGCAAAGCGGCCAGGCCGCGGATCTGGCGGGCGCATTTGGCGGGATGGGTTCGCAGACCGCATTCGGACCGCGGGGCTCGGCTACGTTGTTGTCGAAGGCGACCACGGCTTCGTTCGTGATTTTCATGCTGACCTCGCTATCGCTCTCGATCATGGCGACGAAGAACGCGGGCTTGGGGACCTCGGTGCTGCAAGGTAACCCGCAGACGAGCGCGCCGGCGAAGTCGGCTCCGGTGCCGGTACCCGTCAATCCTCCGGCGCAGTTGCCGGGCAGCACGACTGTGCCACTACAGTTGCCGGAACAGCCCACGACCCAGAGCGCGCCGCAATCCACCGCTCCGGCGAAGTCGGCTCCGGCGCCTGCCCCTGCCGGGCAGAAGAAGTAGTTACCACCTGCGGAGGTGGCGGAATTGGCAGACGCACTAGCTTGAGGTGCTAGCGGGAGCAATCTCGTGGGGGTTCAAGTCCCCCTCTCCGCACCATTTTTTAAAAGAATTATATGCTGCGACAGGATCCTATTTAGCTAGCCGGACCTCGTTTTGGGTCTTATGTTGCTCCAGGCCGCTCGATTGCGCAACCGGGCGGCACAACGGACAACGGACTCCGGCTCGCGGGACACGAAGAACCCAGCCCCAAAACCGCATTCGAACTACCCGAACTGGCCTGGTCGTGTCGTTTGCTTTGAGGTCAAAGTGGGCGTCGGAGGAGGCCTGCTAGGCAGAACGCTCTACAATCGAGCTCATGTAAGCCGAACCGTGGGTTTCCTCAAAGACCATGTGTACATGACCGTCCGCGCAACCAGGAGCGCGAGGGCATGCAACTTCAGGACTCCTGCAGTTCGCGGTAATTCCAGCTAATCGATCAACCACCGCGCCCACGCAGGCGGTTCTGGTCTGGCGTATCCGTTGGTTTGGCTGACGGTAACTTCTGACCGGTAGTCGTGGTTTCTCACTCACGCCGCCCAACTATTGAATCGCGATGGTGGGTGAGTTCGCGCTCACACCGCCGATCGAAAGGGAGATCGGGACGGCGTTGCCCGCGGCGGCTCCGGAGGGGACCTGAACATTGATCTGGTATACGCCGATCAATCCGGGGGCCAGGCCGGAGAAGCTCACGTTAGCCGATCGGCCTCCGATGGTCACCGAAGGTTGGGCGGTCGTGCGGGCGAGCGGGTCGGCGGGCGTCGGGAAGCCGGTGAGCGGCGTGTTGTCCACCGGTCCCATGCCCGTGCAGTAGAGCGTCAGCGTCTCGCCGATATAGGCCGGGCGGGTCCCGGGCGCGTAGCCTGCCGGTGCAGCCAGAATCGCGGTGCCCGCGACAGTGGCGATTGCCTGCCCATTCGGCGCTCCGTCGGTGAAGATGCCGGGCGCGTATTGCGCCAGTTTCAGCCGCTCCGAATGTTCGACGAAGCCGGGCGCCGAGACAGCCACGTCCGGGCTCGGTCTTCCCGCCACTTCCCACGGGACCTGGAAATTGATCTGCCCGGGTGAAACGAAGTAAAGCGGCGCCGGCGCGCTGTTAACGGTGAGCATGATCCCGCCGAGGGAGGTAGGGAGGGGCGTGCCGGTAGCGCCGAGCGTGCGGCCGGCCAGCCCGCTTCCGAACAGCGTGGCGATACTGCCCGCTGCCACCGGTCCTGCTGTGAATCCCGCGGCGTTGACGATATTGTCGGAAGAAATGGCCGGCGGATTCACCATCGCGGAGCGGAGGATGAACACTCCGCCCGGCGAGCGGACCGCGAGACCGTCATCGCCCCAGCGGACCATGACATCGTCCGCGGTCGCGTTGACGGTCAGGCCGGGAATCGGAATGCTGCCGAGCGAAAGGAAGGTGGAATTGTCGAACGCGGCGATGCTCGCATTCTGCCCGGAAAGGACGAAGAACGTGCGGCCGAGCGCCTGGTCGGGCGCGAGTCCACTGACCGTACCGCTGAGGCTGAACTTTCCCAACAGCGCACCGATATCGGGGTTGAGGATGGCCCCGGAGGTGGCGTACATGCGGCCGCCGTTGTAGCGCATATCCGCGCCGAAGCCGCCGATGGCCGACCCGGCGAAGTTTTGCGTCTCCTTCACTCCGTTGGCGTCCACCGTCAGAATGCGGAACCCGAACTCGGTGGTCTCGTTGTTGAAGCCGTAGATGGTGGTGGGCAACGACGAGAACTCGATGCGATCACTGCCGGTGTGGACCTTGGTAGTATTGGGGCGCATCACTCCGTCGTCGTAGATGGCGACGCCGGCATGGCGCGGGCTGACGCCGATGTACTTGCGCGAGACCGCAATGGTGTGGGGCGCGCCGGGCATCACGTCCATATCGTCGACATAAGTCGCTCCGAAGGAGCTGTCGCTGCCGAGCGGAAATTGCAGGTCCGCCTTTTGCGCGGCGAGGTCAACGCGGCGAACCGCGGCGGCGCCGGTGAGCGCCACGTACAGGTAAGATCCGTCGTCGGCAATCACCACTTTGCCGGGTTCGGCGCCGACGAAGATCGGCTGGCCCACCGCGCCGGTCAACGGGTCGATGGAGACCACGCTGTTGCCATACTTGGCCACCGAACTAGGAACGGCGATCCAGAGCAGATCGCGCGTGCGGTCATAGACGATTCCGCTGGCGCTGATCCCGATGCCAACGGAAAACCACATCGGGCTCGAGAGGCCGCCGCCAGGAGGCGGGTTGAAAACGCGCACTTCGGCGAGGCCGGGGACGGCGAGGTCGGCGGCGGTGAGCAGTACGCTAACAACAGAGGAATCGACGACAGTGGTGGCCCGGTCCTGGCCGTTCCAGCGGATCACAGAGGTGCTGGTCAATCCGTTGCCGCGCACCTGGACGGCCTGCGGCGCGGTGCCCACAGTGAGGAAAGCCGGCGTCAGGCTTTGGATCGTCGGCGTAGGGTTGGGAGCAATGCTGACATTGAAAGTCTGCGACGTCCCGCCCCCTGGCGGCGGATTGTAGACCGCGACCTTGACGGTTCCCATTGCGGCTGTGTCGGCGGCCAGCAGGCTGGCGGTGAGCCGGCTGGCGGTCACGAAGGTGGTGGACCGGTCGGCGCCGTTCCATCGTACGACTGACGAGGACGTGAAGCCGCTGCCGGTGACCGTGATAGTCGCGGCGGCCAGACCGCCGGTAATCGTGCTCGGGCTCACGGAACTGATGGTGGGCAGCGGGCTTCCGGCGATGGTGAAGACTTGCGTGGCGGAGATTCCCCCGCCCGGCGCGGGATTGCTTACGGTTACGAAAACGGTCCCGCCATACGCGAGATCGGCGGCGGAGATCGCGGCCCGAAGCTCGGTGTCGCTGATGTAGGTGGTGGCCCGGCCGGCGGCGCCCCAGCGGACGGTGGAGGTTGGGCCGAAACCGCTGCCGTTGAGCGTCAGCGTAAGTGGCGGGTCGCCCGCTGTGGCGGAGGCTGGCGAGATCGAAGTGAGTACCGGCACGGGGGTGGGGACCACCGCGGTAAAGGTGAGGGACGCCGAGATGCCGCCGCCGGGCGATGGGTTGAAGACGGTCAGCTGATTCGTGGAGGCGAAGGAGATGTCCACCGCGGAGATGTCGGCGCGGAGTTGGTTCGGGCTGACAAAGGTGGTGGGTCGCGCATTCCCGTTCCAGCGGACTTCGGCGCCGCTGACGAAGTTGGTCCCGTTGAGCGTGAGTTGGAATCCCGGCGACCCGACAAGTGCGGATGTCGGCGAAAGAGAAGTCAGATTGGGCACGAGGTTCGATACGGTGATGATGACGGCGTTCGATGATCCGCCGCCCGGCGCCGGATTGAAGACGGTAATTGGAAAGGCGCCGCCGGTGGCGAGATCGCCGGCGGGGATATTGGCAGTCAGCCTGGTAGGACCTGTGTAGGTGGTGGGCCGATCGTTGCCGTTCCAGCGCACAACAGAGTTGGAAATGAAGTTCGTTCCCTGGACAGTAAGAGTGAACGTCGCGCCGCCAGTGGAAGCCCCCGTCGGCGAGATCGAAGTCAAAGTCGGCAGGAGCGCCTGGCCGTTGCCCGTCATGCCTACCGTCTGGGTGCCGCCCACGGCATTGTTGTTAATGGTCAAAGTGCCGGTGCGAGTGCCGGACGCGATAGGGTGGAATACTACCGAGACAGTGCACGAGCCCCCGATGGGCAGCGGCGACCCACAGGTGTTCGTCTGGGTAAACTCGGCGGTCGCGGTGATGTTGGATACGATGAGCGGGTAATCGCCGTTGTTCGTCAGCGCAAGCTGCTGCGGCGGGCTGTCAGTGCCGGTGAGCTGGTTGGGAAAGGTGATGGCAGTGCTGGAGAGGTTGAGGACAGCGCCGACCGCGGTTCCCGTAAGGTTCACAACGGAGGGACTGCCGGCGGCGTTGGAGACGATTGTCAGTGTGCCGGCGCGCGAACCGCGCGCGGTGGGAGTGAAGGTGACGGCGACAATGCAGTTGCCGCCGGACGGGACGCTCGACGTGGTGGGGCAAGTGGAGGTTTGCGAAAAGTCTCCGGTGGTGGCTATGGAAGCGATCTGCAGGGGCGCGGCGCCGGTGTTGGTAACGGTGACGGCCTGCACGTCGCTGCTGCTTCCCACCGCCTGCTGCTGGAAATTGACGGGGGCCGGCCAGACCGTTACGCTGGTGGCGCCCGGATATTCGTAGGCGCCCATATCCACCTTCCCGGCGCGAAATCGCGAATTGCCGTCGAGATCGGTACTAGCCAGCTCCGCGGCAGCAGCGTCGCCGCCGTTCAGGGCAGGCGAAGTGGACTGCAGGCGGTAGTTGCCGGCGGCGGCATTGACGAACTGCGGGTCGGCCGAGATGTTGCCCTGGCTGCCGGTCTGAGTCACGCAGCTGCTTTGGTAAGCATTGCCACCGCCCACCGAGAAGACGTCGTTATTCTTGAACGTGCCGTTGATCGGCACCTGTCCGTAGACGCCGCAGGCGAGGGCGATTTGACCGGCCGCCGCGATGATCAGGTTGCCGACGGTCCGGCTGTTGACGTCAAAGCTGGCCTGCAATCCCGAAACTGCCGACGAGGTCATGTTCGTCGACTGGTTCCCGGCGATGGTGTTGTTGATCAGTGCGCCATACGGATTGGAAAACGAGAGGGCGCCCGCGCCATTCGCCTTATTGCCGGCGATCAGGTTGCCGGCGATGATGGCTGGAGCGGAGTTGACGGTCGCGATCCCTCCGCCAGTGCCGCCGGCAGTGTTCCCGGTGATGATGTTGTCGCGCAAGGTGACCGCGCCCCCCGCCCACAACACCACGCCGCCGCCATCCGAATTAGTGGAATTGCCGGTGATCACATTGTTCAGCACTTTCCCGGTGCTCGCGCCGCGAAACTCGATTCCGCCGCCGCCCAGGCCGCCGCAATTGCCCTTGTTGCCGGAGATCGTGTTTCCCTGGATGATTGGATTGCCGAACCCTACCCCGATTCCCGCCCCGGAGCAGCCGCTGTTGTTGACGATGCGGTTACCGGTGATGGTCGGGGAGGCGCCCTGCACGGTAATGCCGCCGCCTTCGTCGGCGGCGCCGTTTTGAATCGTGAATCCCTGTAGTACGGAGGCCGGACCTTCACCTTGAGTAAAAGAGACGACCACTCCGGGCTGCAATCCGCCGTCGATGATAGTAATATCAGGACCGGAAACACTCTTGACGGTGATGGCCTTCCTGGAAAAATCGATGTGCTCCTTGTAGGTGCCAGGCAAAACTAGTACGGTATCGCCATTGGCAGCGGACAGGATGGCGGCCTGAATTGTCGGCTTATCCACCGGAACGCGGATTGTGTTTTGCGCGAAGCAGATTCCGACTTCGGCAGCCAGGGCGAGGAAAAGGTAAACAGGAGCTGATACTCTGTAATGCCTGCACATGCGATACAGAATAGCGGATCGCGTCTGCCCACGCTCGCGAAACTCTTCGTTGAGGGGCATGCTACCCGCTTGCGTCTGGGGCGAGGGCAACTTGAGGTGGACTGGCTGGCATCGACTGAATTGGAAGAGCGCATATCACGGCCACGCGGACCGAGTCACGAGCGGATTCAAGTAGGCGATCGAGAAGCGATCGTTCTCACCGGCCAGACCGCGGAGATGCAGCAGTTCCTTTTGGATTCTCTCAACCAACCCGATGCCTTCGAAAGCCGCGCCGGTCTCGATTGCTCCGCTCCAATCGAGTTAGCCCGCCATCTCAGTGAGCGTAGCCGGAGTCAAATATCAACTCGACCCGATCGCACTTCAGGAGGTTACTCTCTGGAGGACGGGCCGGCTCCTGCAGTTGCCTTCCACGGACGTCGGCTGGATCGCCCTCGATCTCGATGTGATGCAGTCGAAGGTTCAAGTGTGAGCGGGCCGCGGGTATCGGATCATGCCGGCGACGTAGTGAAGACCCGGCTGAAGTAGGCCAACTGCACCCACAACCGGCGGCGTCACATCGTGACCGCCCGTGCGCTCACCTTAGCGCGAACGCCACGTAAATTCCGCCGCTCGGATCGCTCGCGCGCCCCTTGCCGCCGGTCGCGTAGATCACCACGTACTGCTTCCCGTTCACCTCGTAAGTCGCCGGCGTCGCGTTGCCGGCCATGGGCAGGGTGGTCTCCCAGAGCAGTTTGCCGCTCGCCTTGTCGAACGCACGGAACTTGCGGTCGAAGTTGGTCGCGCCGATGAATACCAACCCGCCCGCGGTCACAATCGGGCCGCCGTAATTCTCCGTGCCCGTATCCTTCATACCCTTCGCGGCCAGTTCCGGGTACTCGCCCAGCGGGATCTTCCACGCGTATTCACCGGTGTCCAGGTCGATCGCGTTGAGCGTGCCCCAAGGCGGCGCCACCGCCGGATACCCTTCCGGATCCAGGAACTTGTGATACCCCGTGAAGCGGTACCTGGGAGCCACGCGCGCGGGCTCGCCGCCCTCCAGTTCCTTGTTTTCGTGCTTCATGACGTACCCGACCAGCGCCGTCAGATCCGCGCTGCTCAAGCCCGGGTACGACGGCATCCGTCCCGCGCCCTGCCGCACGATGGCGGTGACCTCCGCCGCCGTGCGCCGGCTGCCGATGTCCACCAGCGAAGGAATCTGCGGCGGCGCGCCCGCCATGCCGTCGCCGTGGCAGACGCCGCAATTGGTAAGGTACAACTGCCGCCCCGAATTGCCCGCCTGGTTCTCCGCCAGCGACGAGGTCCACGGCAGATCGTTCGCGTTCACATACAGCAGATGGCTCTCGGGGTCGTACGCCGGACCGCCCCATTCGGCGCCGCCGTCGAAGCCGGGGAAGATCACGGTCTCCTGCCCCACGGCGAAGGGTACGAACTGCCCGCCGCTGCGCAACGTCCGGAACCGCTCCAGCGCCCACCGATGAACCTCCGGCGTGCGATTCGTCAGCATGTCCTCCGTGAGGACCTGCCGCGCGTAGGGTGCGGGTTTCGTGGGCAGCGGCTGCGTCTTCGCGGCCGCTTCGCCGGGCACGGTGCTCGCCGGGTACTCGCGATACCCGATCGGAAACAGCGGCTCGCCGCTCACCCGGTCGAACAGGTAGACCCAGCCCTGCTTCGTGGTCTGCGCCACCGCGTCCACCATCCGCCCGCCGCGCTTCACCGTGACCAGCGCCGGCGGGGACGGGAAATCGCGATCCCAGATGTCGTGCCGCACCGCCTGAAAGTGCCACAGCCGTTTGCCGGTGGCCGCGTCGAGCGCAAGCAGCGTATTGGCGAAGAGGTCGTCGCCGATCCGGTCCGCGCCGTAGAAGTCTGAAGCCGCAGAGCCTGTGGGCACGTACACGATGCCGCGCTTCTCATCCACTGCCATCCCGGCCCAGTTGTTGGCGGAGCCCGAGTACGTCCACGCGTCCTTGGGCCACGTCTCGTACCCCGTCTCGCCCGGATGCGGAATCGTGTGGAAGCTCCAGCGCAGCTTGCCCGTGCGTACGTCATACGCCCGGATGTCGCCCGGCGGCGAAGGCAGCGCCTCCGGCATCCGCCCGCCCACGATCAGCAGGTCGCGCCACACCACACCCGGCGTAGTCACCACGATCGATTGTTTCGCCGGATCGCGTCCCAGCCCCTCGCGCAGGTCGATGCGCCCGTCCTTGCCGAATCCGGGGACCGGCTTGCCCGTGGCGGTGTCCAGCGCGTAGACGTAGCTCTGCACGGCGGCGAAGATGCGCCCTTCGCCGCCCGAAGCCCAATAGGCCAGGCCGCGATTCGCCCCGCGTCCGGCGATGCCCGGGTCGAAGCGCCAGCGCAGCGTCCCGCTGGCCGCATCGAGGGCCACCACCTTGTGCGAAGGCGTCAGCCCGTAGAGAACGCCCGCGATCTCGACCGGCTGGGTCTGCCCGTCGCCCCGTCCCTCGCGGGTGTCGAAAGTCCATGCCACGCGCAGACGGCGCACGTTGGTGCGGTTGATCTGCTTCAGCGCGGAGTATCGCGTGCCCGCCGGCACGCCGCCGTAGGCCGGCCAGTCGCGGGCGCCTCCGGCGGGGAGCGCGCCTGGTTGGGCAAAAAGCGGTACAACCGCGAAGGCAAAGAGGCTGGCTACGGCGTTTCGCATTGGTCTGGAGTATTCCCTGCCCGGGGGCAGATCCGCGATTGTACTAAAGTAATGTTGACGAGCGGAAAAGTGATTGAGGATAATACCTGGGTCGGATGTGAAAAACACATGACGCGGCGTCCCGGTGCGCCCTGGGCCGCGTCCGGATCGTCGCCGCGCATGAGAAGATTCTTCGCCGTACCATTCGCCGCGCTCTGCCTGCTGCAACTGGCCTCTGTTGCGGCCACTCCCGCGCAAACCTCCAAGAAGAAGACAGTGTCCGCCACGACGCGCAAGCGGGTGGTCCGGCGCAAGCCCGCCCCCCCGGTGGACCCGACCATCGGCGACGTCATCGATGGCGACGATCTCACGGTGCGGCGCGCGGCCGTGGCTGCGCTCGGCGGCTTTGCCGGCAGTGTGGTGGTGGTGGACCCGGCCAACGGCAAAGTTCTCACCATCGTCAACCAGAAACTGGCGCTGAAGAGCGGATTCATCCCCTGCTCCACCATCAAGCTGGTGACCTCGCTGGCCGCGCTCACCGAGAACATCGTCGGCAAGAACACCAACGTCCCCACCAGCCGCTACGTCGCCTATAACCTGACGCAGGCGCTGGCCCACTCCAATAACCAGTACTTCAACATACTCGGCCGCCGGCTGGGGTTCGACCGCGTGCACGAGTATGCCGAGATGCTCGGCTTGGGCGAGAAGGCGGGGCTGGACATTTCCGGCGAAGAACCCGGCGTGCTGCCCGCGAAGGAGTTGAAGGAGATGGGCGGCGTCGGCCTGATGACCAGCTTCGGCACCGGTATCACCATGACGCCTCTGGAACTCGCCGCGCTGTTGAGCGCGATCTCCAACGGCGGCAAGCTCTATTACCTGCAATATCCGCGGACCCCACAGGAAGCCGACACCTTCGAGCCCAAGCTGAAGCGCGAACTCAAGATTGTGCCCAGCGGCTGGGAAGATATCAAGGACGGCATGAAAGGCGCGGTGGACTACGGCACCGCAAGGCTCGCCGGCTACGACCAGAACGAGCCGATCCTGGGCAAGACCGGCACCTGCACGGACGCGCAGAGCGCGCGTCACATGGGCTGGTTCGGCAGCTTCAACGAAGCCGGCGCACACCGCTTGGTGGTCGTGGTGATGCTCACCGGCGGCAGCAACGTGAGCGGACCGATCGCCGCCGGCGTGGGCGGGAAGATTTACCGCAATCTCTCCGCGGAGCGCTACTTCACCGCCGACGCGGACTCCAAGCGGAAGTCGGACCTGCCGGAGATCATCTCCACGCAGGTCTGCTGCGCCACCGGCCACTAGGCCGCATTTCTCACACCGGTTCGTAGCGAGGGGCGTGAGAAGGCCGTGGATACGAGGCGCGCGAAGCTCAGCGCGCGGAGGCATACTTGAACGGTATGTCGAGCACGGTGGGCGAGCGCAACGAAGTAGACATGGCCTTATCGCGAGCCGCAGTAGAAGAGGTGTGAGAAATGCGGCCTAGTCCGGGACACTCACGCCCTGCCCTTCGGGAACCTGCGCGCCCGGCAGCCGGAAACCGAATCGCGCGCCGCGCCCGGGTTCGGACTCCACCCACATATCGCCGCCGTGTTCGAGTACGGTCTGCCGCGAAAGCGCCAGTCCCAGCCCCAGCCCGCTCTTCTTGCGCGCGGTGACGAACGGCTGGAAGATCCGCGCGCGGATCTCCGGCGCGATTCCCGGTCCGTCGTCTTCCACGTGCACCACCACGGCGCCTTCCTCCATCTCCGCACGGACGCGCACTTCGCCGCCCGAGGGCATCGCCTCCAGCGCGTTGCCGATCAGGTTGACGAAGGCGCGCTCCATGCGTCCGCGGTCCAGCGGCAGTTCGATCCGCGGCGCGATATCGAGCGTCACCTTCACGCCCTGCGCTTCCGCCGCCGCGGCCAGCGAATCCGCCGCCGCCATCGCCACTTCGCGCAGCCGGCACGTTTCGGGCGCGCCCTGCTTGCCGCGCGAAACGTCCAACAGGTCTTGCAGCATCCCCTGAATGCGCCGGGACGAGCGGTAGATGTTACCCGCCAGACGCTTCACGTGCGCGGGCGGCATCTCGGTATCCACCAGCATCTCGGCGCCGCCGTAGATCGCCGCCAGCGGATTGCGCAGGTCGTGGACGATGCTCGCCGAAAGCCGCCCGATGGTGGAGATCCGCTCCTGCCGGATCAGGTCTTCGCGCGCGTGCCGGATGGAGGCGCACATGCTGTTGAAGGTCGCCGCCAGACGCCCCAGTTCGTCTTCGCTGTCCACCGGCACCTGGATGGCGTAGTTCTGCCGCGCCACCTCGGCCGCCGCGCGGTCGAGTTGCCGCACGGGATTCACGATGCGCCGCGCCAGCAGGTAGGTGAGCAGAAACCCGGTGGCGATGGCCAGCAGCCACAGCATCGCGATGTTGGCCTTCATCCCCGCGATGCGCTGCTGCGCGTCGCCGAAAGAGCGGAGGATGCAGAGCCGCCCCACCGGCTGCCCGTCCAGGTCCTTGAGCGGCGTTTCCGAATAGGCGTACTCGATCACGCCGTCGCTCACCCGCGGTCCGGCTCTGGCGCGCGCCAGGTCCGCCTCCACCGCCGCGGTAGCGCGCGGATTCAGTGTGGAGGCGATCACGCCCGCCGGTGTCAGGAACAGGAACTCGCTGTGGGTCGCGTCCTTGAGTTGCTGCGCCACCAGCGCGTCCACGCGATACCCGGCCACCAGCACGTCGATCAGCGAATTCTGTCCCGGCGCCGACTGCACGTACACCGGAGTCACGGCGAAATGGTACAGCTCCTTGCCGGTGCGGTAGAAGCCGCTGGATTGCGCCGGAAAGCGCGCTTCCGCCGCTTTCACCAGGTCCAGGTTGCGACCCAGCGAGGGCTCCGTCACTCCGCCCAGCGAACTCACCACCCTGCCGCTCGGATCCGCTACCAGGAAGACCCCGCTCAGGCTGGAGATCTTCGACCACAAATCGCCCGCCGTGTCGCGGATGGTGGCTTCGTCGCCCGTGCCGAAGGAGGCGCGGACGTCCGGCATCCCGGCCAGGATCTGGCTCACGCTGGAGAGCAGTTCCGTGCGCGCTTTCCACAGTGAGACGTAGGAGCGGAAGCTCGCCTGCACTTCTTCCTCCAGCGTCTGCGACATGGTCTGGGTGACCTGCCTGAGCACGATCTCGCCGGTGAGCGCGAACAACAGCGTGATCGCCACCGAGGTGGAGAGCATCACCTTGGTGAGCAGCGAGAGCCTGGAGAAAATCCACCTCATTGTTTGGGTGCTCCCGGGTACGTGCCCTCGCTCCCCGCCGGGGGATATTCCCGGCCGAACTTGTTCAGGTGCGGCGCCGGGATGTAGCCAGTTTCGGAGATCGAGATCAGCGGCAGGTTCACGCCGCCCTCGGGCACGGTAATGCGGCGCTCCAGAAACTTCAGGTTCTCCGGCAGCGCGCGCTCGTGAAACAGGTGCAACTGGTACTCGCCCGCCGGTACTCCCTCGATTTCGTACTTTCCGTTGGGCGGCGTCACCGCGAACCACGGCGTGTCGAGCACCGCGATGACCGCGCTCATCGTCGCGTGGATGTTGCAGAACACCCGCACCAGCCCGGCGTGGCGAAAGGTCACGGCGCGGGTGGTTTTCGGCGGATAGAGTCCCACGTCGAAGGGCTGTCCGCTGAAGTTCGAAAACGCGTTGTGAAAGATCGGGTCCAGGTTGGGGAAGTCCACCGTTCCACCCACCGGGATGGCGATCACGTGCGGCAGGAACTGCTTGCCCTTTTGCAGCATCTGCGCACGCCGCGGAGGTGAGGCGGGCGCGCCGCGATCCACCGGCGCCAGCCAGATGACCACCCCCGAGTAGTCGCGGTGCCTGCGCACGGCGGGGTCCTTCGAGTTGGTCAGCTCGACATTCCCGCCGACCGTGCCGGCCAGCGCCAGCACGGGAGCCAGCATCGCCGCGGCCGCTCTAGAAAAGGTACGCCAGCGCCAGGTCATAGTGGTTGTTGATGCGCACTCCCTGCCCCAGGTAGAGGGTGCGCAATTGCGTCG
>JAFDVU010000199.1 GCA_018268835.1 Acidobacteriota bacterium | reverse complement strand
TCCAAAATCAGAATCTCGCCGCCCGGCAGGTCGAGTTCGACACAGGGAGTGTTGCCTCCGTGCGCGAGTTTATCCGCCTGAGGGGTTGGGACAGAGCCGCGCACCCCCCGGATCCGGACTGTCAGCTCCTGTCCGCCCATGCGAATTGCCACAGCAGGTGAGCGCGCATACCGGACGTCTCTAGAGGGCCTTCGTGGTGCCCTGCCCGGCGCCCCGGAGAGCTTCCACGAGAGGGCCGAGGGAAGCCAGGTTGGCTCCAAAGACCTTGGCCGGGGCGTCGTACCCTTTGAGCTTAACCTCCATGGAATGAAATACCCTGGAAATGTCCAACTGCCTGGCCATCGCGCTGTGGGTTTCGGGGCCGACGACAATGTCGAAACCGACCTCCTTGGTAGCGGACTCCAGCCGGAAGGCCTTGTTCACGACATCCCCCAACGCGGTGTAATCGGAAGTCGCGACGCTGCCGAAGTTGCCGATCGACGCCGGTCCGGTGTTCACGCCCGCGCCGATGCGGATGGGAGCATCGAGCTGATACCGGCTCTGTAGTCCGGCCGCGATCGTCTCTAGCGCGAGCAGCGATCCGAAGACGGGCACGAACTCCTCGGGCCGCGGCTGGACTCCGGGGTGCAGCCAGACCGCCATCACCGCGTCCCCAATATACTTCTGCGCCCATGCCTTGTGCTGCTGTAGTGCCTGGCCTCCCTCGCGGAACAGAGTCCCGGCCACCTCGCCGATCTTGGGCCCGATGCGCTGGCTCAGGCCGGTGAAATCGCGGATATCCACCACCAGCACCGAGATCACCCTCATGGCGACGAACAGGCTGGTCGCCTTGGCCTCAACCACCTCCGGTTCGGGCGCCTTGTAGTGTTCCTGGTGGAAGCGGAAGGAGTGACTGCCGATCTGGATCACGTCGCCCGGCCGAAGGACGACCGGCACGGTGACGCGGACGCCGTTCACCAGGGTTCCGTTGGTGCTGCCCAGGTCCGTCAGGTAATAGACTTCGGAATCCGAAGTCTGCACGATGATGTGATTCCGCGATGCCAGGTCGTCCTCAAGGACGATGGTATTGCCGGGAGCACGCCCGATGCGGCACGGCTTCTCCACCGATAACGCAACCCTGCGGACTTCAGACTTGATCTCCGCTTCGAGGTAGGTGGTGGAAAGTATCTCGGCCATGGGAATTATTCGGATCGTTTTCCAGTCGCGGCGCTCCACTCACGAGATCCCTGCTTACGCATGCCGCAGGCTCCCCACTATCGCGCGGATTTTAGCATCACACCCCGGACAATAACAAGTACCGCGTCACTGAAGGAAAGCCTGGAGGTTCCTGATATTCCGGTGGCGCGAAACGGGTTACATCCCTTTGCCGGACTTCGAGCGGCGCTTCGGAGCAGTACCAGCGGTCAATCCAAATGGGTCGCGGCTACTCCCTTCGATTTGAAGCGGGCGGCGAACTGCGACGCCCGGTAAGAATCCCACACCTCGGTATTCCGGGCGAGGCGCCGCAGAATCGGGGTGGTCATATAGGTGGTCACCACCGCCATGAAAACCAACATGAAAAAGACCGATTTCGGGATCACGCCCAGGTCGTAACCGATGTTGATCACGATCAGCTCCATCAGGGCGCGGGTGTTCATCATCACGCCGATGAGCGCCGCTTCGCGCAGTGGCAGCCCGCTGTAGTACCCGGCCAGGGTACATCCCCCGAACTTGCCGGCCACGGCCGCTAGCATGACCAGGATGCACCAGACCCACAAACTGGCGGACTGCATGGAGCCGATATCGGTCCTCAGGCCGGTGTAGGTGAAGAATATGGGGAGAAAGAACACCGTCACGAAGTCCTGAATCCGCTGCCGGAGTGCTTCCCGCAGTTCGTGCTGGTCGTAGAGGATCGCTCCGAACATGAAGCCGCCGAAGATGGAGAAGATACCGATGAGGTTGGTGACCGCGGCGGAAAGGAACATCAGGATGAGCAGTGTCGCCTGAACGTTCAGGGTCAGATCCCCGTGATTGGCGAGAAGCATCCGCGCCGTCCAGCGGCAGAGCAGGGGCCGGACCACCAGGATCATCGCGGCCGCGTACAGCAGAACCCCCACGACCATCAGCGCCATTTTGCCGGGGTCCAGGTTGGACCGCGAAATCGCGGTCACCAGCGCCAGAATCACCCAGCCGGTGGCGTCATCCAGCGCCGCGGCGGAAATAGTGAGCGACCCGATGCAGGTCCGGTTCATGTTCAACTCGATCATGATCCGGCCCAGAATCGGAATCGCCGTGATCGACATCGCCGCCGCGATGAAGAGCGAAAAGTGGAGTGGGCTTCCGGTCAGTCCCAAGCGAGGGTGCATGAGGTACCCGAGGGAAAAACCTAGGACAAACGGCAGCAGGATTCCCACAATCGAGATGCTCATCGCGGTGCGGCGATTTTCGGAAAGGTGCCCAAAATCGAATTCCATCCCGATGATGAACATCAACAGCACCAGCCCAACCTGGCTGAAGATGGAGAAGACCAGCCCTACGTCCGAGTTGAAGATTGCATGGAAGGTCTCCGGGAAGAACCTTCCGAATAGCGAAGGTCCCAGCAGGAGGCCGGCCGCGATCTCCCCGCAGACCACCGGCTGACCGAAGCGTCGGAAAACCTGCCCGAAGAGACGGGCGACCGCGATGATCACGACCAACTGGATGATCACCAGCAGAAGTAAGCTTTCCATGTGCGTATTGGAAGGTGGCGGATTCATGGAATTGCTAAGTGAAATCGGTAACCCTGGGCGTTGGTCACTGTCTGGTGGCAGACGGACGGGGGCCGGCTGTGACAGGTCGCATCAGGCCTTCCTTCCAGCCCGGCGGCGATCGCCGAGGACGTCAGACCCCACCTGCGGGTATCCCCGTTTTTCATCGTTTCCCCTCCGACCCGAGATGTAACGCAATACCCTCGTCCGGCATGTGGCGGCGGCGAATGGTAGTGTGGATCCCCGTTCCCCGAACCGAGCCTTGACCCTTACGACGAATATGGGAGGGAATTTTACCACCGCCGGCGAGGGTTGGCAAGTACTGCTTTCTGGGGGTTCGTGACGTACTTTCCTTGACACTCGTCCAATGCGTCTTTAGGATAGAGAGGTTTCAACGGCGGGTTACTTTCTTTCTTCCTGTTATCCGGAGGCTATTGGTGGCTGCAAGCTCGCATAGGTTCCGTCGGGTCATAGTCCGGATGCTCGCCTTCGCGGCAATCTCGACTTCGTGTTGGCCCGCCGCTTTCACGATCATGGAATTGGGTGCCCGGGCCACCGGGATGGGTGGGGCCTTTGTGGCGGTCGCCAGCGACGGCTCGGCTCTGTACTACAACCCCGCGGGGATCGCGTTCCAGCCCGGATTCCGGATGGAGATGGACGGGCTGTTTGTCCATGGCGACTTCCGCTTCTTTCCTTCCGCCACGCCGCCGGGAACAATTGTTCCGAAGGACGGGTACAGCGGGTTTATCTCGCCAAGCTTGCTGGTGGTTCCGAACATGTATATGTCGAAGTCCATCAGCCCGAAACTCACCCTCGGCTTCGGCGCCTTTACGCCCTTCGGACTGGGCGGAAACTGGACGAATTTCAAGGACTCCGATCCGGCGGCAACGAAGTTCGTCGCGCGGTGGGCATCCACGCGGCCGAAGATGGAGTCGATCTGGATGCAGCCGACAGTGGCTTACCGGGTCACACGTAACCTGGCTTTGGCGGCGGGGGTGGCTTATGTCCACACCCATGCTCTGCTGGAGCAAAGCCTGTTGAACCCCCTGGATGACGGCGTCGTTTTCGGGAAACAACTGGCGCCCTCGTTCTTCCCGGGCAGCGACGTGACGGCCTCCGGGAAAATTCTGGCGCGACTTCTGCCGGAGGCCCGGTTCCGGTTCGCCGGCGTGTCCAGGAACGTCGGGGCGAACGTGGGGATGCTGTACTGGAAGCCGGAGTGGAAGACGCGCTTCGGGTTCGACTACAGGACCGCTGTGGTGCAGCATTTTGACGGCCAGGCATCGTTCGCGTTTACCACGGGGTATGCCCTGCAGCCCATTGTCGGGCTCGATAAACTGGCGGCGTTGTTCCCCAATCAGAAGGCGCGGGTCCAGTTTCCGACTCCGGCGACTTTCGCGGCAGGTATTGCGACCGAGGTTTTCGGGTCGAATCTGATTTCGCTCGACGTCCAGCTACAGGACTACCACCGGCTGAAGGACGTTGTGCTCAATTTCACGCAGAACAAGGACGTGGCGACTCCCGCCGAAGGGCGCCTGGTCTACAACTTCCACAACGCCACGGAAGTGCGGCTCGGCTTCGAACACCCGATGCGGAAGTTCACGTTCCGCGCCGGTTGGGCCTGGGACCAGACGCCGGTGCCCGACGAAAGCGTGGGCCCGCTGTGGCCCGACAGCACCCGGCTGAATTTCGACGTGGGCGTCTCCAGGCAAATGGGAAACAAGGAGCTTTCGTTCTTCTACCAGGGATCCAAGTTCCTGGACCGCACCACCAGCGTCGCCGCCAACGACAAGATATTCACCAACGGCTTGTACAGCACGTTCGCCCAGCTATTCGGGTTTTCATTACGCATAGGAAAAGGCTCGAAGGGCCTGGAGTTCACCCAATGAGGCGGGCAATTCTCACCACCGCGGCGGCGCTGGCCAGCGTGTTCTGCGCCGCGTCGCAGAATACGTTCGATCCCACGTCGGTAGTCGTGATGGGCGGGGGGATTTCCGCCGGATACGCCGATTTTCACCTGGTGCGGCCGAACCAGGTCAACTCCTGGCCGGCGCTGGTGGCGGGACCCATGGGAACCGTCATCTCGCTGCCCACCTACCGTGACGACGGGCAAGCGGGTGTGCTGAACGCGTTTCAGCCGCTGCCAGGATTGTTGCCGCAGGTCTCGCAGGGCGGGGAACGCGCGCTTCCGTTCCCGATTTTCGCCATGAACCTGTCCGTGCCTTTTCTAAAGCTGGCGGATTCACTGCGCCTGCGTCCGCTGCTGCGGTATGACGGGAGCAAACTGAGCGCTACCATCGAGCACGATCTGCTGGACACGTTCGTGGTAGGCATTCTCGGGGGACCGCTTATCTCGCTGCCGGCCCCGGTGCTGCTGACGCAGTCGGAGTACGCGAGAATGATGGCGCCGACGGCGATCTTCGTCGAACTCGGCTCTCAGGACGCGCTCGATGCCGCACTGTCGGGCGATACGGGGCGGCTGACTCCGGTCAGTTCATTCACCAGCGACTACTCGACCTTGTTGCAGGGGCTGCTGCCGTCCAACGCCACCTTGGTCGTGATGACGGTTCCGGACCCGACAGACACGGCGTACTTTTCGACGGTAGCCGAGGCCGCGGCTCTGCAGGGGGTGAGCGCCGCGGACCTCG
The DNA here is from genome assembly GCA_018268835.1 of Acidobacteriota bacterium. Taxonomy (GTDB): domain Bacteria; phylum Acidobacteriota; class Terriglobia; order Bryobacterales; family Bryobacteraceae; genus Solibacter. The sequence goes on along the minus strand of JAFDVU010000199.1, from coordinate 8,008 downwards.
CGCAGCGGCTGAATCTGCAGTCCGGCGACCTGCTGACGCTGGCCGGACTGGTGGAGTCGGGCGAGATTCTGCGGGGGCGGCGGAAGGCGCCGCTGTCGGCCGACGCGGTGCTGCCCGCCGCCACCGCGGCAACCATCCGGTCCACCGTGACTCAGTACAACAGCGCCATCCGCAACGCCGCCGGGACCAGCATCAAGGTCTTCGACCTGTACACCTTTCTACACAACATCCGCACCGCCGGGGCGGCCGTGGGCAGTGTCCGCGTGACGGGCGCCTTCAACGGTGGATTCTATTCCACGGATCAGTTGTTTCCGAATGCGACCGGGCAGGCCCTGCTCGCCAATGCGATTCTACAGTTCGTGAATTCGAGCTACGGCACGAAATACCCGGCGGTATCGGTACCGGGTCCGCCGGATCCCGCCATTGGGCCGAGGTCGTCTGAAAACGCAAGCTTGATCACGTTCCTGGGAGGCAGGCAGTGAGACCGGCGACCTGGTTCATGGCCGGCGCGATGATGGCGGCGCCGGTGTTCGCGGCGGCAGTCAAACTGCCGGCATCGGGCCTGCTCTCCGGGCCGCTCGACGACGCGCAGAGTTCGCTCGGCGACGAAATCAACAACTACCCGTTCGGCGCGGGCTTCGGCGCGGGACCGATCCACGGGTGGATCAGCGTGAAGTTCGATCCGCCGTCGGGCTCGATCTCCCACTTCACGCTGAAGTGGCAGAGCGTGGGCGATTCACCGACGATCAAATTCAAGAACGGCGCCTACGTGCTGGGCCGCGCGGTGGCGAATTTCCCCAGTGCCGATCAGGCCAGCGAAGGCGACCTCAATCTGGACACCGGCGAAGTGACCAATCTCGTGATCCACGCGGTGTTTCAGAATGCGCTGATTCACCGGACGGCGCGCAATAACCGCTTTCCCCTCTCCAGCCAGGGCTCGAAGTTCACGGTGCTGTTCGGCGATTATCCACCCCTGGTGTTCCCATTTCCCCTGGGTTACGACGACCGCCCCGCCACGTCGCTGAGCGCGGTCTTCACCACCGATTCAAGTGGGAACATCACCGGAATCCAGGTGAAGGGAACCACCTTCATCGCGATCACGGTCGTGCAGAAGGCGGCCCTGATGCCGGGGTATTCGTTCGGCCCGGCCGGCAACACCATCATCCCCGGCGCCGACGGATGCGAGAACGGCGATCAATGCGGCACGGACGCCAGTTTGCCGGACGGCATCTACGCCCCCTACAACGCGTACCTCAGCCCTACCGTTTGGATGATTTCGAGCGAACTCAAGGAGTACAATCCGGCCACGCGCCTGACCCCGCCGGCCAAACCGGGCGGAGTCGCCGCCGGGGCCGCGGCGGCCGCAATCGGCACCAATATGTACGTCTTCGGCGGCTTTGACGGGCAGACGGTGCTCAAGCAGGCCGCGGTGCTGGATACGGTGGCGAACAAGTGGAGTACGCTGCCGGAAATGCCCGGTCCGGCCTGGGAGAGTTGCGCGACGGTGGTCGCGGGCAGGATCTACGTCGTCGGAGGATCGAATTCGCCCGACGAATCGCCCACCGGCGCCGCCTATGTGTTCGACCCGGGGACTTCGACGTGGACGACTCTTGCGCCGGTCCCGGTGCCGGTGCGCAACGCCGCGTGCGCGAACGTCTCCAACCGGGCGGCGCTGTTCGGCGGGTGGACAAAGGACGCGGGCCCGGCACGTTTCGCGTGGGTGTTCGATGCGCCCAGCGGACAGTGGGTGTCGCAGTCGCCGATGCCGGTGCCGCTCGCCGGCGCCGCTACGGCTGCCGCCGGGACCGACCTCTACTTCGTCAGCGGAACTCAGGATGGCTCCACTACCACCACGTCCGTCCTCGTCTATTCGACGACCTCGGGGACGTGGCGGGACGGGCCGGCGGTGCTGCGGGGAGTGTACAACGCGTCCGCGACCTATCTGGCTGGGCGGTTGATGGTGACCGGCGGGCGGACCGTGCCGCAAGGCCCGATCGACGTCGGCCAAAACCTTTACCAGACGCAGACCATGCAGGTTCTGCCGGGAGGCAAGGTGTGGTATTCGGGACTGCCGCAGCCTTTGCCCGCGGCCGGGATGGCCGGCGCCCTCATCGGAGACACCTGGTATCTTGCCGGCGGCGATGTCACCGCCGGCGGAGCGACGAAGGTCGGCACCGACGTGGTGCAGGCCTACAATCCCTACAACGGCTGGGTGGTGAGTGACACCCATCCGGTCTACACCAGCGAAACGGTGCGCAATGCCGCGTCGCTGGGAGTCGGCACCAGCCTGTTAAGCCCCGGGACGCAGGCGTCCATCCTCGGCAATCATCTGTCCGACGTCACCATGAACGCGCCGGCGGTGTGGTTCGACGGTAAGTACGTGACCACGGATCTGCCCACGACCCTGGGGGGCGTGAGCGTGTCGGTGGATGGCGTGAGCTGCGGGATTGTGTCGGTATCGCCGAAGCGGATCGATTTCCAGGTTCCGTTTTCGGTGAGAGCGTCGGCTACTCCGCGTCAGGCGACTCTGGCGGTCACCAGGCAATCGAGCGCGTTCCAGGCGACTCCGGTGCAGGTCTCGATTGTGGACTCGGCCCCGGGTATTTTCATCTACAGCCACGGGGAGACTGCCGCCATCGCCTACCTGGACAAGAGCGGCGCGGTGGCCTACAACCAGAACGGCACCTTGAACTTCTCCTCGCAGCCCGCGCATCGCGGCGAAATCATCACGGTTCGGGCAACCGGCCTGGGCGACGTACAACCGCGTCCGGACAATCTGCAGCGGGCGTCCCGGGACAACGTAGCCACCGTCCTGAAACTGCCGGTGGTCCAGATCGACGGCAAGCCGGCGGATGTCATCGGCGCCAGGTTGGTGCCTGGCGAGGCCGGGGTCTATGAGATACAGGTTCGCGTGCCTTCCGATTCCCGCACGGGCGTGCGGGTGACGGTGACGGCCGGTTCGGGGGACTTCACCTCCAACACCGCGATCCTGACGATTCAATAGCGCCGGCGGGCGGCGACGAAATTATGGCTGTGCTGCTAACCCAACAACAGGGAGCGGAGGTCGCTTCGGCCACGGAGACCGGAATTCGCCGCGGCATGGAGCTGCTTGACTGGTGGAACCGGGTGAAGCGTCCCGCGTTGGATCCACTGCCGGCCGGGCTACCCGCCGGGGCGGAAGCCGCCAGCTTCTTTTCCACCCTGACTCTGGACGGGCGCCCGTCTTCGGTGATGGGATGCGCTCAGAGAGCGGTCTTCGAGCGCGCCCCGGGCTCCGCGAGGCCAGGCGCCGCGGTCGCGGACTGGGTGAATGCCAATTTCATTCAGAAGACGCACTGGACCAATCCGAACGGGCTTCCGGGAGGGTTTCTCTACCGGGTCGCGGTGGCCAGGCCCGTGGGCGGAACCGCGCAGACGGTGGATGAGGAACTGGCGGTGGACCTGCGGGATATCGGAAGCCGCTACGAGTGGGTCACCGCCCGGCTCGACGTCCTGGACTACATCAAGGCTTTTCGCAGTATCGGCCGCTTCGACCGGTGGCTCCGCCCGCTAAACAAAGAGACGGGATACATGACGTTCCATCCGGCGTTTTCCGAGTCGCCGGATCCGGTGCCCCCAGGCTGTACCGAGTTGGTTCGGTTCGGCTACGCGGTGGTGCCGCTCACGGTCTTCCCGACGTTCGTGGCGTATGGTCCCGGCCGGTTCTACAGCGCGATGAAACAGTATCGGATTCTGATTCACGAGAACGGCGCGGTGGAGATCCGCATTCTGTTCGTCGTGGCGCCGCGCATCGACAAGGTCATGAACTTCCGGGGCTGGGATCCGGTGTTCGGCACGGTCGGCCTGCTGGATGCGCTCACCTTGCGCCAAACCGGAATTGTGACGCGAGCGCAGGACTTCATCGGCCGGTTTGGCCTCACGCATCACGCGCGCGTGCACCACGCGTTGCTTGAAGGGCTGCGCCCGGTGTGGACCGGCGCGGCATAACGCATCGCAAAAGTATGCTGTCCGCGGGCTCTTCCATCGGCGGGCCTGTGGTAGCTTAGCAGGAAGGCCACGACCTGACGGAGGGAAAGATGGCACCGGGGGATTCCACTCGCAAGACGCAGAAAATCGGCGATACTGTCGATGATTTCAAACTTCGGAACGTGAACGGCGGCGAGGCCAGTCTCGCGGGCTTCCTTGAGGGGAAAAAAGCGGCAGTCGTGATCTTCTGGTCGGGAGTCTGCTCCCACTGCGTCCGGTACGATTCCTACCTCAACGGTTTTGCGGCGTCTCACCCGGAGCTGGGATTCGTAGCCGTGGCGTCGCGCCAGGGGGAGACGCCGGAACAGATCCGCGCGACCATGACGGAGCGCTCCCTGACCTTTCCCATCCTCCACGATCCGAATGCGCTGGTGGCGCAGCGCTGGTCTACGCAGCAGACGCCGCGGGCGTTTCTGTTGGATGCCGGGCGCGCCATTGTCTACCGCGGGGCGATCGATAATTTCAAATATCCCAACGATCCGGAGTACGCGGCTTATCTGGAACCGGCGATCGCCGAGTTTCTCGCCGGCAAGCCGGTACAACGTGCGGAAACGGCCAGCTTCGGGTGTGCGATTCAATCGGTCTACTACATCCTGCCGAGAAACTCATGAAGACGCCTTTAGACGACTTGCTGAAGATACCCGTGAACATGTTGGAGATGGGGCTGACCGCGTTCGATGGGGGCTTCAAGGCGATTCAGACTACGATCGAGGTGCTGTCAGGCCAGAAATCGGAGCCGTCGCTGAGCAGGCCGCCGGTGAGCGGGCCGCGGAATCTGGACGACGCGCTATCGGACTTCGCCAATCAATTGGTGCGAATCGGGCGGCGGACACGGCCGGAAGCTTCGGAGATCATCCGGGCCACTCGCGAGACGCTCGCTACCGCGCGGCGCAGTTTCGGTTACCTGGATCTGCGGGATCCGCGAATTTTCGGGCTTGCCATGGCGCTGCCGCTTTCGGCGGGAAGGATGCTGGCCGAGTCGGCGGTGCGGGGTATGTCGTATTATCAGGCCCTGCCGGCGAGGCTGTTTCCGGTCTCGGTCCGCAACGTGATCGAGATGTACTGCGAGAACGGGCCGTTCGTGAGCCTGGAGTACAAGGATCTGACCGACCGGTACCTGGAGCGGCTGAAGCGGCAGCCAAACGACGCCGTCACACGGCTCGACCTGGGACAACTCTACGTCAAGTGCGGCCGCTACGACGACGCGGTGCGGGAACTGGCCCTGGCGGCGAAGGACCCCCGATGCCGGGCCATGGCTCTGCACTTCACTCAGGTGGCGCACCACCGCGCCGCGCGCTTCGAGCAGGGGGCCGCTTCCGGGTTGGCTGCCATGGAAGCCGATCCGCGTAACGAGCGGGCGCGCCTCTGGCTCTTCCTCTCCGCCACCCGGATGGGCGGCTATGCGGAGACGGTGCCGGCCGAATATCGGATGGAGATGAAGGCCGGATACGAGCCCACCACGCTGCGGTATGAAGACATCGCCGCCAAGATCGGTCTGGATAAGGTGAGCGGCGGGCGCGGGACCGCGATCTTCGACTACAACAACGACGGCTACCTCGACATCGCCATCACCGCCGGGCACGGCGGCTGCAGCCTCTATCGGAACAACGGAGACGGCACGTTCACCGACGTATCCATCGAGTCCGGCCTCGACACGTGTGTCAACGGATTCTCGATCGTCGCCGGCGACTACGATAACGACGGCTTTGTCGACCTGTTCGTGACGCGTCTGGGTTTCTACCCGGGCGATGGCACGCTATACCACAACAATGGCGACGGCACCTTCACCGACGTGACCGAGAAGGCCGGCCTGCAGGTATGGGAGCCGGTATTCAGCGGCCACTGGGTGGATTACGATTGCGACGGCAAACTGGATCTGTTTCTTGCCGCCAACGTCGGCGGCTTGTTCGACCGGCAGAGCCCCCACCGCCTGTTTCATAACAATGGCGATGGGACATTCACCGACGTAAGCGCAAAGTGCGGCCTGACCACCCACTCTCCGGCAATCGGCTCCGCCTGGGGGGACTACAACAACGACGGATATCCCGACCTGTTCCTGAGCGGCCTGGGACGTCCGCAACTGTTCCGGAACAATGGCGACGGCACCTTCACGGAGGTCAGCAGGCAGGCCGGTTTCGCGGACTCCCTGATCGGCAGCACGTGCTTCTGGTGCGATTACGATAACGACGGCTGGATGGACGCGGTGCAGTACGTCTGGTCGGAGCACGAGGATGTGATCCACACGATGAAGACCGGCAAGGGACCGGAAGACGGGCAGCCGATACGGATCTACCACAACAACCGCGACGGCACGTTCACCATGAAGAATCGCGAGATCGGGCTGGACGGCTGCTGGGGCACCATGAGCGGCAACTGCGGAGACTTGAACAACGACGGCTACCTGGATTTTCTGCTCGGCAACGGCGGCTCCCGGATGGACCGGAACGAACCGCTGATCATCCTGGAAAACGACGGCGCGAAGTTCCGCAACGTCAGTTTCACCGCGGGGGTGCCGTACACCGGAAAGAATCACGGGGTGAACTGCGCGGATCTCTTCGGTGACGGGAGGCTGTCGATTCTGGTGGCGGGCGGCGGGCTGTATCCGGCCGACCTGCTGGCAAGCTCGGTGTTCTATCCCAAGGAACTGTTGGGCAACTACCTGAATGTGCGGCTCAGAGGGACGAAGAGCAACCGCGACGCGATCGGCGCCCGCATCACGCTTCACGCCGGTGGAAAACAGCAGACGCGCGAGATCGCGGGCGGCACCAACTTCGGCTGTCTGCCCTTCGAGCAGCACTTCGGCCTGGGCCGGTTGACGGCGGTGGACTCCCTGGAAATCCGCTGGCCGGGAGGGCAGGTGCAGCGGGTGGATAACCCTCCCGTGAACGATACCATCCGGATTACCGAAGGGGAGGCCGGCTGGGTGAAAGTGTACCGGCGGCCGGAGTGTTAGTGACAGTTCTTGCCTGAGCCCGGGGAGTGCCACCGGGCCTCGCCCATGTTCGACTTCCTCGCGCGAGACCGCGCTCCTGACGCCGAGCCACCGGCGATTCAATCCCCGCGAGAGACACAGACTGACTGGTTACTTCCCCCGTTCAAGTTTTTCCCTCCTGCACCGATGAGTGAAGTTGAATCCGGCAAGATGCCGGAGACGAACACCGAAAGGACTTCACCATGTCGTTTTCGATTCAAACCAACGTCAACTCCCTCATCGCGCAGGAAAATCTGCGCGTCAACACCAATTTCCAGAACCAGACCATTCAGCGCCTGACGAGCGGCTACCGCATCAATTCGTCGGGCGACGACGCGGCCGGCCTGGCCATTGCCAACAAATTCCGCAGCGACACGGCGGAACTGACGCAGGGCGTGCGCAATGCCAACGACGGTGTGGCGCAGTTGCAGATCATGGACGGCGGCATGAACAACATCAGTAAGATGCTCGACCGCCTCAAGACTCTGGCCACGCAATCGGCATCCAGCACGTTTACCGGCGACCGCAGTGTGCTGAACAGCGAATATCAGACGCTGGTCACGGAAATCGATCGGCAGGCGCAGTCGATCGGGCTCTCCACGGGTGGGCACTTCGCCGCAACGATGGGTGTGTACATCGGCGGGGGCGTGAACGCCGCCGGCACGGCGGACACGGCCAACGGCACGGTCGCGCTGGACCTGTCGCGCTCCACGGTCGATTCCAAGGCGCTCGGTCTGCGCACGTCGGATTTTGAAGTGGCCACGGCGGCCGGAACCGACATCGGGGCCGGGTCCACCACCAGCGTCGCCGCCATTGCGGACAACTCAGCCAACGGCGGCACGACCGCGACGTTCAACCTCGCCGGTCCGGGATTCTCGGGCGTCCAGTTGAATGTCAATATCGGCGAGTTGACCACGCCGGCGAGCGTCGCCGACAGCATCAACGCCGCCATCGCGGTGGCCGGCAACTCCAATACCAGTTTCCGCGACGCGGGCATCGCCGCCTCCGTCA
>JAFDVU010000198.1 GCA_018268835.1 Acidobacteriota bacterium | reverse complement strand
GTGGCGAGGAGGCCGAAGCGCGCGAACCGCTCCCAGTGGTTGCGCCGCGCGATGAAGAGCAGGGAAGCGGCCAGCGGCACCAGAGCCGCCGCGCTGAAGAGCGTGACTTCGCTGATTCCGAGCGTGACGAACGCGATGAAGTAGGCCAGTCCCGCGACTGTCTGCGAGCGGTAGCGCAGGGAGTGAGCGATCATGCCGGCGGCGACGGCAAACAGGAGCACCGCGGCGATCCAGGGATTGTCGAGCACGCGGGCCGCCTCGATGGCGTGCATCGCGTATGTGGTGAGATAGAGCGCGGCCCATCCGCCGCCGATTAGTCCGTAAGCGAAGGTGCGGTAGGTTTCGCGGCGCTCCATCGCGATGCCCGCGCCGAGCATGGCGAACGCGCCGGTGTAGCTGAGGGCGATGCGGCCGCCGGGGCCGATGTGGGTGTAGGCGTAGTTCAGCAGCAGCGCCAGCCCGATGACCACCACGAACACGCCGATCTTGTTCAGCCAGTTTCCGCCGAGCAGCGCTTCCCAGTCCTCGCTGGTGCGTTTGGGCCGCGCCGTGGATGCCGTGGTCGAAGCCGGGGCGGGCGCGGGCGCGGACTCGCGCGGCCGGTCGGTCCACGGGACCGGCGCGGCGGCGGGCCGCGGAGAAGCGGGCGGGGGCGGCGGGGGCGCGGCCGGGCGCGGCGCCTCGTGCGCGACGGGCGGTCGCTCCGGCGTCGCAATGCCGGCCGCCATCGGCATTGGACGGCGATGCACCGCCTCGGCCAGCGCGTTCAGCCGCGCGTCGATTCCTTCCAGCCGCGACCGCAGCCAGAACCAGCGAATCACCAGCACCACGATCATGCACGAGAAGAGAAAAGCTTCCATGAGAGCGCTCCTTTATGAATGGCGGCTACGCACAGACGGCGGCGAGGGTCTGCGCGCGGGTCCTGACGCCGCGCAGGTCCAGTTTTCCGGTGCCGAGTTGGGGCAGGGAATCCACCCGGTAGAGATTTTCCCGCTTGGGCAGCCACAAGCGCGGCAGGGAAGTCGCCGCGAGCCGCTGCCAGAGGTCCTCGGGAGTCAGGGACGGATGCACGTAGAGCGCGACCAGGCGTTCGCCGCGTTGATCGTCGGGCACGCCGGTGACGGCGCACGCGCCATCGCCGAGCACCGCGAGAATCGCCTCTTCGATCTTGAGATGCGGCACCATCTCGCCGGCGATCTTGCTGAAGCGGGAGAGCCGGTCCGTGATGGTGAGGAAACCTTCGTCGTCACAGCGCGCGATGTCGCCGGTGACATACCACTCGCCGCGCATCGATTCGGCGGAGAGTGCCGGCTGGTTCAGATATCCCAGCATGCGGTTGGCGCCCTTTACCAGCAGCAGTCCTTCCGTATCCGGCGGCAGCGGCGCGAAACTCACCGGGTCCACGATGCGCGCGGCGACGCCGGGAAGAGGCTGCCCGACGGTGCCGGATTTGCTGCCCGTCTGCGCGTCCTTGCCCTCGTGGAAATCGGGCGCGTTCACCGCCACCACAGGCGACATCTCGGTGCAGCCGTAGCCTTCCATCGGCGCGATCCCGAACTTGTCGCGGAAGGCAGCTGCGACCGGTTCGCGCAGCTTCTCCGCGCCTACGAGCACGAAGCGCAGGGAGGCGAACTGTTCCGCGGAGCACTTGCGCGTGTAGGTGGAGCAGAAGGTCGGGGTGGAGAGCAGCAGCGTGCCGCGGTGTTTCCGCACCAGTTCGCCGATGGCGTGCGCGTCGGCCGGGTTGGGATGGTAAACGGCGCCGCAGCCGGCAATCAGCGGGAGCCAGATCGTGATCGTGAATCCGAAAGAGTGGAAGAAGGGCAGCACGCCCACCACGCGGTCGCGCTCATTGAGAGAGAACACCTGCGCGATGGCGTCGATATCGGCGAGCAGGTTGTAATGCGACAGCATCACGCCCTTCGGCGTGCCGGTGGAGCCGCTGGAAAAGATCACGGTGGCCAGCGTGTCCGGAGTCGCACGTCGCGGCGCGGGCAGCAGGCGCGCCCGGATCCAGGCGCGCAGTTTGCGCCACGGCGTGGCGGCGGCGAGCAGGTCTTCTACCAGGATGACGCCGGGCAACTCGCCCAACTGCGGCCCGATCTTCGCCAGAAACGCCCGGCTGGTGACCACGTTGGCGATGCCGCACGCGGCGATCGCGTGGGCCACGGCGTCGCGTCCGGCGGTGAAGTTGAGATTCACCGGGACCTTCCCCTCCAGCGTGAGCGACACGTTCACCAGCGCGCCGGCGACGGTGGGAGGCAGCAGCACCCCGACCATCGTTCCCCGGGCGGGGACGCGGAGCAGGCGCGCGCCCGTAAGGACTTCGCCGAAGGTCAGGGCGCGGCCCGTGGAATCGGCCATGGCGAGGCGGTTCCAGCTGCGGCGGGCGGTGCGGTAAAGGCGCCGCGGCAGCGTGTCGGCGGAGGTCTTGCGTTCGGCCGCGGCTTCGGCGCCCAACTCCTGAATCGCCTGCCGCACGGCGTGCGCGGGCGCGTTCGCCGGCAGCGGCGCGCCGAATGTCACGGTCGCGGGATAGGGGATGCGCTTGGGCCACTTCCGGAAGAAGCGCCCGCCTTCGAAGCTGAAGATGCTGCCCCATAAGCCGTCGAGGTGTACCGGAATCACCGGCACGTCCGTGCCCTCGACGATCTTCTCGAGGCCGCGGCGGAAGGGCTGCAGGTTGCCGGTGCGGCTGATCGCGCCCTCGGCGAAAATGCACACCACGTGGCCGGCGGCGAGTTCCCGGCGCGCGGCGCGGATCGATTCCACCACGTCTCGCGGTCCCGCCGTTCCCACCGGGATCGCGTACATGCGCCGCAGTAACCAGTGGAACGCGCGCTGCTCGTAATACGGCTTCCACACCAGGAAGCGGATGAAACGCTGCACGCACGCGCCGATCAGAAACGCGTCCACGAAGGTGACGTGATTGGCCACCAGCAGCGCCGGTCCGCGGAAGGGCACGTTCTTCTGCCCGCGGATGCGGATGCGGAACAGGCTGTGGGTGACGATCCACAGCGCGAAGCGAACGAAGAAGTCCGGCACGATGGTGAGCGCGTAGCCGGTCACCAGGAACATGGCGGCGCCGAAGCCGATCAGGATACGGTCCGCGCTCAGGTGCAGGCGCGTGTAGCACAGGCTCATCATGCCGCTGGCCAGGAGCATCCCGATGGTCTGGTAGAAGTTGTTGGCCGCCACCACCCGGCCCTTTTCCTGCGTCCCGGCGCGCTGCTGCATGAACGCGTAGAGCGGCACCACGAAGAGTCCGCTGGAAACCGCGAGCAGCGCCACCACCACCGCCGAGGCGGCGACGGAGTGGTGTGCCGCCGCCAGCGCCAGCGCGAAAACGCCCATTCCGCCCGCGCCGAGCGGGACCAGGCCGAGTTCCACTTTATCGCCCGAGAGCCGGCCGGCCAGCATGTTGCCCGCGCCAATTCCGATGGCCAGGAAGGCCCACAGCACGGAGACGCCGTTTTCGCTGGTGTGGAGCACGTCCGTGCCGAAATATTGCAGGTCGGTCTTGAGCAGTACGCCGGCGAACCAGAACCAGGAAACGCCGAGCACGGTCAGCCACAGCGCGCGGTCGCGCACCAGGTGCCCGGTGCTGGCAACGATCTCGCCGAACGGATTCCAGCGGAAGCGCTGCTGCGCGCCCGAGGCAGCCACGCGGGTAATTCCCAGCGAGCAGGCGAAACCGGTCACGGCGATGGCGAGCGTGACCACGCCGATACGCCACAGCGCGGTGTGCCACAGCGCCATGAGGAGTCCGCCGCCGGCGATGCCGAGCACGATCGAAACGAACGTGCTCATCTCGAGCAGCGCGTTGGCGCGCGACAGGTCGCGGTCCTCCACCATCTCCGGCATGATCCCGTATTTCGCCGGGCTGAAGATCGCCGCGTGCAGCCCCATCAGGAAGACCACCCCCAGCATGCCCTCCACCCATCCGGCGTGCAACGTGGCCAGGGCGAACAACATGATGGCGATTTCGAAGACCTTGACCGCGATCAGGACGCTCCGCTTGCTGACCGTGTCGGCCAGGTGGCCGGAATAGCCGCTGAAGAGCAGGGAAGGCAGAGTGAAGACGGCGGGCACCAGCGGAACGTAAGCCGGATTGGCGGCGCCCACGTGCAGCGCCACAATGGTCTGGTAGACGCTGTCGTTGAAAGCGCCCAGGAACTGCGTGGCGAGGAAGGCGCGGAAGCCGCGCTGCTGGAGGACGTTGCCGAATCCGTTGTGCGACATGCCGCTGCTAGTGCACGGGGAGGGCCTCTTGCGATCCCGCTGGCAGGCAATAGCTTATGTGAAATAGGGTGGCGGCGCCAGCTCGCCCGGTGTACATTCAATGCATGGCAGCCCAGCAATTCATGACCGGGGAACAGCGGGCCTGGATGGAGAAGGTCTCGCCCCTGAGCTACGCCAACCCCTTTCTCCCGGAGCGGGTGCATCTGGAGCGCGCGATCCTCGGCGGCGAGTTCGTGGAAGGCGAGCCGGTCTGGAGTTTCCGCCTCGACGATCCCCACGCGCGGGTGAACATCGCGCGCATGATGGCGCGGCTGGACCCGCTGCTGGAGCAGTTGTGCGCGCGTCTGCGCGGCGGCGCCACGCCCCCGGAACACGACCTCGCGCTCTACGAAGACGCCGTCCTGCACCTGCTCTACCAGCGCAGCTACCGCCATTTTTACGACTCCAGTTTCGGCGCCGCCGTCTCCGCGCCCTCCGCCACGCGCTGGCGTTTCTACAATCAGTTCCTGGCGGACTGGAAGCACTTCTTCGAGATCGAAGGCATCCGCTTTCCCAGCGGGCACGAACCGCGACATACATTCGCCTGCTACCGGCAGATCCAGCGCGCGTTCGAGTACACGTTCCGCGACATCATCGGCAGTTCGCTGCCGGCCGCGCGGCTGCGCGGGTCGATCTGGCAATCCATCTTCACGCACGACATCCGCCGCTACCGGCGCACGCTGTACGCGCGTATGGGCGAGTTTGCGACGCTGATTACGGGTCCTTCGGGCACGGGAAAGGAACTGGCGGCACGCGCCATCGCCGAATCGCGCTACGTGCCCTTCGACGAGCGCCGCCTGGCCTTCGCCGACGACGGTGCGCAAAACTTTTTCCCGATCAACATCTCCGCGCTTTCGCCGACGCTGGTGGAGAGCGAGTTGTTCGGGCACCGCCGGGGCGCGTTCACGGGCGCCATCGCCGACCGCAAGGGATGGCTCGAGACATGTCCGGAGTTGGGCAGCGTCTTCCTCGATGAACTTGGCGACCTCGACCCCGCGATCCAGGTGAAGCTGCTGCGCGTGATCGAGACGCGCACGTTTCACCCGGTGGGCGAAACCGCGGCGCGGGAATTCGCAGGCAAGCTGATCGCCGCCACCAACCGCAACCTGGAAGAGGACATGCGCGCGGGACGCTTCCGCGAGGACCTCTACTACCGGCTGTGTTCGGACCAGATCGTGACGCCGTCGCTGGCCGAGCAACTTGCCGATTCGCCCCAGGTGCTCAAGGAACTGGTCGATTACATGGCGCGGCGCGTAGCCGGCGAGGAAGGCGCGACGCTCGCCGGCGAAGTGATGCACTGGATCGGGGGCAACCTGCCCAGAGAATACGCCTGGCCCGGCAATTACCGCGAACTCGAGCAGTGCGTGAAGAACGTCCTGATCCGGCGCAACTACCGGCCCTCGGGCACGGGCGCGGACGCGGCGGCGGAGTTTGCCGAAGACGCGCGTGCCGGGCGGCTTACCGCGGAACAACTGCTCAGCCGCTACGTCACGCTCGTCTACAGCCACTGCGGAAGCTACGAGGAAACGGCGCGCCGGCTGGAACTCGACCGGCGCACCGTGAAGGCCAAGGTGGATTCGGCCCTGCTGGCGCGCCTGCGCTGAGGGCCGTCGCCGCGCGGCCGATCCGGGACCCGCCGGCTGGTTCCTCAGGCGGTCGGGTGCGTCCTTACTTCGTCGAAGAGTTCTGTATACTCATCCCCAGAATGTCTTCGCGTCTTCAAGGTACCGGCTTTCGATCTGCCCTCATCGCAAGTCTGCCCGGCCAAATCATTCTTGCTCTGACAGCGCTCATGATCGTCCCCGCCGCCGCTTCCGCACAACCATCCCGGAGCACGGCGTTGAAGCCGCGGGTCGTGATCACAGCGGACCCGGAACTCGACGATGTCAACACGTTGATTCGCGCGGTCCTATATACTTCAGAACTCCGAATCGAGGGTCTGGTATACGCGAGCAGCGGAGTTCATTGGAAGGGAGACGGCAAAGGCACGACGCAGTACATTCCCGGGCGCGAATACACCCGCTTTCATCTGGGGCCGGTCACGTCGTGGCGCTGGCCGGAAGACGATCGTTTCATCGATGAGATCGTCGATGCCTATGCGAAGGCCTATCCGAACCTGAAGATCCATGACCGCGATTACCCGGCACCCGCGGATCTGAAGTCGAAGATCAAATGGGGGAACGTCGAGTTCGAGGCCGACTATTCTAAGGACACCGAAGGCTCGAATCTCATCAAGTCTCTTCTGCTTGACGATCAACCCGGACCCCTCTACGTGACGGCCCAGGGCGGACAGAGTACGATCGCCCGCGCGCTGAAGTCGATCCACGATCAATATGCGAACACGCCGCAGTGGGAGGCCATCCGCAACCGGGTGTCATTGAAGCTGGTCATCATCCCGTGGGGCGACCAGGATGGGACCTACGCCAGGTACATCCAACCGAACTGGCCCGAGACGACAAACTGGCAGTTGGCCATGATTAACTACGGCTACGGCATACGAACTGGACTTGCGCCGGAGAATGAGGTTTTCATCAGTCCTTCGTGGACTAAGGAGAACGTCCTGAGCCGAGGTCCCCTGGGCGCGATGTATCGCGTTTGGGGCGATGGCAAGCAGATGGCAAAAGGCGATCGCACGGACTATTTCGGGTTGTCCGGCGCGACGGCCGATCAACTTCGGGAGATGGGCTACATGGTTTGGATACCGCCCCAGGAGAAGGGGGCGTTTATCAGCGAGGGAGACACACCGACGTTCCTCAACCTGCTGGCCAACGGTCTCCGCGCGTATGAAAACGGCTACTGGGGCGGCTGGGGTGGAATCCGAAGGCGGGAAAACGCGCCTGCGTTCGGGCGAGGTGGCGCGCCGATGCCACCGGCGAGTCCGACCGACCCGGGAATTGCGCCGGGCTTGGCGCCTGCAGGAAGCACGGTGAACGCGCCAGGACCTCCCCAAGCAGTTGCCTCGGGAGGCGCATCCGCGGCCGGAGCGAACCCCGCCGCTGGACGAAATCCGGCGCCTGGCCGGGGCGCTGGAGGGGGCCGCGGACGTGGTGGGCAACCGATTCCGCCTGCAACCGCCGCCGTGAATGCCCGATTCTTTGCCGCGTCGCAAAACGATTTCGCGGCGCGGCTGAAATGGTCGGTATCCACCAGATTCAGCGACGCCAATCACCCGCCGAAGGTCGGAGTCAAAGGACCGCTGGACGTCAGTGCTCGCGCCGGCAGCACCGTTACTCTTGCAGGCACTGTCTCTGACCCGGACCGGAACGCCGTAAAGGTGAACTGGTGGCAATATAACGACGCGGGCACTTACCCCGGGAATGTTTCCTTTTCTGATCCGTCCGCGCTCACTACGACATTCCGCATACCGGCTGATGCGCGGCCTGGCCAGACCATTCACGTCATTCTGGAGGCGACCGACGATGGCGCGCCTCCGCTGACGCGGTATCAGCGGGTGATTGTCAGAATTCGATAGCCCGGTCACGGACTAGCTCGATAGGGCTAGGGTTGGATGACGCGGCGGCGGTCCTGCCGAGTGTTTTAAACTGAAGAGATCCATGTCCAAATTGCTGGAGGGCAAGTTTGCCCTCGTTACGGGAATTGCGAACCGGTGGAGTCTGGCCTACGCCATCGCGCAGGCGTTCGCGCGTGAAGGCGCCACACTGGCCCTGACATACCTGGGCGAGCGTCAGAAAATCGCCATCGAAGAACTCGCCGGCGACCTGAACACCGCCGCGATCCTGCCCTGCGATGTCACCAAGGACGAAGAACTGGCCGAACTTACCGATTCGCTGCGGGAACTGAATCGGCCCCTGCACGCGGTGGTACACAGCCTGGCGTTCGCCAACCGCGAGGACCTCAACCGGCCGTTCATCGAGACCAGCCGCGACGGTTTTCTGCTGGCGCAGAACGTGAGCGCGTACTCGCTGGTGGCGCTGGCCCGCGCCACCGCGCCGCTGATGACCGAAGGCGGCTCGCTGAGCACCCTCACCTACCTGGGCGCCACGCGCGTGGTGCCCGGCTACAACGTGATGGGGGTGGCCAAAGCCGCGCTGGAGTCGGCCATGCGCTACCTGGCTGGTGAGCTGGGGCAGGAGAACATCCGGGTGAACGCGATTTCCGCGGGCGCGGTGAAGACCGCGTCGGCGCGCGCCGTGAAGGACCTGTCCAGCATGCTCGAAAAAGCGCCGGAGCGCGCTCCGCTACGCCGCAATACGGATCCGGCGGAAGTCGCCGACACCGCCGTATTTCTGGCCAGCGACCTGAGCCGCGGCGTCACCGGCAACTGCATCTTCGTGGACGCCGGACTGCAGATCATGGGCGCCTGAGCCGGCGCCCGCGCGCCCCGAATCACGCGCCCTGCAATAATAAGAGTTCGGAAAGCTTATGAAAGTGGAAGTTGTCCTCACGGAAGCGGACCTGACTGAGGAGTTCGCGGAGGCGATCGAAGCTCGCGATCTGCCCGAGAAGTTCTTTTTCTGGTTCCCGCGCTCGGCCGACGAGTGGTCGCGGCTGGCCGCGGACGCCGAACTCTACGGCGGGCTGCACAACTCGTGGCGGGAGATCTGCGATACCGCGCCCGAGCTCGCGCGCCATTTCGGCGGCAAGGTTCCCCTGATCAGCTTCGGCGCCGGAGATGGCGCGCGCGACCGTATGCTCGCGCAGAGCCTGGGCGATGCCGGCTGCGAAGTGCGCTACTTCCCGGTGGACGCCAGCCAGACCATGCTGGAACTGGCCTGCGGCGGCGCCGAGGACGCCGACATCGAGACCGTGGGGATCAAGGCCGACATCTCCAGTCCCGTGCATCTGGTCTACGCCGCCGATGCCGCCGACCCGCCGCGCTTGTTCCTTTTCTGCGGCAACACGATGGGTGCGTTCGACCCGCTGGCGGAGATCCGCTACCTGACGCAATCGATCAAGCCGGAGGACCGCTTGATCGTGGACGGGGAGTTGTGGGACGAGAAGGCCACCATGGGCCGCCGCGATAATCCCAAGGCGCGCCGCTTCATTTCCGCGCTGCTGGCCAGTGTGGGCATCGCCGCCACCGATGGCGAGATCCGCTTCGATCATAAGGTGGATTCGCGGCACGACGGGCTGCACCTGGTCACCCGCTATTTCCACGCGGCGCGCGATCTTTCCGCCACCGTGGCCGGTGAAGAGACCGAGATCGAGCGCGGCGAGCGCATCGGCATGAACTTCCAGTACATCTACACCGCCGACGCCTTCCGCTGGCTGCTGCACGAGCACGGTGGACTCGAAATCGAACGCGAATACATCAGCCCCGACGGACGCTTTCTCACCGCCATCTGCCGCAAGTAGGCGCCGCGGAAGCCCGTGCTATCCTGAAGCCGCGTGAAGATTACCAGCGTACGCGCGTTCCTGCTTTCGTGCCCGTTTCCGGGGCCGCTGCGCCTGCCGTTTCACGGTGGCGTGCGCACGATCCTGAAGCGCGACGCGATGCTGATCCGCGTCCGGACCGCCAGCGGAATTACCGGTTACGCGCCCGGTCCGGGGAGCGAAAACGCGCGGCGCCTGGTCAACGACCTGATCGGGCCGTTCCTGGAGGGCCGCATCCTGGCGGACCCCGACGCCTTGCGCGTCCTGTTCATGGAAGGTCCCGGCGCGGACCCGGACGCGGCTCG
The DNA here is from genome assembly GCA_018268835.1 of Acidobacteriota bacterium. Classification (GTDB taxonomy): domain Bacteria; phylum Acidobacteriota; class Terriglobia; order Bryobacterales; family Bryobacteraceae; genus Solibacter. Next base: position 3,485 of record JAFDVU010000198.1, on the reverse strand, counting down.
GATCTACTGCGCGGTGGAGATCGCGCTCTACGATCTGGCGGGCAAGGCGATGGGGCTGCCGGTCTCGGAAATGATCGGCGGACGGGTGCGCGACCGCATCCGGCTCTACGGCAGCGCCGGAATGTACATGCCGCCCGAAGGCTACGCCGCCGAGGCCGCCGGGATCCACGCGGCCGGCTTTCGCGCCTACAAAATGCGTCCCGCGGCGGGTCCGGAGACCGACCTCAAGACCGTGGAACTGCTGCGCCGCGCCGCGCCGGACCTGGAACTCATGGTGGACGCGCACACGTGGTGGCGCATGGGAGACCGCTGTTACACGCAGTGGGAAGTCGAGCAGTTGGCCGAGGAGATGGGCAAGTACCGTGTCGCGTGGCTGGAGGAACCGCTGCCGCCCGCCGACCATGCCGGCTATGCGCGCCTGCGCCGGAAGGATCTGCTCCCGCTGGCCGCCGGCGAGCATGAACCCGATGAGGATGCCTTCCTCGACCTGGTAGCGGCGCAGGCGGTGGATTACGTGCAAATGGACGTGTGCTGCCAGGGCGGGTACGCGCTCGGCCGGCGCCTGGTGGCGGAGATCGCGCGGCAGGGATTGAGCTTCGCGTTCCACAGTTGGGGCACGGCGCTGGAAGTGATCGCCGCCGCGCACCTGGGCGTGTGCTGGCCGCAGTTAGTGGTGGAGTACCTGGAGTATCCCTGCTACTCCGATGGCGGCGCGCCCGGCATGTATCCCTTCCCGGCGGCGCGCGAGATTCTCAAGGATCCGCTTGAAATCGAACGCGGCGATCTGGTCGTGCCGCGCGCGCCGGGGTTGGGCGTGACCGTGGATGAGAGCGTCATCGAGCGCTATCCGTGGGTCCCCGGACCGTGGTCGTATTTTGAAATCGAGTCACCGCCTTCCAGGCGCGCGGTGACGGGCGATCACAGCATCCCCTGGAGCGGGAAGTAGCTTACTCCCTGATCTCGACGATGGTGGCTCCGGCGCCGCCTTCCGATTGCGGCGCGGGATAGAAGCGTGCCACGTGCGGATGCCGGCTGAGCAACTCCGCGATGGCCTTCTTGAGGATGCCCATGCCGTGACCGTGCACAATGCGGACGCGGCTGGCGGTGGCCATCACGGCGCGGTCGAGGAACTCGTCCACCGCGTCGCGCGCTTCCTCGGCGCGCTGGCCGATCACGTTGATCTCCTGGTGCACGGGCGCGAGTTCCGGCGCCGGACGGAAGCTGACGTTCTGCGGCAGCTTGCCGCGCGCGGGCGCGCCGGCTTCGGGCAGGACCTCGATCACGTCGTCGATTGAGACCTGCATCTTCAGGAAGCCCGCTTCCACTTCGAGCCGGTCGCCCGAGAGTTTGCGGCGCACCCGCGCGGGTTCGCGCACGTCCTTGAGCCGCACGCGCGCGCCCTCCTCGATCTTGAGCGGGCGGATTTCGCCCTGCCGCGCGTCTTCCTGGGTGGAGAGGACCGTGGTCTGGAAATCCTCGCGCAGCTCGCGCTTGGTTTTGGCCACGCGGCGCTGCGCGTCGTGCTCGGCGCGGCGGCGCTCCGAGGTCTCGGAGATTTTCCCGATGGTCTCCTGCGCCTGCTCTTCGAAGCGCGCCAGCGCCTGCTCCGTGCGGCGCTCCAGTTCCTTCAGCTTCTCGGTTTCGCGGCGCTCCCACACGCGCGCAATCTCGCGGCGCTCGCGCTCGGTCTCTTCGATCTTGCGGCGCAACTCGGCTTCGAGCGCCCGCGTGTCTTCGATGCGCTTGTGCAGTTCGCCCAGGAAACGGGTGACGTCGCGCTCGCGATCGCTCATGCTCTGCCGCGCGCGCCGCATGATGTCCTCGGGCATGCCCAGCCGGGTGGCGATCTCGAGCCCCGCGGATTTGCCCGGCAGCCCGAGCCGCAGCAGGTAGGTGGGCTCGAAGGTCTCTTCATCGAACCCCATGGAGCCGTTGACCACACCCTCGGTATTGGCGCCGTAGATCTTGAGCGCCATCAGGTGCGTGGAGACCAGCGTGAAGGCTCCGGCGGCGCGGAAGTGCTCCACGATCGCGACGCCGAGCGCGCCGCCCTCTTCGGGATCGGTCGCGGCGCCGAGTTCGTCGAGCAGCACCAGCGAATCCGGCGTCACGTCCAGCGCCATCTCGCGGATGTGGGAGACGTGCGCGGAGAACGTGCTCAGGTCCTCCTGGATGGACTGGTAGTCGCCGATATCGGCCAGCACCTGCTCGAACCGCGGGAACTCGGCTTCGAGCGCCGGCACCGGCAGCGCGGATTGCGCCATCAGGCTGAGCAGTCCAACGGTCTTGAGCGTAACGGTCTTGCCGCCGGTGTTGGGTCCGCTGATCAGCAGGGTGCGCTGCTGCCGCGTGAGTTCCAGGGTGATGGGGACGGGCTGGCGGCGGCGCCGGCGCATCACGTCGGCAAGCAGCGGATGGCGCGCCTCCTTGAGGAACAGCCGCCCGGTGAAGCGCGGGATGACGCAATCGAATTCCAGCGCGAACCGCGCCTTGGCGAAGACGAGTTCCAGGTGCGCCATGGCCGCCAGCGTGTCGCGGATGGAATCGCCGTAAGCGCGCAGCCGCGAGGTCATCTCCACCAGGATGCGGTGCACTTCGCGCATCTCTTCTTCGGAGAGGCGGACCAGTTCGTTGTTGAGGTCGATGGTTTCAAGCGGCTCGACGAACAGCGTGTGGCCGCTCGAGCTCGCGCCATGGATGACTCCGTCCATCTTGCGGCGCTGTCCGGCGATCAGCGGGACCACGAAGCGCTCGTTGCGGATGGTGACGAACTCCTCCTGCAGGATGCCTTCGTCGCGATGCTGCTTGAGGAAGCGTTCGAGCGATTCCTGGATCGCCTTCTTCTGCCGCTCGATGTCGCGGCGCAGGCGGTTGAGCGCGACGCTGGCGTGATCCGATATGCTGCCGTCGGGCAGGATCTTGCCGTCGAGTTCGCGCAGCAGCGCGCGGAATTCGCCGATGGAGTTGGCGCGCGCGGCAAGCAGCGGGAAACGCTCGGCGCAGGCGGTGAGGTTGCTGCGCGCGTCGGCCGCCAGATCGAGGAACGCAAACAGCTCGAAGATCTCGCGCGGCTCCAGGCCGGCGCCTTCTACCCGCAGTTTGTTGACCGCCGGCTCCACGTCCGCCATGCCGGAAAAATCGATGCGGATGGCGGCGCCGCGCGCCGCGGGCTGCGGCTTGGACGCGGTTTGAAGGTAGTGGACCGCTTCCCCGGCCTCGGCAAGATCGGCGGCAAGCCGCTCGCCATCGTGATGCGGAGCCACCTTCGCCAGTTCGCGCTTGCCGGGCTCGCTGGAGACGTAGCGGCCCACCAACTCGCGCAGGGATTCGAATTCGAGGACTTCAGCGCTGGATGTCACTGCTTTTTGTATTTTCGCCGTTTGCGGAAGGCCCGTCCAATCACGCCCAGGGTGCCTTCGGTGATCCGGAGCGCGGCGAGTTCGTCTTCCCGCATCCATTCCACTCGCGTCACGTCGTCGCCCGCC
>JAFDVU010000197.1 GCA_018268835.1 Acidobacteriota bacterium | reverse complement strand
CGCTTCTCTTCGCCGGGACGGCCGGGTTCGTGCTCCGTCGGCGCCTGGTGCGTGGAAGTCGCGAAGCGCGCATTGCCGCGCCCGCCGCGTCCGCCGCGCGCCACCGTGAAGCGCTGCCCCGGTTCGGTGAAATCGAACAGCCGGTTGCCGGTGGCGTCGTCGTAGACCACGGTGCCCACCGGCACGGCCACGTCGATCGACGCGCCGTCGGCGCCCGTGCAGTTGCTGCCTTCGCCGTGCCGTCCGCGGTCGGCCTTGTGCTCCGGGTTAAAGCGGAAGTGAAGCAGCGTGTTGGCGTGCTCGGTGGCCACCAGCACTACGTCGCCGCCGCGCCCGCCGTCGCCGCCGCTGGGCCCGCCGCGGGGCACGTACTTTTCGCGGCGGAACGCAAGGCAGCCGTTGCCGCCGTCGCCGGCTTTTACGAGAATGCGTACTTCGTCGATGAACATAGAAAGGCCGCCGGCGTTGAGCAACGCAGGCGGCCGGTGAGACGTTTCGGAGAGATTACTCGGACGCGACGATGCTGACGAACTTGCCCAGGCGGCCGCGGTCCTTGAACTCGACCGTGCCCGTCACCTTGGCAAACAGGGTATCGTCCTTGCCCCAGCCCACATTGAGCCCGGGTTTGATCGGCGTGCCGCGCTGCCGCACGATGATGCTGCCGCCGGGAACCAACTGTCCGCCGAAAACCTTCACGCCGAGGCGCTGCGCGTTGGAATCGCGCCCGTTCTTGGAACTGCCTAATCCTTTTTTATGAGCCATGCTTCACCTACACCACGATGTCGCCGACCTTCACCTCGGTGAAGCTCTGGCGGTGTCCGATGGTTTTCTTGTACTGTTTCTTGCGCTTGAATTTGAAGACGATGATCTTTTCCGCGCGGTCGCCGCCGACGATGGTGGCCTTCACGTGGCCACCGGCCACGAGTTCGCCGCCGTCGTTGAAGGACGCCTTCACGGGCAATTCGATTTCGCTGCCGATTTCGCCCGGCAGTTTTTCGATGCGGACCACATCACCGGGCGCAACCCGGTACTGCTTTCCACCTGTTTCGATGATCGCGTGCATGCAAACCTCAGATTGGGAGCCGGAACACACGGAGTGCGTCGGAACCACTGGAGTAAAGAACCAGTGTACTACATTCGGGCAATCCCCCGCTACGCCGGCACTTCGATCCCGAAGTGCTTCTGCAGAATCAGCGCCACCGTGCCGCGCAGCCGTGCCATGCCGTCCTCGTGCACCGGGACGATCGAGGGCGCCACCCCGCCGGGCAGCACCTGGGCCCCGACTTCAGCCTCAATGACCGGCCCGAACCGCTCCCACGACCGCGTCAGGTCGCCGACGATCATGATCCGCTCCGGCGCCAGTCCGGCGACGACCATCCGCATTCCGCGCCCCAGGTAGCGCGCCATCTTCTCCAGCGACTGCGCCGCGCGAACGTCGCCATTATCGGCACGATTCAGCAGGTCGATGAATCCCAGCCCCCACTCCCCGCTGCCGGACTCGCCGTAGTACCTCAGCGCCGCCCGGTTGGACCCGAACACCTCCCAGCAGCCGCGCCCGCCGCAACCACAGGGCGGACCGTTCGGATCGAGCGGTACATGCCCGAACTCCCCCGCCATCCCGTGCAGCCCGCGCACCAACTGCCCGTTGGCCAGCACCCCGGTGCCGATTCCTTCCGAGACCGTGACCACCACCAGGTTGCGCACACCCTCGGAACGGTCGAACCACACCGCGGCCAGCACACAGGCGTTCGCCGCGTTTTCCAGTTCCACGTCCAGGCCCGTTGCCGCCACCACCGGATTGCGAATGTCCAGGTCGTGCCACTTCAGGTTGGGCGCGAAGACGAGCCGGTCCTGCGCGTGGTCGAAGCGTCCCGGGAGGCTGATCCCGATCCCTTCGATCTTCTTGCCGTTCGATGTCCGCACCATGCGCCGGATGGCGTCGAGCAGCGCGTTCACGCCGGCCTTGGCGTCGCGCGGCGTCTCCATCACTTCCTGGGAAATGAAACGGCCGTTGGCGTCGGCCAGGGCCACGGTGGTCTGGATCGCGCGCACGTCCACGCCGATGATCACGCGCTCGTCGTTGAGCCGCAGGAAGGTCGGACGCCGCCCGCGCGGCAGCCGCCCGGTGGGACCTTCGATCACCCAGTTTTCGTGAATCAATTGCTCGACAATGAGCGAGATGGTGCTCCGCTGCAATCCGGAAACGCGGGCCAGGTCGGCACGCGAGATCGGCTGCCGCTTCCGAATCAGGTGCAGCACCAGACGCCGGTTGATATCGCGGACCACCTCGCTGGAAGCGCCCTGCATCGATTTCTTCCCGGTGGCCGACATTTTTGGGGTACGTAAGAAGTGTAGCGTACCTAACGCAGCCCGGACAGGCCCCAACTGGCCAGCGGCGTTTTCCGCCCGGCCAGTTCGTGAATCGAAAACACCGCGTTCCCGCTCTTTACTTCCACTTCGGTCCAGCCGAAAAACCAGCCGTCCTCGTACTTTCCGCTCAGCCTCAGGTGGCCGCCGGCGCTGGGCGCCGCGAAGTAAGTCACGCCCTCCACCTCGGCGTGGATCAACTGGTGCACGTGCCCGGCAACGATCCAGCGCACGCCCCAGCGCCGCGCCATCTGCTGCAGCGGCGCCGAGGCGTTACCCATCGCCGCATCCAGAATCCACGACGGCCGGTGCATCACGATGAACCTGGCCGCGGCGGCCTGGTGCGCGGCCAGGTCGGCCTGGAGGAACTCCATTTCGGATGCGGGCAGGATGTCGGAGCGGCTGTTGTCCAGCACGGTGAAATGCGCAGGCCCGTAGTCGAAGCCGTAGTGCAGGGGCCGCCCGGTCCGGCTGCGGTAGAGGGCGGCGGATTTCTGGCTCCACACATCGTGATTGCCGGGAGTGAAGAAAATCGGGATCCCGCGATACGGCTCCAGAGTCGCCAGCGCGTCGCGCCACTGAACTTCGGCCGTGGCGTCGTCCGTCCCCTGAATCAGGTCGCCCACCGAGACCACGAAATCGGGCCGCGCCGCGGCAATCTCTTTCCACACGCGCTGCCACACGCCGGGCTGCGCCTCGCCCGTGCGGTCGCCCGCGATGACAAACCGGCACTCGCCGCCGGCCGCGGAGGCGAGCAGCGCAAGCGCGAGCAACGCCGCGGCCGCAAACGCCGCCGCTAGACGCCTCACCCCGCCTCCGGGTTGGCCACGAAGCGGTAACCCACGCCGCGCACCGTGCGCAGGTACCGCGGCTGCGCGGGTTCGGGCTCGATGTACCGGCGCAGCCGCACGATGAAGTTGTCGATGGCGCGCGTGTCCGTGTCCTCGTGCAGTCCCCAGACCTCTTCCAGCATGGCCTTGCGCGAGACCGGCTTGCCCTCCCGCTCCGCCAGGTAGCGCAGCAGGTTGGCCTCCATCAGGGTCAGCGGAAAGACGCGCTCTCCCACGTGCAGTTCCTGACGGTCGAAGTGAATGCTCCCGCCGGCGAACGTGAAGGAGTCCTGCGGCTGCGGCGCCGGCGCCGGAGCGGGCTGAATGCTCGCCGCGATCCAGGCGCGGCGCCGCAACAGGCCGTGGATGCGCGCATAGAGGATCGCCAGTTCGAAGGGCTTGGGGAGGTAATCGTCGGCTCCGGCTTCGAAGCCCTTGAGCACGTCGTCGGCGTGTCCCCGCGCGGTCAGCATCAGGGTCGGGATGAACTGCCCGCGGCGGCGCAGTTCGCTCATCACCGCAAAGCCGTCCATGCCCGGCAGCATCACGTCCAGGATCAGCAGGTCGAAGGGCACGGTGCCGGGCTCGAACAGCACCAGCGCGGCTTCGCCCGTGTCCACCACCTCTACCCGGTACCCTTCCTCCTCCAGGTTGAAGCGCAGACCTTCGGCCAGGTGGGCTTCGTCTTCGACAACAAGTATGCGGCTCATTTGGCAACCGGTAGTTCGATGGCGAACGTGCTCCCGCGCCCCGGTCCTTCGCTTTCCGCCCACGCGCGGCCGCCGTGCCGCTTGGCCACGCTGCGCACGATGAACAGCCCCAGTCCCGTGCCCTTGATGCGCGAGGCGATCGGGCCCGGGATGCGGTAGAAGCGCCGGAACACGCGTTTCAGCTCCTCCTTGGGAATTCCCGGTCCGCGGTCGGTCACGCGCACAGTGAAATTCTCGCCGGTGCGTTCGGTGCGGACCATGACGTGGACGTCCGCGCCGGAGTATTTGACGGCGTTCTCCACCAGGTTGGTGATTGCGGCGCCAAGTTCGTCGGGGTCGCCCAGAACCGCCGCCGCGCCGGAGGATTCGTACGCCAGCGCCCCCGTGCCCACGTGGTGCAGCGACCGCACCCGCTCCACGCTGGCGCGCACCACTTCGTCCAGGTCCACGCGGGTGATGTTGGGTTTGTGCGCGCCGGCGCCGAGGCGCCCCGTGCGCAGCACCTGCTCGATGGTGGCCAGCAGGCGGTCGCTGTCGGACAGCATGATGCGGTAGAACTCGGCGCGGCGCGCGTCGTCCACCGGCCGCGTCTGCAGCGTCTGCAGGTAAAGCCGGATCGACGCTACCGGCGTTTTCAGCTCGTGCGTGACCGCGTTGATGAAGGCGTCGTGTTGTTCGTTGCGGCGGATTTCGCGCACCAGAAAAATGGTATTCAGCAGGATCCCGCAGATGATCATGAGCACCAGCAGGACCCCCAGGATGAGGAGCAGCCCGGTGCGCCAGGCCAGCAGAATCCACCCGATGTAGAGGACCAGGATGACGCTGATCAGCCCGACGCCGAGCGCGATGAAGAAAGCGATCGATTTGCGCCGGCCGGGCGTCACCATGTACGCCAGCTTACCGCGAAGTACTCAGGCAACGCCCGCGGTCCCCTTGCCGGCGCCTGTCCTATGCCGCTTCGCGCTCGGCGATCCGGCTGTTCACGCTCGCCACCTTCACGTTCCTGGCGATGCCGAAGAAGGCCAGCGCCTTGATCAGCAGCCAGCTCTGGTCCAGTTCATACCAGGCCAGACCGTGCCGCGCCGAGGTCGGATGCGCGTGGTGGTTGTTGTGCCAGCCCTCGCCGAAGCTGATCAGGGCGATCCACCAGGTGTTGCGCGAATCGTCGCGAATGTTGAAGCGGCGCCGTCCGAACATGTGGGTCGCGGAGTTCACCGCCCACGTGGCGTGCAGGCCGAAGACAATCCGCAGGCACATGGCCCACAGGAAGAGATCGATCCCGCCGAGCGCCAGCACGATCGCGCCCAGGATCACGTTCGGCACCCAGTGGTAGCTGGTCAGCCAGACGTAGAATTTGTGCTTGGCCAGGTCCGGCGCGTACTTGCTCATCACGCGCGTGTTGTTGTGGTTGGTCTCGCCCCAGAGGATCCAGCCGACGTGGCTCCAGAACGCGCCGTCGCGCGGCGAGTGCGGGTCGCCCGGTTGGTCGGAAAGCTGATGGTGCAGGCGGTGCACCGCAACCCAGAAGATCGGCCCGCCTTCCAGGGTGAGCGTACCGCACAGCGCGAAGAAATATTCCAGCCACAACGGCACTTTATAGGACCGGTGCGTGTGCAGGCGGTGATACCCCAGGCTGATGCCCAACCCGGTGCAGATGTAGTAGAAGATCACCGAGATGATGAGGCTCTTCCAGCTAAACCGGAACAAGGCGGCAATGGCGGCGATGTGCAGCAACACCAGCACCACGGCGGTGAATTTATTCAGCCCCTGGCGCTTGGCGGCCTGGACTACGGTTTCAGTTTTGACCATTTTCCCTCTGAGACAGCGTTCTTTTTCACGCTATCAGCAGAAGGACCCGGAAATTGTAAGACTTGTGTAATAGCAACGAGTTACGCGCCCGGCGGCGCTTCAAAACTCGATACGCGCCGAAACCTGCCCCTGCCGCGGCGAATTCGCCTGGCTGGTCACGCGGCCGAAATTCGCAGCCGATACGTTGGCCACCGGCGCGCCGAAAACGGTCCGGTTGAACGCGTTGAAGAACTCCCCGCGCAGCACCACCGACACCCGTTCGGTCGCCTTGATCTGCCGCATCAGTCCGTAGGACTCGTTGTAGGCGTTGGGCGCGCGCATTCCGGTGTAGGACCGCGCCGCCGTGCCGAACTGGTAGCTGGCCGGAGCGGCGAACGCCGCCTTGTTGAACCAGGGGTTGGCCAACGGATCGGGATGATCCACCGTCAGCGGCACGCCCTGGATCAGGTTGGGACGCAGCGTCCCGTTGAAGATCGGCAGGCTGTTGTTGACAGTCAGCGATACCGGCTTACCGACCGAATACTGCTGGATGCCGCTCAACTGCCAGCCGCCCACAATGTGCGACAGAAGGCCGCTATTGTTCAGCATCGCCTTGCCTTTACCGAAAGGCAGGTCCCAGGTGTAGGCCACCACGAAGATCTGCGGCACGTCGTTGGTGCTGATCGCCTTCTCCAGGCGCCGGTTGTAGAAGTCCTGCCCGGAGGGTCCGCCGCCGGCGGCGATATTGCCGTCGGTGATGCTCTTGGACCAGGTATACGCGGCCAGCACGGTCAATCCGTGCGAGAGCCGCTTGGTGAACTTCATCTGTAGCGCGTGATAAGTCGAGTTGCCGTTGGGATTCGAGTTATTCACGATGTTGAGGAATTGCGGATACGGGCGCAGCGCCTGCGCCACGCTGCCCGTGAACCCGGCATACGGAACCTTGATCCCGGCCGCCTGCGCCGCCGCCGAAGTTACACTCTGTGTCAACAGCGAGCCCAGCGCGAGATACTGCGGATTCACCTGGTTGAGGCTGATCAGCCCGTTGCCCAGCCACTGGCCCTTCACCCCGACATACGCCGCTTCGATCGACGTGCGCTCGCTGATGGCCTGCTGCACGCTGAACGTGAAGTTCTGGAACATGGGCGGCCGCCCGTCATTGGGACCGATCATGGTCACGTTGGTGCCGTTCTGCACCGTGGGGTTGATGAAGGGTGGCTTGGGCCAGTTGGTGGGGAAGCCGTCGTCCCAGCCAAAGGCGGGAGTCACGCCGGCGTTGGTGCTGGCATAACTCGGGGCGGCGTTGAAACCGTAAACGAATTTCTGCGAATCGCGCAGCCCGGCGTTGGCGTTGCCCTGCCCGTAGGAGATGCCGTACCCGCCGCGCAGCACGGTATTCTTCGCCAGTTGAGAGGCAAAGCCGAAGCGCGGGCCGAAGGCCTTGTAGAACGTGTTGGCGAAACTGCTGCGCGAACTGTCGCGTCCGGGTCCGCTGCCCAGGAAGGCGATGGCGCCCGGCAGGTTGCCCGCGCCCGGATTCGGAATCGAGGGGTCGAAGCCGGAGATGTTGGTGTTGTGCTCCCGCCGCGGGGTGAAGAGGTCCCATCGTAGCCCGATGTTGAGAGTTAGCTTGCGCGAGACTTTCCAATCGTCCTGGGCGAAGAGGGCCTTGTACTCGTAGCGCAGGCCGGGCACCACGAACAGGCCGTTGTAACTGGCGCTATCCACGGCGCCGAGCAGGAAACTGGCGAAGGCGTTGCCGCTGGCGGCGCGCCCGGCCGCCGTGGGCAGCGCGGTCTCATTGGGGTTGAACGCGAAAAGTCCCTGCTGGCCGGCGCTATCGGCGCCGTTCGTCTGCTGCCAGCGCATGTCGGCCCCGAACTTCAGGCTGTGGTTGCCCCGGAAGATCGCGATCGTGTCGGCGAACTGCAGCGTGTTGTTCACCTGCAGGCCCTTGTTCTTGGTCTCGTCGCTCCAGTTCTGGTAGGTGTCGCTGAACTGTACCCGCGGGATGATGTCGCCGGGAGGATTCACGCCGGTCAGCCCGATCTTCCCCAGCAGCCCCTGGTCGCTGGTGACGCGCGCCCACTGCTGCGGTTCGCGCGTGTAGCCGCCGCGGAAGTTGTTCAGCACGGTGGGCGAAATCTGCATGTCGTAGTTGAAGCGGAACCAGCGCGCCGGACGCTGCTGGTTGAGCGCCGGGCTCATGGCGCCTTCGATCAGGGCCGGCGCGATGGAGCTTTCGTTGCTCACGTAGGCGAAGAGGCTCACGCGGTTGCGGTCGTTGAAGGAGTGATCGCCCTTGATGGTGACCGCGTTGCGGTCGAAGGTCTGGGCGCCGACCGCGGTATAGTTGGCGGTCGCCGCACTGGTGTTGGCCGCGGGCAGCAGCGCCAGCATCGCCGCCGACACCTTGCTGAAGCGGTTCACCGGAATCTTGGCGCCGGGGAACATGGTGCGCGTGAAGCCGCCGGCTCCGTCAGAAGTCGTGCTGGCCGGGTCGTAGACGGCCAACGCGGCGCCGCCTTTGGTGAGGCCGGAAAAATCGCCCGCGCGCTGCGCCGCGTTGGGCAGCGTCAGCACCTGGTTGGTGGCGCCGGCGCGATAGCGGAACCCGTCGTACACGAAGTAGAAGAACGTGCGGTTGCGCCCGTTGTATTTCGGCACCATCACCGGACCGCCGATGGCCACGCCGAACTCGTTCTGCCGGTTCACCGGAGTCTTGGGCGAGATGAACCCACGGGCGTCGAGTACGTCGTTGCGCAGGTATTCGAACAACGACCCATGAAACTGGTTGGTGCCGCTCTTGGTGGTGAAGACTTCAAATCCTCCGCCGGTCTTGCCGTACTCGGCGCTGAAGTTGGAGCTCTCCAGCTTGAACTCGCCGATCGATTCCACCGGCGGATACGTGAACACCGTGCCACCGCTCTCCGGACCGGTCGCCTGCGCGCCGTCCACCAAGACTTCCTTGGCGCGGTCCTGCGAACCGTTGATCTCGGTGTTGGCGGTATCGCCGCTCACGCCGGGCGCGAGGAAGACGAAGCTCTCGGGATTGCGCATGTTGCCGTTCACGCTGAGCGGCAGGTCCTGCACCTGTTTGCGGTCGACCACCGTACCGAGGTCGGAGGTGCTGCTCTCGATCAGCGGCGCGGCGCCGGTGACCTCCACAGTCTGATCCACGGCTCCAAGCTGCAACTCCAGGTCGAGCGTCAGGGTCTGGCCCACGTCCAGGGTGTTGTCCTTGCGCACGTACCCGCGGAAGCCTTTGGCTTCGCAGGCGACCTCATAGCGGCCGAAGGGAAGGCTGCGGACGGCGTAGTTGCCCACCTCGTTCGTGGTGGTGGCGACCTTCACGCCGGTTTCCTGACTGGTGACCGTAATGTTCGCGCCGGCGACGACGGCGTTGCTGGGGTCGGTGACACGGCCCATGATGGTACCTCGGTCCTGTGCGTGGACCAGGGCGGCGGCGAGGCACGCCAGAGCGGGCAGAAGGACAAAATAATGACGGCGCATACGTGGCTCCTGAAGCTGCGGATGATACAGATTGTAAAGGAAAGCGCCGCCGTGGGAAATCGGGGGAGCCACCGGGTGGCCGCGGACGATCCTCGCAGGTATGGGTAAAAAGAAAAACCGCGGCGTGCCGTTTCCGGCAGCCGCGGCTTGGTCGATGCGAACGGATTCGGTCTAGGCGCGCCGCCGGCGGCGCAGCATCCCGACTCCGGCGAGACCGGCGCCGAAAAGCAGGAACGAAGCCGGTTCCGGCGCGCCCGTGCCCGCGGCGTTCGCCGTCGCGTTGGTGTACTCCACCAGCAGTCCGCCGGGACCGCCCGAATTGGACCACTTGAAGTCAATCGTGTTGATCCCGGACGTGAAGAAACCCGAACTTCCCGCCAGCGAAAAGGCGGTCAGTGCCCCGAAACTGGGACTCGTATTGCCCGTCGAGTGACCGTTGACCAGGATGTCCAGCCCCGAATTGTCGGTCGCCCATCCGCCGGCGATCAATACCGAGAGCGGATCAAAGCCGTTCAGGTTGATGGTCGTGACGTAATCCAGGGTGTAGACGCCGCCCGAGTAATTTCCGCCGACACTCGTGTCGGGCTCAATCCACTCCGCCACCGAGCCTGGGTTCAGCCACGCACTGTAATTGTTTGCATAGACCGTGTTGCCGCCAATCGTGTCCGTATAGTGCGGATCGACCGACCCTCCCGCGAGCGGCGCGCCGGTGCCGTCTACACCCGTATTGAAAATCGTGATGTTCCCCGCGAAACTGCCCATCGGCAGTGTCAGCGCCAGCGCAAATAAGGCTTTTCGGATCAACTTTCTCTCCTCCGCAAGAAGAATAGTGCGAGTATAGCCCAAAATGTGCAGCGAAATACATCACATTACGCCCGTTCTAGTACTAGAAATACTGGTTTGACACCCCCTCCGCTGCGTGATTAGCTGGAGTGCGTTCTCCCGTGCTGACTCGCAGACGAATTCTCTCCACCGGCGCGGCGGCTTCGCTCGCCGCCACCGGCGTCGCGGCCGATCTGCCGCAAGCTGCGGTACCGGGAACCGATAGCGAACGCCCGCTCGACGGTCCCTGGCAGTTCCGGCTCGACTCCGCCCCGCCGGATGAGTGGCGCGAGGTGGTGGTCCCGCACACCTGGCAGGTGGAGCCCGCCAACACGGACTACTACGGGGTTGCTTGGTATCGCCGGATCTTCGACGTGCCGAAAGCATGGGCCGGGGGCGCGGTACGGATCGAGTTCGAAGCCGTGTTCCACTCGGCCACTGTCTGGATCAACGGGCAAGAGGCCGGGAAGCACATCGGCAAGGGCTATACCGCTTTCACTCTCGACATCGCCCGGCTGTTGCGCTTCGGCGAAACCAACCGGATCGCGGTGCGGGTGGACAACGCGTTCAACGACGTCATGCTGCCGCGCGGCCGCAACAGCGACTGGGCGCACGATGGCGGCATCTACCGCCCGGTGCGTCTGATCGCTACCCCGAAGGTGTTCGTCGAGCACATCGAGGTCGACGCCGATCCGGTCCGGGTAGCGGTAGAGGTCATGCTGCGCAACACCTCGGGGGCGGAGTGGACGGGCAAGGTCGGGTATCGCATCGAGGAAGAAGATAGCGGTAACCGCGTGGCCACCGTGGACGCGGTCGCGGTGACGGTTTTCGCGGGCGCATCGCGCCCGGTGCGGTTGGCCCCGGTCGCCTTGCGCGAGCCGAAGCTCTGGCACTTCGATCATCCCCACCTGTATCGCGCGGTCGTGGAAATCGAGGGCGGGCACACGCTGGCGACCACCTTCGGGGTGCGCACCATCGAGATCCGCGGCACCGCGTTCTATCTGAACGGCGAGCGCGTGCGGCTGATGGGAGTAGAGCGCATGGCGGGCAGTAATCCCGAGTACGGGATGGCGGAGCCGGCGGAATGGATCGCGCACGACCACGCCGATATGCGCGAACTCAACTGCGTCTACACCAGGGTCCACTGGCCGCAGGATCGCCGCGTGCTCGACTGGTGCGACCGCCACGGCATGCTGATCCAGACCGAGGTGCCGACGTGGGGTAGCGCCACGTTCCGCGGGATGGGAGCGGAGCCAACGGCCGCGATCATGGAGAACGGTCTGGAGCAGTTGCGCGAGATGATCTGGCGCGACCGCAACCACCCCTGCATTTTTTCCTGGGGCGTGTGCAACGAAATCGGCGGGCAGAATCCGCCCGCGTACGCCTTCGCCAAACGCATGTACGAAGAGGCCAAGCGGCTGGATCCGAAGCGCCCGGTGACCTACGCCTCGCACTCGCTGTTCAAGACGCCGGAGAAAGATGTCGCCGGCCTGATGGATTACGTGATGTTCAACGAGTACGTGGAGAGCTGGCAACCGGGCACGGTAGCGGATCTGGCGCGCTACGTGGACGAGATTCATCGCGCGTTCCCGGACAAGCCGCTGGTGATCAGCGAGTACGGCTACTGCGCCTGCACGCCGGACCGTCCCGAGGGCGACGGACGGCGCGTCGCCGTGCTGCAAGGTCACGACCAGGTGTTCCGCGAGCGCGACTACATCGCCGGGCTGATTTTCTTCTGCTACAACGACTACCGCACCCACGTGGGGGATCGCGGCGCGGGCGTGCTAAAGCAGCGCGTCCACGGCGTGGTGGACGTGTACGGGGAAAAGAAGCCGTCCTGGGACGAACTGCGCCGGCAGGCGAGTCCGCTCGACCAACTCACGGTGAGCGGGAGGATCGGGGAGTTGCGGATCGGACTGCGCGCGCGCTCCACGGTGCCGGGCTACACGCTGCGCGGGTACCGGCTGCGCACCCTGGTGTACGGCTATGGCGCGATCCCGGTGGAGCGGGTGGAAACGGCGCTGCCCGACCTGGCGCCCGGCGCGGAAACGGCGGCGGTGGTGAAGTTCGCCGAGACGCGTCCGGTGCTGGTGAAGGTGGACGTACAGCGCCCCGGCGGCGCCAGCGCGCTGACAGCGGTGTGGAAGCCCTGACGCGCCGCCCTACCGCAGGGAATACCAGCGGCGCCGCTTGATGGCGATGGGGGTGGCCGACAGCGGAACGCCGCTGATGGCCGCCTGCGGGTTCTCTTCGAAGACGCGCGCCGCGGCTTCTTCGCCGAACGTCCGCGCCACGTAACGGTAGGACTCGTCGAGCGCCGTGGTGCGCCACTTCAGGTCGTGCGCATCGCTGGCGACGAAGTGCACCAGCCCGCGGCCCATCAGCTCATCGCTCACCCGTTTCGCGGTGCGGCCGAAGCGGCCGAGAAAGGACGCCGCCGTCACCTGCAGCAGCGCGCCCTCCGCGACCCAGGCTTCCAGATCGTCGAGGCGGTTCTGCAAAAGCTGGTTGCGCTCCGGATGGGTGACGATGGGGCGCAGGTGCGCGTGCCTCAGGCCGGCCAGGATTTCATCGGCATTCTTCGGGATGAAAAAATCGCTGAACTCGACCAGTTGGTAGCACTTGTGATTGATGGAGTACTTTTCGCGGGCGTGCAGGGCGTCGTCGATGCTCTCCGGCATCAGGTGGAGGTCGCAGCCGAAGTAGATGCGCGGGGACTCGCCGGCGGCGGCCTGCAACTCGCTGATCTTGCGCTCGACCGCGTGCGGATCGAAGACGTACTCCTGGTTGGCGTGTGGGGTGGCGACGATATCGGTCGTGCCGGCGGCGGCAGCCATGCGGACCATCGCGACCGCTTCCTCGAGCGTTTTCGCGCCGTCATCGAGTCCGGGCAGGATGTGGCTGTGAATGTCGATCACGGCTTCATGCGTTCGAGCTTGCGGTACAGGGTCTTGCGTTCGATCCCCAGGATCTGCGCGGCCTTGCTCTTGTTGCCGCCGGTGGCGGCGAGCACTTTGCGGATCTGGTCCTCTTCGGCGTCGGCCAGGGTCTCCACCGGACGGTCGCGCGAATCCATCGCGGTGAGCGCGTCTTCCACGGTTTCCTTATCGATGCGGTCGGCCAGGATGGTCAGGCGCTCGATGACGTGCTGCAACTGGCGCACGTTGCCCGGCCACAGGTACTCCTGCAGCGCCTTCACGCCCGAATCCATGAGCTTCACGTCGCGCTGGTAGCGCGCGTTGTACTTGTTGACGTAGAAGCGGGCCAGCAGCGGGACATCGTCGCGGCGCTCGCGCAGCGGCGGCATGACGATGCGCACCGTGTTGAGGCGGTACCAGAGGTCTTCGCGGAACTTGCCCTCGTCCACCAGGCGCTGCAGGTCGCGGTTGGTGGCGCAGAGGACGCGCACGTCCACCTCCTTGGGACGGGAGGCGCCCAAGGGCCGGATCTCGCGCTCCTGGAGGAAGCGCAGCAGGCT
>JAFDVU010000196.1 GCA_018268835.1 Acidobacteriota bacterium | reverse complement strand
CTGCTGGAGTTGCCCAGGGAGGCCTTCCGCCTCTTTGAGGACGATCGCGAGCGCGCCATCACCGCCTTCTCGGTAGCCGATTCGCCGGTCTCGATGACGCTGGTGTTCGACTGCAGCCGCAGCATGAAGGCGAAGATGGCGGAGGCTCTCGCCGGGGTGGAGCAATTCCTGAACGTGTCGATGCCGGGCGACGAGTTCTCGCTGGTCCGCTTCAGCGACAGCGCGCGCGTGGCGCTGGGCTTCACCCGGGAGCCGGATGACGTGCTCGCCAGCCTCGCTTCGCTCGCGCCGCGCGGCTGGACCGCGCTGTTCGACGCGATCATGCTGGGCACGCAACAGGTGCGCAAGGGCTCCAATCAGCGCAAGGTGCTGGTGGTGTTTTCCGATGGCGGCGACAACAACAGCCGCTACTCGGAATCCGAACTGGTCGCGCTGCTGCGGGAGCGGGACGTGAAGCTCTACGCGCTGAGTATCGCCGAACGGCCGCGCTCGCTGGACCGCCTGGCCGACGAAACCGGCGGACGCGCGTTCTGGGTGCGCAACCTGGACGATCTTCCCGCCGCCATCGAGACGCTCAGCCGGCAGATGCGCAGCGAATACCTGATCGGCTACGATCCCGGCGAGATGGTCAACGACGGCAAGTACCACCGGGTGCGCGTCGAAGTACAGCCGCCCCCGGGAATGTCGCGGGTGCGCGCGTCGTGGCGTCGCGGCTACACGGCGCCGGGAGAGTAGCGCCCGCCCTACATCTTGCCCTGGATCGCGGCGTCGAGCGAGATCCGGTTTTCGTCCAGGATGCTGCCCGTGGCCCGCTGCAGCGCGGCGCGCGCCTTCACGTAGGAACTGCGCGCGGCGACCTCGGCCGAGCGCGCCTGCGCCAGCAGGCTCTCATACTGGATCACGAAGAAACTGGTGGACGCGCCCACTTCGAACTTGGCCTGTTCGGCATCCAGCGATTCCTGTTGCGCCATGCGCGCCTGCACCGCGGCGTCGTAACTGGCGCGCGCGCGGCGCATCGCGATCAGGGCGTCCTCCACCTCCAGCCGCACCTGGTTCCGCAACTGGCGCAGCCGGACCTCCTGCTGCCGCGCCTGGATCTGGTCGCGCGCCAGGTCGGCCTCGGCCACACGGTTGTGCACCGGCAGATTCAGTTGCAGTCCGACTCCGTAGGTGGGGTACCTGCGCGCGAAGATCTGCTCGAAGACGCCGCCGTAGCCGGCGATGAAGCCGGGGTCGGCGCTGGACGCGAAGGGATTGGCCTGGCCGGCGAGGCCGTTGTTCAGCATCACGCCGTTGAGGTCGAGCTGCGGCCTGGTGAGGCTGCGCGCGCCCTCCAGTCCGATGATCGCGTTGGCCACCTGAAGCTGCGCCTGGCCCACGTCGGGACGCTGATTGAGCGCGTCGGTGACCAGGTCCTGCATGGGCCGGACCTGGTCCGCCGCCGGGATCGAGAGAGTGTCGGTGGGGATCACGTGCGCGCCGGCCACTTCGGGATCGGCGTTGCCGCGGCGCGTGAGCACGTTCTTGAGGATGGCTTCCTGCTCCTCGCGCAGCCCGCGCGCGTTGATCAGGTCCTGCCGCGTGGAGTACACCTGCGCGTTGGCGCGGGTCAGCTCCACCTGCGCCAGCGTGCCCTCTTCCACCTGCGCCTTCACGTCGGAGTAGAGCTTCTCGGCCAGCGCCACGGCCTCGGCCTTGACCTTCTCGTCTTCGTTGAGCGCGACCAGATCCGTATACAGCCGGATCACGCCGTACACCGTGAGGATGAGCTGCTGCTGGAACACCAGGCTGGCGATCTTCCGCTGGTTGCCCGCGATCCGGATGAAGCGGCGGTTCAGCGCGCTGCCGAAGCCGCGCAGCAGGGGCTGGGTCACGTTGATCCCGAGCGAGCTTCCGGTGTAGGGGTTGTAGGCGCTGCGCAGGGAATTGATGGATTGCCGGCTGTTGTTGAACACCAGGCTGGCCACGGCGCCGGAGGTGAAGCCCTGCTGGATGCCGGCGTTGAACAGCGTGGTGGCGGAGATCAGGGTCGGCAGCCCGGTCTGCACGGTGTTGGTCTGCGGCGTGGTGGTGTGGGTCCAGTTGAGCTGGCCGGTGATCGCGGGATCGTAGGACGGGATCGCGCTGCCGCTGGTCTGAGGAACCTGCGCCTGGAGCGAGAGATTGGTCTGCGGCTCGCCCAGCGCGTTGAGCGAGACGGCGTTGGTGCTGATGGAACTGCCCGCTGTGGCGCGTCCGGCGACCGCCGCGGTGGTCGGCACGGCGCTGATGGGACCGCCGGTGCCCACGGGCACGTCGAAGACCAGGTAGTTCAGACCGCGCGTGGTGCCGCCGCCGCGGGCGCGCTTGAGGTCCAGATCGGACACCGGCAGGTTGTAGCGCTGCAGTTCGATATCCAGGTTGTTTTCGATGGCCAGCGCCAGCGCGTCCTGCAGCGAGAGGTACAGGTTGCCGGCGCGCAGCAGTTCGTGAAAGCGCGGCGAATTCTCCTCGCGCGGCGGCGGCGCGTTCTGCGCGAACAGGCAGGCGGCGGAGAGGCAGAGGGCCGCCAGAGCCCTGAACAGGGCGGCGCGTGCGCCCGTGGGAATGGATCGGTGACGCATTACTGTTTCCGGGCGGGCGCTTCTTTGGCCACCGGCTTGACCTTGACGCCCTCGCGGACCACGTCGCGCGGATTCACCACGATGCGGTCGCCTTCATTCACGCCGGAGAGCACTTCGATGCGGTCGCCGTAATCGCGGCCGAGTTTGATCTTCGCGAAGTGCACCGTGTCGTCTTCCCGCAGGGTGGCCACCTGCGGCCCGTCGCTGCGGATCACCAGGGTATCGCCGGCGATGATCAGCGGCGGCTCCGGGCGCGCCACCGCGAGGTCCACCTGCGCGAACATTCCGGGCATCAGTTCACCGCTCGCGTTGGAGACCTGCACCTCGGTGAGCAGCGTGCGCGTCGCCGGATCGAGCGCGTTGGCCGTACGCGTGACCACGCCCTGGAACTTGCGTCCGGGCAGTTCGGCGATGGTGACCGCGGCGCGCTGTCCGGGTTTGACCGATTCGGCGTTGCTCTGCGGCAGGTTCACATACGTGCGCAGGGTGGAGGTCTGCGCGATGCGGAAGAGCATGGTGGCGCCGTCGGTGACCAGCGCGCCGGTATCCACGTTGCGCACCGTGATGACGCCGTCGAAGGGAGCGCGCACCGTCTGGTAGGTCTTGAGCTGCGCCAGGCGGGCGAGGTTGGCTTCGGCCGCGGCCACGTTGCTCTGCGCGGCGGCGACGGCCTTCTCCAGCGCCTGCACGTTGGCCTGCTGCGCGGCCCACTGCGCCTGGTAGGTATCGTTGTCCTGGCGGGACACCACGCCGCGCTTAAAGAGGTTGGCGTAGCGCACGGAATTGGCCTGCGCGAGCGATTCGTTGGCCTTGCCCTGTGCGAGCGCGGCCTGCGCCTGCTGCGCGCTGCTGCGCGCCTGCTCGATCGCGGCCCGGGCCTGCAGAATCTGTTGATCCAGTTCGGGGGCTTCGATCTCGGCCACCACCTGCCCGTTCTTCACGTGATCCCCGATATCCACGTTGCGCTTGCGGATGTAGCCGGTGGCGCGCGCCACAATCGGCGCCTCCGTGACCGCCTGAATGTTGCCGGGCAGCACCAGGCGGCTGTCACCATCGGAGCGCTCCACCTTGTCGAAGGTGACCAGCGGCAGGCTGGCCGTGTTGTCGCGCGCCTCCGCGGCGAGAACTTCTTCGCGGCGCTGTCGCGGCAGGTAGCCCACGAAGAATCCGGCCACGATCAGCACAATCGCCACCACGGCGAAACCGATCATCGTACCGGTCGAAGGACCACGGCGGGCCGTCTCCCTGGATTCGAGCCGGCGCTTGAGGGATTCGATTTCGGCTCGGAGTTGTTCTTCGGTCGAGTGGTCGCTCATATCTGGTCCTCGCGGTTCCGCATCTCATCGCCCGCGAATTCGTGCTCCTCTTCGAGAATGCGGCGTTCGTAATCCACCGGCGGATGCTTGCGCAGCAGGCTGTACACGATCGGCACGATGAACAGCGTGGTCGCCGTGGCCAGGATCAGGCCGCCGATCACGGCGCGGCCGAGCGGCGCGTTCTGCTCCCCGCCCTCGCCCAGACCGAGCGCCATCGGCAGCATCCCGATGATCATCGCGCTGGCGGTCATGATGACCGGGCGGATGCGGGTGTGGCCGGCGGAGAGCGCCGCCGCGCGCGCGTCCAGCCCTTCCACGCGCTGATCGTTGGCGAACACCACCAGCAGGATCGAGTTGGCCGTGGCCACCCCGACGCACATGATGGAGCCCATCAGCGAGGGCACGCTGAACGTAGTCTGGGTCAGGAACAGGATCCACACGATGCCCGCCATCGCGCCCGGCAGCGCCATCAGGATGATGAACGGATCCAGCCACGACTGGAAGTTCACCGCCATCAGCAGGTATACCAGCACGACCGCGAAGATCATCCCCAGCCCCAGCCGGTAGAACGACGTCTGCATGGTGGCGACCTGTCCGCGGATGTCGATCGAAGAGCCGCGCGGCAGCTTGCTCTGGAACCCGCCCACGATCTTCTCCACTGCGTCGCCGACGCTGCCCAGGTCGCGGCGGTCGATATTGGCGTACACGTCGAACACCGGCTGTACATTGTAGTGGTTGATGATCAGCGGACCCACGGCGCGCCGCACCCCGACCAGGTTGGCCAATAACTGCGGCCCTCCGGCGGCGGCGCCCGGGTTGCCGTAAGCGATCGAGCCCTGGCTAGGTCCCGCCGCGATGTTGGAGTTGATCGGATTCGCCGCACCGGCGATGGATGTGGCGGTGTTGCTGTAGACCGATCCGGCCGGCGCGCCCACCGGCGTGCGCAGCACCGATTCGAGCGAATCCATTTTGTATTGCGGAGTCTGCAGCGAGACGTTGTAGCTGACGCCGCTGCGCCAGTCCAGCCACTGGGTCGGCGAAATCTGAGACGACGAACTCAGCGAGATCAGCAGGCTGGTGGAGACGTCGCGCTGCGTGAGCCCGACCTGCCCGGCCTTGGCGCGGTTCACGTCGAGATCGATCTCCGGGTAATCGACCACCTGGTGGATGTGCACGTCGGCCGCGCCCGGCACCGCCCGCACCTTGGCCGCAATCTGCTGCGCGATGGCGTAGTTGCCGGCCGTGTTGCGCCCCACCACCTGCACATCGATTGGCGCCGGCAGGCCGAAGTTCAGAATCTGGTTGGTGATGTTCGCGGCCTCGAAGAAGAACACGACCTCGGGGAACTTCTCGTGGAGACGCTTGCGCAGCCGGTCCGTGTATTCGACGGTGGACCCGTGTTTCTCGGGATTGAGCGAAATCAGAATGTCGCCGTCGCCCACCCCGATGGTCGGGCTGTCGCCGAAGGCCAGGTTGAAGCCGCCGTTGGGCAGGCCGATGTTGTCGATGATGTCCCCGATTTCGTCCTGGGGAATTACGTCGCGAATCTCGCGCTCGATGGCGGCGAATACCACCTCGGTCTGCTCGATGCGCGTCCCCGCGGGGCAGCGCGCGTGCAGCCGCATGGCCCCGGAATCCACGCTCGGGAAGAAGTCCCGGCCCACCAGCGGAATCAGGCACAGCGACCCGCCGACGAACAGCGCGAACCCGGCCAGCACGGGCACGCGATGACCCAGGCACCAGTGCAGCAGCCTGGAGTAGGACGCGCGCATGGTCTCGAAACGCCGGTTGAACAGGTAGTGCACGCGCCAGATGAAGCCCGAGCCGCCCTCTTCGTGCTCCCCGCGCACGTACAGCTTCACTTCCGCGCGTAGCATGTAGTGCACCATGGTCGGAATCAGGGTGCGGGAGAGGAAGTAGGACGCCATCATGGCGAAGACCACCGCCATCGCCAGCGGAGTGAACAGGTAGCGCGCGGCGCCGGTGAGCAGCAATACCGGCACGAACACGATGCAGATGGAGAGCGTGGAGACGAACGCGGGCGCGGCGATCTGCTGCGCGCCGTCCAGCACCGCGCGCACCAGCGGTTTGCGCATGGCCATGTTGCGGTGCGTGTTCTCGATCTCCACCGTGGCGTCGTCCACCAGGATGCCGACCGCCAGCGCGAGTCCGCCCAGCGTCATCACGTTGGTGGTCTCGCCGAGCAGCGAGAGGATCATCATCGAGGTGAGAATCGAAAGCGGAATCGAGATACAGACGATGATCGTGGAGCGCCAGCTACCCAGGAACAGCAGAATCATCATGCCGGTGAGGAACGCGGCGATGACCGCCTCGCGGACCACGCCGTTGATCGCGGCGCGCACGAACAGCGACTGGTCGAACAACTCGCGCACCTTCAATTCCGTGGGCAGCCCGGCCAGGATCTTGGGCAGCTCGGCTTTGACCCGGTTGACCACCGAGAGAGTGGAGGCCTGCCCGTTGCGCAGGATGGTGAGCAGCGCGCCCTTGGTCCCGTTGGTGCGCACCATGGAGGTCTGCACGACGGCGCCGTCGCGCACCTGGGCCACGTCGCGCAGGTAGACCGTCGCGCCGTTGACCACGCGAATCGGCAGATTGTTCATCTCGTCGAGCACGCGCGGGCTCGAGTTCAGCCGGATCTGGTAATCGCGGTCGCCGATCTTGGCCGTGCCGGTGGGGAAGATCAGGTTCTGGTTGCCCAGCGCGCTGGAGACGTCGGACGCGGTCAGCCCCTTGGCGAACATCTGGTCGGGGTTGAGATCCACCATGACCGCGCGCGAGCGTCCGCCGTAAGGCAGGGGCACGCTGGCACCCTGAATGGTCGCAAGCTGGGTGCGGATGAAGTTCTGGCCGAGGTCGAAGAGCACCTGCTCGCTGAGGGTTTTCGACTCCAGCCCGAGTTGCAGAATCGGCACGCTGGAGGCGTCGTATTTAATGATGCTGGGTGGGGTGATCCCCGGCGGCAGGGGGCGCAGAATCGTCTGCGAGATGGCCGTCATCTGCGCCAGCGCCAGTTCCACCTTGGCGTTGGGCTGGAAGTAGACTCTGGTGACGGAGACGCCGTTATACGATTGCGATTCGATGTGCTCGATATCGTTGACGGTCGTGGTCAGCGCGCGCTCGAAGAACGTGACGACGCGCTTCTCCATTTCCTCGGGGGAAAGTCCCTGGTAGGTCCAGACGGCACTGACGACGGGAATGTCGATATACGGGAAAATATCGACCGGCATCGTGATGATGGCCGAAACGCCAAGAATGGCGATCAGGACGGAGACTACAACAAAGGTGTAGGGCCGCCGAAGGGCTAAACGTACAATCCACATCGTTCAGAGAGTCGCGGGCTTTGAATTGATGATAGCGAAGGTTCCAGTTTTTGTGATGACAGGGAGGGGGGAAGGGCCTGTAGCCCTTTAGAGTCACGGGGGTTCGCCCGGCGCAATCAGGCCACGATGGAGAGGTCGCCGGGCGTGGCCGCGCGCCGTCCGGCCAGCGCCAGCGACTCGATCGAACAGCCGGTCCGGCGCTGCGCGATATCCATGTGGCGGGCCGAGGGGAGATCCTCGTCACTGGCCGACCAGAATTCGGCCAGGTAGAGCATGGCCGCGGCGGTGGACGGGCAATCCGCCGGCCGGTGGTGGAAGCAGACGGCGGCGGTCAGGTCTTCGGCGAAGCCCCAGGAGTCCAGGATGCCGGCGCCGATCTCGCCATGGTCCTCGCCGAAGAGCAGTTGTTCGGTGTACACCGGCGGGCATCCCCATTCGATGAGGCGGGCGTACGGCCCCACCGCGCCGTGCGCCAGTACCGCCACGCGGCCGACATCGTGGATCAGGCCGAGCAGCATGGCCTCGGCGGGCGGCATCAGTCCGGTCATCGCGGCCAGTGCTTCGCACCACACCGCCAGGTCCACGGCGTGCCTCCAGAGCGCGGACAGGCGCGAGGAGCCGAACAGCGGTTTGAGGGCCAGCGCCAGCAGGACGCGCCGGCCCGATTCCGGACCGATATAGGTGAGTGCCTCGCGCACCGTGCGCGCCGGCGTGCGTCGCCCGTACCAGGCCGAGTTGGCCGCCGCCAGAACATTACCCGCCAGCACGGGATCGCGCGCGGCCAGGCGCGCCATCTCCGGAACCTCGGTCTCGGGACGGCGCAGCGCGGCCACCACTTCGGCCACCACCTGACCGTTCACCGGCAGCGGCCAGCGCCGTCCGGCAACCGGCCGGTAGGGACATCGCAGCGCGGCATGCACCGCCTTCCAGACGGCATCCCCGGAGTTCCGGCCGGACGCGCCGCCGGCGGCCGGGGGTTCGCCGGAAATCCAGGCGATTTCGTCGAGTTCCTTCCAAAGCCCCTCGATGGGCCGCGGATCCCAGGCCAGGCTCTCCCATTGTTGATCCACAGCGTCCGTCGCCAGCAGGATGCGGCTCAGCAGGGCGAGGTTGCGGTCGGGCGCTTCGGCGGCGCCGTCGAAGGCGCGCAGCACGGCCAGCAGATCCTCGGGAAGCCCGCCGCTTTCCCTCCGGTCGGCCGGCAGATGGTGGAGCAGCGCCGCCTGTTCCAGCGTGGATAACGCGCGCCAGGAAACAGCCAGCCGTCCGGCAACTTCCCGGCTCAGCGCCGCGACCCGGCGCACGTGCGCCGCGGTTCCTGGCGATACAGGCAGCAGGCGCCGCAGTTCGCCGGTGGCCAACTGAATTCTCAATTTAGGGGATCTCCGTAAACCTCTTCGGCGAATCGCGGCAATTCTTTGGCGCCGGCGGAAGGCTCTGGCGCCGAAAATGTACGGAATCGCACGAACAGTACGTTAACCTCGGTACCTGCCGCAGATTGTTCACTCCGGTAAACCCATGGTAGTTACAGGACGGAGGCTTATCCATGTCCGTGTTTGCGCCCCATACGACTCTACGGAAACAGGGCCTGCCCATGTGCGCGGCGCTTGCCGCCATAGCGCTGCTCGCCACTTCCTGTTCCACCACTACCGTATCGGCCAAAGCCGGTTCGGCGGATTACTACTGGACCGCCGCCCGCACCACCTACGCGGCGGGCGACTATGCCAAGACGGTGGAGAACCTCGACCACGTGCTCGACAGCCCGGAATATGCTTCGCGCGCGATTCCCTGGTCGCTGGTGCTGACCACGGGTATGGCCGCGGGCTACGCCGAAATCGCCGCCGATTACGCCAAGGGCGCTCGATCCGCGGATGCCGACGCCGTCTTCCACCGCAAGGCCGCCGAGTACCTCAACGTAGCTAATCCGCTGGTACTGGCCGCGGCACACCTGGTGGACAAACTGGCGCAGCAGCCCTCCGGCTCCATCACGCTGGTCTTCGGCCGCCCGCGCGGGTCGCTGGCGCCGCCGCCGGTGCTGTACCGCATCGCCGCCGGACAACCCGTATCGCCCGCCGATGCCGAAGCCGCTCCCGCGGTGGCGGTGGAGCGCAACATCCTGCTTTCCGCGTCGGCCGCCGTCGGCGCGCCCAACGATTCGGCCAAGGCATCGGAGATTCTCTCCCACGCCTCGACACTCACGCCGCGCGCCACCTTCGCCAAGGCCATGGCGGACATGCTGGAGAAGGCATCCACCATCTATTCGCGCGACCAGCTCGACTATCCGGACAAACTCGCCATGGTCGCCGACCGCGTCCGCGCCCTGCGCGACGTGGCCGCCGATAAGGGCCCGGCCACGGCCATCCGGGTGAACGCGCAGTAGCGCCCGCGTCTACGCCGCGCGCGCCTTGGCGATGACGTCCAGGTACTGCCGCGCGCGCGCCGTCAGTTCGTCGTAGCGGCCTTCCTTGAGCAGCTTCGCGTCCACCAGTTCACCGCCTACCGCGACGGCGCACGCGCCCGCCTTCAGAAAGTCCCCGGCGGTTTCCAGGTTGACCCCGCCGGTGGGGATCATCTGAATCTGCGGGAATGGTCCCTTGAGCGCCTTGATGTACTTCGCGCCGCCCACGTTGCCGCAGGGGAAGACCTTGACCACGTCGGCGCCGGCTTCCCACGCAGTGAGCACTTCGGTGGGGGTCAGCGCGCCCGGGCAGA
Source organism: Acidobacteriota bacterium (assembly GCA_018268835.1). Taxonomy (GTDB): domain Bacteria; phylum Acidobacteriota; class Terriglobia; order Bryobacterales; family Bryobacteraceae; genus Solibacter. Next base: position 3,593 of record JAFDVU010000196.1, on the reverse strand, counting down.
TCACCTTCGAATAGCGCTTCACCATCTCGATGGTGGCGGGCTTGAGCGCCGGGGTTACGAAGAATTCAGCGCCGGCCAGCATGCAGATGCGCGCCGTCTCGGGATCGAGCACCGTGCCCGCGCCGAGCATGATCCGGCCGCCGAAGCGGTCGGCCACTTTCTCCAGCGCGCGGACCGCGCCCGGCACCGTCATGGTAATTTCGGCGGCGCGAATGCCGCCTTCATAAATGGCCTCCACGGCCTGAATCGCCTGCTCGGCGCTGGCGGTGCGCACCACCGGCACGATTCCCACTTCGGTGATGAACGCAAGAATTTCCTGGGCGGTCATGACCCTTACCGTAACACGCCGCCGGCGCGCGATTCGCGCCGCGCATGTGGGTTCGTCGCGCAGTTTTCCGGGCCGTGGGGTATTCTATGGGGTTGACCCCTCAAGCCAGTCCGGAACAGGAGAAGGCGCCGCCGCGCGCAGCCGTGGTGGTGGTCTCGCGCAACCGCGTGGAATCGCTCCGCGCGTGCCTCAAATCCATCGATGCCAGCCGCGAGCGCGAGCGCCTGCAGGTAATCGTGGTCGACAACGGTTCGCGCGACGGCGCCGCGCATCTGGACGATGAGTTCCCCGAAGCGCAGTTCATCCGCCTGCCCAAGAACTTCGGCCTCACCAAGGCGCTCAACATCGGCTGGCGCGCCGCCGACGCCGAATACGTGCTCTTCCTGCACGACGATACGCTGGTTGAGCCGGACACGATCCCGCTGCTGGCCGATGCCCTCGACGCCGGGGCACATGCCGACGCCGCCGCCGTGTGCCCGCTGCTGATCGACGAAGAGGGCCGCCCCGCGCCGCAGTTGGGCGAATTGCCGCCCACCGGCGAATGGCGCCCCGCCGCGCCCGCCGGCGTCGAACCGTTCGAGGTCGACTATCCGCGCGGCGCCGCGATCATGGTCCGGGTCTTCTTCGTCAAGGCCATCCGCCAGATCGATCAGCGCTACGGGCAGTTCGGCAGCGATGCCGACCTCGCCGCCGAAATTCAGCGCGCCTCGCGGAAGATCCTGCTCGTCCCCTCGGCCAAGGTGCGGCATCGCGGCGCCGGCGCGTACGGCGCCATGGAGCGGGCCGATTTCCTGCAGGCGCGCGCGATCTTTCTGGGCAAGTACTTCGGCTTCTTCAGCGGGGTCAAGGCGCGCCTCGCCAGCGTTCTGGGTCCGCTGCTCGGCTTCCGCTTCGGCGAACTGCGCTACACCCTCAGCGGGCAGAAGATCGACGGCACGCAGGAGTAAGGCTGCCGCAGCCCCGGGGTTGCCCCGGGTTAACCCTATCCATTTACCATTGATATCTGGTGTTCGTACCAGGTCCGGGGCTAGCATGGACGCATGGAAGCTCTGCTCTGGGTTCTCCTGCCGGGTTTCGCCGCGGTCGGTACCGGCGTGCTGGCCTGGTTCGTGATGCAGTCGCGCATGGAGGTGGCTCTGGCGCAGCAGCGCGAGCAGCTCGCCGAGGCGCGCGGCGCGCTCGAAGCCGAACGCAGCGCGGTAGGCAATACGCTGGAGACCGCCCTGCGCGCCGCCGAAGCCACGGCCAAACACGAGGCCTTCCAGAACTTCCTGGGCGAACTCCGTGTGGAACAGCGGCATTACACGCGCGAAAACCGCCTGCTCATGCACAATCGCAAGAGCCTGGTGATTCAGGAACGCATGTATTTCCGCAACATTCCGCTCTCGGACTGGATCGAGCACGAGATCGCCGTCGAAGAGGGCGCCGACGTCGGCCGCCTGGTGCAGGATATGACCGTCTTCGACAAAGGCGTGGTCGCCATAGACGACGCCCCCCGCCCCCGCAAAGCCCTGGCTTAATTGAAATTAATGTCAATTTCCGGTTTCCGCCCCGGAACCGCGCCCGCGCCCGCCGCGTCCCCCGCAACGTGCGTTGTAAGATAGGAGAACTATGGTTCGATTTCATGTATTTGCAGTTGCCGCGGTGCTGGCGTTGAGCGGCAAGGTCATGTTGAGCGCCGGCAAGGGTGATGCCGCCAAGGGTAAGGTCGTCTTCGAGCAGTGCGCCGTGTGCCACAACGCGGACAGCACGGAAAAGAAGATGGGACCGGGCCTCAAGGGCCTGTTCAAGAAGGACAAACTGGCGAACGGCAAGAAGCCGACCGACGCTACCGTGATGGGTAAGGTCAACGACGGGGGCAACGGCATGCCGGCCTACAAGGACATGCTGAGCGACCAGGAGAAGGACGACCTGCTCGCCTACCTCAAGACCCTCTAACGGCCCGTGGCGGAAGTACCAAAACACCGCAGTTTCAGCCAGTTACGGAGCCGCGACCGTAAGGGAGCGACTCTTGCTACGGGCTGCTAAGGCAATCAGAAGGCGACGCGGGGCAACCCGGAGGAAAGCCACCCCGCGTCCCTTGGCGCCCAAGCGCCGGAGGCAGGCCGGCCAGGGACTCTCTCCCGGTTCACCCCTCTCCGGGCAATTCTCCGTCCAGTCCCACTCACCAGAAAACTCATTACATCCAAGGCACTTGCAGCGAGTTGGAGCATGCGTGCCAGGCTAATTTTGGGGCGGAAGTGCCCTCTTTGGGGAAAGAGGGACGCCACCTGGGAGTGTGGGGCACCGCGGTAGGCAGAGGAGGGCCACAACAACGTCGCGCAATTGTACGGCAGCGTCACTACCAATTTCACGCCGACGGTGCCGGAACCGGCCTCAATCCTGCTGCCGGCGACTTGCGGCGGGCTTCTCCTGCGACGCCTTCGCCGCGCGTAGTAGGCGCGACGAACCGGGAGACAATGACCGGGGGAGGGACGGGGTCTTCGAGAAATACCTGGGAAGGATGAGTTTGGCGTCCCTAATCACTGAGAGTTGGAACCAGCTTGTTGACTGGCTGAAAGGGCTCGAAACTCTGCGGGGATACGTCGAGACTGGCGTGGGATCAGCGCCTATGCCGTTGAAGTCGTGAAGTGTTCTCTATCCCAGCGTTGTATGGAACCATGTCTTAGGGCCTTGCAGAGTATGCAGCGGGACAGCAGGCCGAGCCATTCTCTGCGATTGCCCGTGTTTCATTCACGGACCATTTCACTGTCTGAGAAGTCTTGGAAAATATGTCGTAACCGAGTGGATCTCTACATCACCGGACACGCCAGTGTCGAGTACCACCTCACGGTCCTTAAACACCAAATGAACTTCGTACCTTGGGTTGGTCGCATCATTGTTTCTGCCTGCCCAAACGTCAACAGGACCGGATTTTTCGGCAGCTGCGACAGCAGTGTAGATAGCCTTCACAAGCGCTCCCGCCTGTTTGTCCTGAGAATGATAGTCTCCGACGGATATACGTGTCAGCTTGCCAGAATGGAACGTTAAAGACCCGTCAAATCCCCACGTATCGAGTCTCTTCACTGTCACCGTATACTCATCAGTTCCAACTTCGTAGAGCTTAGTGTTTGACGCCACAGGGCCGCGTAAAATCTTGAGTGTAAATTGAGGTCTTGACAAGGCCAGCCGCTGCTGGCTCCAGTGGAAGTGCCTAGCTTTCACGAAAGGAGCTAACGAACGGATGGCCAAAGACAGGATAGATCGGAACGAGCTGGCGGACAAG
>JAFDVU010000195.1 GCA_018268835.1 Acidobacteriota bacterium | reverse complement strand
CAACGGGCTCTTCTTCGCGGCGTTCGTGGCGGCGCGCGGCGCGGGGAAGGGGTAGCAGAGTACACGATGATGAAGAAGGAAGCAGCCACGGTGGGGAAATCGATAGCCGAACTGGTGCGGCGGGCCGTGCGGCAGGCGCTCCCGGCTGGAGACCCTCCGTGGATGCGCCACGCCGGGTTCGTCGAGTCGGGCGACGCGAGATCCGGCGAGTCGATTGACGACATCGTGTATGGCACGAAAGACTGAGTCCTACGCCGGCACCTCGGCGCGGCTTGCGTTTCTGGACCCCGAAGCCGGCGCCCGGCCGGCGGGCGGACTGCCTCAAGTGTCGTAAGCTGGAAGATTAAGCTCATCCGCATGGTTGAAACAATCGAGTGGACCTCCCAAGGCGTGGTCATGATCGACCAGACACGCCTGCCTTTGCACGAGGAATATGTCACGTGCCGCACGTACGAGGAAGTGGCGCGCGCGATCAAGGACATGATTATCCGCGGCGCCCCGGCGATCGGGGTGGCGGCGGCGATGGGGGTGGCGCTGGGGGTGGAACAGGCCGATGCGCGCGACCTCGACGCGCGGTTCGCGGCGATCTGCGAGACGCTGGCGAAGACGCGTCCGACGGCGGTCAATCTCTTCTGGGCGATCGACCGTATGAAGCGCCTGTACGCGAGCCTGCGCGGACTGCCGGTGGAAGAGATCCGGGCGCGGTTGAAGGCGGAGGCGCAACTGGTGCGCGAGGAAGATATCGCCATCAATCGCGCGATCGGGCGCAACGGCGCCCCGCTGGTGCCGGACGGCAAGACGGTGTTGACGCACTGTAACGCCGGCGCGCTGGCCACAGCGGGCTACGGCACGGCGCTGGGCGTGATCCGCGCGGCGCGCGAAATGGGCAAGCAGGTGGACGTGTTCGCCGATGAGACGCGGCCCTTCCTGCAAGGCGCGCGGCTGACCGTGTGGGAACTGCAGCAGGACGGGATTCCGACCACGCTGATCACGGACAACATGGCCGGCCACTTCATGAAGAGCGGGCGCATGGGCTGCGTGGTGGTGGGGGCGGACCGCATCGCCGCCAACGGCGACGTGGCCAACAAGGTGGGGACGTATACGGTGGCGGTGCTGGCGAAGGAAAACGGCGTACCGTTCTTCGTGGCGGCGCCGGTTTCGACGTTGGACCTGACGCTGGCGAACGGGGACCTGATCCCGATCGAGCAGCGCGCGGCGTCGGAAGTGACGCAGGTATTCGGGCAGATGGTGGCGCCTCCCGGCACGGCGGTGGAGAATCCGGCGTTCGACGTGACACCGGCGCGCTACGTGACGGGAATCATCACGGAGAAGGGCGTGGCGCAGGCTCCGTACGAAGAATCACTGAAAAAACTGATCGGGTGAAAATCGAAATGAAGAAAGTTCTGAGCATCCTGTTTTGCGCGGCGGCACTGGTTTCGGCGCAGGCGCCGAAGCGCGCGCCGGGCTTTTGCCTGGCGGACAGCAACGGGCAGTGGCACGACCTGGCGGACTATCGCGGCAAGGTGGTGATCGTGGAGTTCATGCAGACGACCTGTCCGCACTGCGCCGATTTCAGCAGAGTGCTGGCGGGACTGACGGGGAAGTACGGTTCCCGTCTGCAGGTGCTTTCCATCGCGCTGCCGAACGACAATCCGCAGACGATCCGGGAGTTCGTCGTGGGGCACAAGGTGACGTGGCCGCACCTGTTCGATCAGGGACAGGTAGCGGCATCGTATGTGCGCGCTCCGGGGCTGAATTTTCCGGCCATCTACCTGGTGGATCAGAACGGCATGATCGCGGGCCACTGGGAATACAGCGTCTTCACCAAGGGCTATTTCGAAGCCGACCAACTCAGCCGGGAGATCGACCGGCTGACGGGCGCGAGCACAAAGAAGTAGCCGCGGGCGGCGGTCTCGGACGGATGCTGCCCGTGTTTCTCGCGGAGTACGGCGCGGTGTTGCTCGCTGAGATCGCGGGCCGCAAACTGCGCTACACAACCGGGGTGGCGGCGGGGCGGGAGGCCGCGGGGCTGTGAGTATGGACCGGGAAGCGCGGCGCAGGGCGGCGATCCGGTTCATCGTGTGCCTGGGGATCGTGAGTCTGTTCGCGGACATGACTTACGAGGGAGCGCGCAGCATCATCGGTCCGTTCCTCATGGAGAAGGGCGCGACGGCGACCGAGGTGGGGCTGATCGCGGGATTCGGCGAGATGCTGGCGGCGGGCCTCCGCTATTTTTCGGGGCGTTTTGCGGACCGGACCCGAGCGTACTGGACGATAACGATCGCCGGGTACGGAGTCAACCTGATCGTGGTGCCGGCGCTGGCGTTCGCGGGGAACTGGCAGATGGCGGCGCTGCTGGTGGCGATCGAGCGCACGGGGAAGGCGATCCGCGGTCCGGCGCGCGACGTGCTGCTGAGCAGCGTGACGGCGACGGTGGGACACGGGTGGGGATTCGGACTGCACGCGGCGTTCGACCAGGCGGGCGCGATGGTGGGGCCGCTGCTGATGGCGGCGGCGGTGAGCGAGACCCACCGGTTCGGTCCGGCGTTTCTGCGGCTGGCGGTACCGGCGGTGCTGGCTTTGGGGTCGCTGCTGGCGGCAGAGTGGGCGTATCCGGTGAAGGGCGAGCCTCCGGCGGCGGAGGCGCAAGTGCTGCCGCGCGTGTTCTGGCTGTACGTGGCGGCGGCGGGCGTGCTGGCGAGCGGCTTCGTGGACTTCCCGCTGCTGGCCTATCACTGGCAGAAGAACGCGCTGGTGGCGCCGGCGGCGATCCCGCTGCTGTACTCGGGCGCGATGGGAGTGAACGGCATCGCGGCACTAGTGTTCGGGCGGCTGTTCGACCGTTACGGCATCGGGGTGCTGGCGGCGGGGACGGCGATCTCGCTGGCGGCGCTGCCGTTGGGCTTCCTGGGCGGATTCGGGGGAGCGGTGGCGGCGTCGGCGTGCTGGGCGGTGGGCATGGGCGCGCAGGACGGGTCGCTGCGCAGCGGGATCGCGCAGGTGGTCTCGATGACAAATCGCGGCGCCGCGTTCGGCGCGTTCAACGGCGTGTACGGCGTGGCGTGGTTCGCGGGCAGCGCCGTGATGGGGATGGCTTACGACCACTCAATCGCGGCGCTGGTCGGGTTCGGGATGGCGATGCAGGCGAGCTCGGCGGTGTTCTTCCTGGCACTGGCGCCGCGCCTGCGGGCGGCGGGGCGGGCGCGGTAGAATGGCGGGATTGACCGGCATGTTCCCGTTTTTCCGCAAGGAGGAACCGGCGCCACAACCTCTCGGACCGCTGGAAGGCGCGGTGCTGGAGATCGTGTGGGCGCGCGGCGAGAGCGCGGTGCGCGACGTGGTGGACCTGCTGGCGCGGCCGCTGGCCTACACCACGGTGATGACCACGCTGGACCGGCTGTACAAGAAGGGACTGCTCGATCGGCGCAAGAGCGAGCGCGCGTTCCTGTATTCGGCGCGGTTATCGCGGGCGCAATGGGAACAGAAGCGGGCGGGCGAACTGATGGCCGGACTGCTGGCGGCGCCGGACGACCGGCGGGGGTTGCTGATTTCCTGCCTGGTGGACGCGGTGGGGCACGACGAGCGTCTGCTGGATGAACTGGAGCGGCGAATCCGGCAGCGGCGCAGGGAGTTGAAGCGGTCATGACCGGCGCGTACATTTCGCGGCTGCTGGGGCTGAGCCTGGCGACCTTCTTCCTGGTGCAACTGGCGGTGGGCGCGGCGGCGGTGGCGATGGCGCCGCTGGTTCTGCGCGCGGCGGCGCGGATGCGCGCGCGCGCGGCGGCGCAGGCGATGCTGTGGCTGCGCTGGGCTCCGGCAATCGCCGGGCTGGTGGTGGTGGGCGCGGTGTGCGTGCCGAGCTACCTGCGGTTCGAGCCGGGGAACACGGGCGAAGAAATGGGCCCGGTGTGCGTGGCGGGCGCGGTGCTGGCGCTGGCGGTGTGGGCGGGCGCGATGGTTCGCGGGTTCGGGCGCGTGGCGCTGTCGCGGCGCCGGTTGCGCGGCGGCGCGGGCGAGCGCGGTCCGCTGGTGGCGATGGCCGGGATCCTGCGGCCGCGGCTGGTGATTTCGCCGGCGGTGGTGGAGGCGCTCTCCGCCGAGGAAATGGATGCGGCGATGCGGCACGAGCGCGCGCACGGAACGGCGCACGATAACCTGAAGCGGCTGCTACTGGCGTTCACCCCGGACCTGATGCCCGGCGCGCGCGGCTTCGCCGGCGTGGAGCGGCAGTGGGCGCGGTTCACCGAATGGGCGGCGGATGACGACGCAGTGGCGGGCGATCGGAACCGGGCTCTGGCTCTGGCCGGCGCGCTGGTGCGGGTGGCGCGGCTGGGCTCGTCGCCGGCGCCTCTGGCGAGTTGCCTGCTGGAGGGCGACGATCTTTGCGAGCGCGTGGAGCGGCTGCTCGATCCGGCGCCGGAGCGGGCGGCGGAGCGGCGCGGACTGCTGCGCACGGCGTCGGCGGTAGCGGCGGTGGCGATGGCCGCGGGGCTGGCGTGGAGTCCGGCGGCGCTGGAGGCGGCGCATCACCTGCTGGAACATCTGGTGAACTGAGGCGGGGCGTGTCCCACAAGACAGGGAGCCCTCCGTCAGACGGAGGGCCGCCGTGGTCCGATGAATGGATTTACCACGCGGACGGTGCCGTACAGGCGGTCATGCTGGAGATCCTCGGTGAGTATCTCCGGCAGGCCGTAGTGCTCCGCGTAGGACCAGAGATGGGCGTCGAACCAGTTCAACCGGTAGGCGGCACATCCGCGCATGGCATCGCGAAGAATTGCTTCGTTCGGATAGAGGACCGTGAACTGCTTCAGGAGTTCTTCGGCTTCCCGGAGCGCGTCAGCCTGCTTGAGAATCACGTGGCCGCGATGCGGGCGGGTGACCGCAGCGACGAATTCGACAATGGCCTGGTGCGGGATTCGCACGGAATCCTCGAGAATCCCACGCCGCAGTATGTCCCTCGCAACCCTCTGCTTTTCGGGGAAGCGGTTGTCGAACCGATAGACCAGGACGTTCGTGTCAATGAGGGCGGCCACGCCGGTAAAGGTCCTCTCTTGTCCACCCCCGGTCGCGCGGCGGCTTGGCTTTACGCGCCGCTGGACGCCGGCGATGGCGTTCTGTCGCCTGATCGAATAGGCGGAGGCGGGCCTCCCGGTCGATGGAGTCCGCTCGTTGATCCGGGGGGAGGATGCGAATTACGTCGCCAGCCGCCACCCAGTCAATCTCGTCGCCGGGGTGGATACGATAGCGCTGGGCGATCGTCTTGGGGATGGTGACCTGGTACTTGGATGTAATCTTCGCCATGCGGCGCCCTTGATCCTTACCGTAGCAAGGACGAAATCCTTGTTCAAGCCGGCGGGCGTCTCCGAGGCCTCGATGTCAGGAAGCCCAACTTACCGCTGCGATTCGTTGGCGCTGGTGGCGCGTGGTTCGGCGATGCGCGACTGGGTGCTGAGTTTGCGCGCCTTTTCGTAGTCTTCCTTCAGTCTGGAGGTGATCTTTTCCGCGACGTCGGCGCTGGCGCCGTGAAACTTGCCGCCGAGGCTTTCCTGGGTGGTCGCCCAGATGACGTCGCCCTCCTTGTTGACGAGGCGGACGGCGGCGATGGCTTCGTGGCGGCGTTCCGTCGAGTGCTCGCTCTCGGTTTCGCCGATGCCGAGACCGCCGTAGGACGCCGTAGAGCGGGAACTGGAGCGTCCCGTGCCGGCGTTCACGCGGGCGTTGATGCCGTCCGACGTGGAGTGGACTTCGCTGAAGACGAGGTCCTCGGCGGCGCCGCGGAGGACGGCGTCGGCGCGATCCTGGTTTTCGGTGAGTACGAAGAGGCCGCTGCCCTGGATGGTGGCCATGAGGATGTCGCGCATCTGCGCGGCGGTCTCGCCGCCGGTCAAGCGGTCCACGTAGATGCGCCTCACGGTGAGCAGCTGCCGCAGCGAGGAGTCATCCCCGGCCGGATCGGCGGCCGGGATGCGATCCGCCGCAACCGCGGAGACCACGAGGCCAAGCGTCAAAACAATCGCCCACTTCATCCTTTGCCTGCCTTTCGCGCTTCACTGTCCTGATACTCCACCCTGCGCCCGGTGCGGGCTTCCAACCCGGTCAGCACCGCGCGTATGTCGCCCTTGGCGACGCGAAAGACGAGCGCCTGCTGTTTGCCGGCCGCATCCTCGTAACCGAGGGTGACGAAATGCTTGCGCGACTTCGAAAGCAGGAACATGGGGGAGATAAGCAGGGCCGCCGCATACCGGCGGCTCACGTTCTGTCCGTATTCCAGGGTGTTCACTTTGTTGAACGGGATGGCGATATCGCTCCCGGCGCAACGGAGGTGCAGGGCGCCTTCGGCGGTGAGATCGAGCCTCACCGAGGTTCGCTGCGGAATCGCGGATACGGTTCCGCCAACTACTTCCGTCTTGACCCCCGGCTCTGCAGCCATCACGGGCAACATCAGGGCCAAACCGATCGATGCTACCCAACCTAAGCGGGACATCCTTAGTTACCGACGATAATACCGTAATTGTGCAGGTTTCCAAACCTTAATATCACGATATCCATAATTCTTTTGTGGGGAGAATAGAATACGAAAAGTACGGGACTATCGGACGTTAATTCGGAATTTCTTCGCTGCTCAGCAGCATTTGGCCCGCGAGTACCGTGCGCGCAGGCGCTGCTCGCTGAAGCGACGCCACTCGTCGCCCGAATGGGATGCGCCACTTAGGCGTAAATGGCGCTGGTAGGCGGTTTCATCGGCCAATTCGCGCAAGAGCGCGAGGACAAACCGGGCAACCTTTCTCATAATTCCTCCGCGCGGAGTTGCGTGGGAACAAAGGGCGCCTCGCTGACCCTCGCCTCGCGCGAGCCAGATAGAACTCCGACCCAAATTCGAATAGAGTCTACAAGAATTGCCGTAACCAGGAATAAGAAAATTCCGCATACTACTGCGTCAAGCCGCGCATTAAATATCAAAGCCGCGGCGGCGTCCGGATTGGCGGCTTTGCCGGCGCGCAGAGCGGCTTCAACCCGGTCGGCCTGCGCCAGGAATCCGATGGCGGGGACGGGAGAGAAGATTTTCTGCCAGCCGGCGGTAAAGGTGGCGGCGACCAACCAGACGAGGGGCACGCAGGTGATCCACATATACTTCGCGCCGTGCATTTTGAGCAGGATGGTGGTGGCGACGCAGAGCGCGATGCCGGCCAGCAACTGGTTGGAGATACCGAACAGGGGCCACAGGGAGTTGATGCCGCCGAGCGGATCGCGCACGCCCTGGATGAGGAAGTAGCCCCAGCCGGCGACGACGAGGGCGCTGGTGAGGATCACGCCGGGCATCCAACTGGTGCGTCCGAGGGCGGGAACGGCGTGGCCGAGGAGGTCCTGGAGCATGAAGCGGCCGACGCGGGTACCGGCGTCGATGATGGTGAGGATGAACAGCGCCTCGAACATGATGGCGAAGTGGTACCAGAAGCCGATGAGGGCGGCGCCGCCGCCGGAGCGGGCGAAGATGTGGGCCATGCCGAGAGCCAGGGAGGGGGCGCCGCCGGTACGTGAGAACAGGGTGGTTTCGCCGACGTCCTTGGCGAGGGATGCCATGTCCGCCACGGTCACCGGGAAGCCCCAGGAGGTGATGGTGGCGACGGCGGCGGAGGGGGCGGCGCCGACGATGCCGGCGGGGGAGTTGACGGCGAAGTAGACACCGGGCTGGAGCACGCAGGCGGCGATCATGGCCATGACGGCGACGAAGCTTTCGAGCACCATGGAGCCGTAGCCCACGGGGCAGGCGTGGGATTCGCGCGCGATCATTTTGGGCGTGGTCCCCGAGGAGATCAGCGAGTGGAAGCCGCTGACGGCGCCGCAGGCGATGGTGATGAAGCAGAACGGAAAGATTTTGCCGGCGAAGACGGGGCCGGTTCCATCAGTGAATCGCGTGAAGGCGGGCAACTGGAGTTCGGGGCGGACGAAGAGGATGCCGACGCCGAGCATGAGCACGACCCCGAGTTTGACGAACGTGCTCAGGTAGTCGCGCGGGGCGAGCAGCAGCCAGACCGGCAGGGCGCTGGCCAGGAAGCCGTAGAGGATGATGGCGACGGCGAGCGCGGTGGCGCCGAGGGTGAACACGGGGGCGAGCGCGGGGGAGGCTGCAACCCAGCGTCCGGCGACGATGCTGCCCATTACCAGAACGAAACCGAGCGCGGAGCACTCCAGCACCTTGCCGGGGCGCCAGTAGCGGAGGTAGAGGCCCATGAAGACCGCAATGGGCATGGTGGCGGCGATGGTAAACGCGCCCCAAGGGCTGCCTTTGAGCGCGTTGACCACGACGAGCGCGACCACGGCGAGCAGGATGATCATGATCAGCAGCACGGTGATGAGGGCGATGAAGCCGCCGACCTTGCCGATTTCCTCCTTGGCCATCTGGCCGAGCGATTTGCCGTCGCGGCGCATGGAGGCAAAGAGGATGACGAAGTCCTGCACGGCGCCGGCGAGGCAGGCGCCGACGATGATCCACAGGGTTCCGGGCAGGTATCCGAACTGGGCGGCGAGCACGGGGCCGACCAGGGGACCGGGTCCGGCGATGGCGGCGAAGTGGTGGCCGAAAAGGATCCAGCGGTTGGTGGGTTCGAAATCGTGGCCGTTGCGCAGGCGTTCGGCGGGGGTGGCGCGCCGGTCGTCGAGCATCATCACGCGGGCGGCGATGAATTTCGCATAGAAACGATAGCCCACCGCGTAACTGGCGGCGGCGGCGATGACGAGCCAGATGCTGGAGATGTGTTCGCCCTGGTGAAGGGCGATGCCGCCGAGGCAGACGGCCGCGGCGCAGGCCGTGAGGACCCAGAACAGGTGCCCGAGTAGTTTCACTCCTGGAGTCTACTAAAAGCGGCGCAGATTCCGCAGCAGGCTTTCGGTATCGCCGCCGGCGTGCAGGGATATGGTGTGGACGGGGCGCCAGTTCTGGTCCACGGTGCCGACGTAGAGAACGCTGTTGCGGTCGCTGCCCATGAGGATGACGGTAACCTTGCGGTCCGGATAGGCGAGGGCTTCGTACTGCATTTCGCCGGACTGGCTCAGCCAGTGGTCGGTGGCGGGCTGGCCGAGTTTGGAGACGATGGAGGTGCGGTCGTCGTGGCCGTTGAGTCCCATGTAGGTCTGGTCGCGGGCGGTGATGACGATGCGTTCGCGGGAGAGGTTGACGGCCAGCACATAGGCCAGGATGGCCAGCATCACGGCGCCGCCGATCAGCTTGAACATGAGGCGGTCGGTGGGGGAGGCGGTGCGGATGCCGACTATGGAAGCGCGCGCGAGGCGCTCCTCTTCGGCGGCGGTAAGCGGCGGAGCGCCGACGGCGACCGGCATCTCAATGACGCGCCGCTGGAAGGGGACGATCATGCCGCCCTTGTACTCGAGTTCGCGGGTCAGGCCGACGATGAGTACCGGGTCTTCCACGCGCGCGACTTCGCCGAAGTAGCGCCGGGAAATCCAGATCTCGTCGCCGCTGCGGCTGTTGGCGACCAGAATCTCGCTCCAGTTGGCCTTGCGGTACACCCACTCGTTATGTTCGATGCCGACGATAGGGGGATAGAAGGAGAACGGCCTGGAAACCAGGTGTTCAAGGTGGGGCGGCATGGGCGGCGAGGCCATATTTCCCCCTTCATGCTAGCTCATTTGACAGAGATGGTCGGCGAGCAGTTCCTGCAGGAGCGGGCTGGTGGGGTAGGGGTGGCCGCGATACTGGCGGAAGCCCTCGGCGAAGGGGGCGCCGGCGAGGCGGCCGCGCTGGGCGGTCCAGTGTTCCATGCGCAGGAGGTAATCGTCGAAGCCGTGGTGGTGGCGCAACCAATCGCGCTGGCTGGCGTGGCAGGCGAGCAGGTCGCGTTTGCGCTGGAAGACGCTGGAGACGTCGACCAGGAAGTCCGGCGCGACGTCGCGGCCATCGCGATCCTGGCCTTCGATGGGGTCCATGAAATAGAGGTGGGGGATGGCGGGGAGCGGGGGGGCGGGGTCGGGGGAGCGGGTGTCGTAGTTGGGGGCGGGCGCGGCGAAGCAGGCGTCGCGCACGAGCGCGCTGGCGGCTTCGTGATCGCAATGGTAGTCGGAGGGCGCGGAGGTGAGGATGAGGCCGGGGCGCGCGCGGCGGAGGACCTCGACGACGCGGCGGCGGGTGGGATCGTCGTTGAAGATGGCGAGGTCGCGCAGTTCCACACAGACGTAGGCGGCGCGGAGGAGAGCGGCGGCGGCGGCGGCCTCGCCGCGGCGGACGGCGGAGATCTCGTCGGGCGGCAGTTCGGCGGATCCGCAGTCGCCGGGGGTCATGGTGGCGATGGTGAGGGCGTGGCCGCGGGCGGCGAGCAGGGCGAGTGTGCCGCCGGCGAGGATTTCGGCGTCGTCGGGGTGGGCGTGGAGGGAGAGGATCCGGGCCATTTCAGACTGAGCTTACCATTGGGGGGTGGCGTGCCGGATGCGGATACCCCTCACGGCACGATATCGAGCGTGAGGAAGGTGAAGTTCAAGGCGCCGAGGCTACAGCCAAACTTCTGGTATCCGGGCGTGGGTCCGATGCGGATGTCGATCTGGTAGACGCGTTCGATGGCTCCCGGGGCGAGGCCGGCGAAGAGGATCTCCGCGTTGGAGCAGGCGAGCGTTTGGGTGATGCGCGAAAAGGGTTCCGCCGACGGTGCGGCCGCGCCGTCGGGGACGGCGGGGGAAACGGGGCCGAAACCGATGGCGTACACGTGGATGATCTCGCCGGTGTTGATCGGCCCTACATAGGTTCGCGTCCAGTCCTGGCGAAGGATAGCTCCGGCGACAGGGAAATTGACAGGAGTACTCAGGGTCGCTTCGGCCTCGGGGAAATAGAACGGCGTGTGCTCGCCGCGGGCTTCGGCGAGCATGCGGATGGATCCGCCGTCCGCCTGTATGTCCCAGGGAACGATGAAACTCACGCTGTTGGGTGTGAGTTGTGTCATCGGGACCTTGCGCTCGCCGATCCACATGGTCACGCTGCCAAGCCAGTCGTTGAGCGGGACCGTGCCGTTAATGACCGAGTCCGCCAGGCCACTTCCGGTGAGGGTAGTGGCCAATCCCGGGACGACACCCCGGTTGAAGGGACTGAGGTAGGGTGTGCGTCCGATGATTTCCGACTGCGAGCCATCGTCCACGTTGATTTTGAGGAGGCGGCCAATGCCGGTGACGGCAAAAACGGTCTTGCCGTCGGAGGAAATCGCGGCCTGGGTGACCTGCGCGGGGTCGCTGGTAAGAGCAAGGTCGATGAGGGTCGTCGTGTCCAGAACGTGCGCCTGTCCATCGCGGAGGAACAGAAGACGACGCGCGTCGTCGCTCATCCCGAGGCCGGAGACGGGTTCGTCCGCCGGTACCAGCAGGGTCGAGGCGAGTGTCCGCAGGTCGATGAGGTTCAGACCCTGCTCCTGGTAGAGGATCTTCGTTCCGCTCGCGTCAATGATCAGCGGCAGGCCGTCCGGGATGGGGAACGGCGCCGGATCGGCGCCGGGCTTTACGATATAGCCGCGGTTCCGGGTGCCTCCGTCGGTAATCGCAAGAACAGCGGTGCCGTTGTCCGCGATGACACGCCCGCCGGTGTAATGCTGCTGGATATACTGCGGGAACTCCGGCCCGGTGACGTTCACAGGTGCTTGTGTGCCGCTCCGAAGGTCGAGGAACGAGACGCTCACGGGGTTGAAGATGCGTGCGGTGGCGCCGCGGAAGACGAGAGCGTAGCGGCCGCCGGAGCTGAGCCGCGCAATGCCTGGCAGATCGGATTCTCCCGCGGCAGTCACGATCCGGGTCATGAAGGTATTGGGCGGGTACGAGCAGCCGCCACTCTGACTGGCGCGGTAGACGAGCGCAACAGTGCCGGCGGAAGAAGTCTCGGCGGCGAGATAATCGGCGAAGCCGCCGACCGTACAGGGCGGTGCATCGGGAGGGACGGCGGAAGGTTCGCGCGCGCGAAAGAGACTCACCCCGCTCGGGGTGGCTACGTAGACCTTGCCGTTGAGTGGCTGGCCCAGACTCTTCAGGCGAAGCGTCGAGGCGAAGTAGAGCGACGAGCCATCGGCCGTCGATGCCAGGCCGGAAAACTGAGCCGAAAGGGCCGGTGCGAGAAAAAACGCGAGGAGAGCGACCCGCCGTGCCATCCATCCGACATTATCACCCGGTTCGGCGGTCCACTTCCGCGATGGACCATCCAGGGACGAGAATCGGCGTTTCGGAAGTCCGGTGGTTTGTCCGGGGACAGCCGGCGGCCGAATCGTACCGGACCAAACCCGCCCCGCTTTCGCGTATGATTCTGAGGGACGGTTATGAACGCGACACGAAGAACATTTCTGCAAGCGACCGGCGTGGGACTCGGGATGACGGCGGCGGGGACCGGCCGCGCCGCGCCGAGCGACCGCATTCAGGTGGGATTCATCGGACTCGGCGGACAGGGCACGGGCCGGCTCAACGAGTTCCTGCGGCACGCGGACGTGGATGCGGCGGCGGTGTGCGACCTGGACAAGACGCACCTGGAACGCGCCGCGGCGGTGGTGGAGAAGGCGCGCGGCACGCGGCCTGAGCAGTTCCACGATTTCCGCAAGCTGCTCGAGCGGAAGGACCTGGACGCGGTCATGATCGCCACGCCGGACCACTGGCACGCGCTGCCCACGGTTACCGCCTGCCAGGCGGGGAAGGACGTATTCGTCGAGAAGCCGCTGGCCTACTCGATCGGCGAAGGGCGCGCGATGGCGCGGGCGGCGGATCGCTATAAGCGCGTCACCCAGATGGGCAACCACATCCACAACGACCGCACCACCTACCGGCGCGTGGTCGAGATCGTGCGCGCCGGGATGCTGGGCAAGATCCACCGGGTGGACTGCTCGCTGGTGACGGGAAGCAGGCCGATGCCGGAAGGCCACGGCGGCGCGCCGCCGGCGGAACTGGACTACGACTTCTGGCAGGGACCGGCGCCGAAGAAGCCGTACAACTCGCTCCGCTCGCACTTCACCTACCGCTACTTCTGGGACTACTCAGGCGGCGCACTGATCGACTTCTGGTGCCACTACACCGACGTTGCCTACTGGGCGCTGGACCTGAAGGCGCCGCTGAGCGTGGCGTCGGCGGGCGGGCGCTGGGGCGTCACCGACTCGGGCGAGACACCGGACATCCTGCAGGTGGTCTGCGAGTATCCCGAGCTGGTGCTGACGTGGACGCTGCATCCTTACGGGAGGCCGGGCTTCGATTCCATGGGCAGCGGCGTGATCTTCCAGGGCTCGGCCGCGACCCTGGTGGTGAACTACGATCGCTACGAGGTTTACGTGAAGGGTAAGCGGCAGGAGGATTTCCGTCCGCCGGCTCCGAGCATTGCGGATTCGCCGGGACACATCCGCGAGTTTCTGAATGCGATCAAATCGCGCGAGAAGACCACGTGCAACGTGGATTACGGGCACCGGCTGACGAAGGCCGGGCTGATCGCCAATCTCGCGTTCCGCACCGGGGAGCGGCTGCACTGGGACGACGAGCACGAGCGGTTCACCGGCCGCACCAAGGCCAACGACCTGGTGATGCGGCGGTATCGCAAGCCCTGGAAGCTGCCGGCTGTTTAGGACGGATTCCGGTTTGGTCCAAAGGTCGGCC
>JAFDVU010000194.1 GCA_018268835.1 Acidobacteriota bacterium | reverse complement strand
TTCTTCGGCCGGATGAGGATATCGGCGCCGACGCCGCGGGCGCGGCGTTGCGAGTCCTGAATGAAACCCTGGCTGAGGCCGACGAGGCAGAGGATGAGGGTCACGGGCACGCCGATGAGCAGGATACTGAGCAGGCTGCGCATGGGCCGGTGCTTGAGATTTTCGAAGACGAGCTTACCGATCACTTGTTCCTGGTTCTTCCTTTGGCGGGCGGGGCGTCCGGCGCGGCCGCCGGCGCCGGCTGCCCGACGATTTGCAGCGTCGTGCCCTCCGGCTGGTTGAGGACGAACTTTTCCTCACTCACGCCCTTGTTGATATCCATCTTCACAATATCAATAACGACGGCATATTCGTCGCGGGGGCGGTTGATTTCGATGTGCTTGGGGAAGGCGACATTATCGAAGCCCTTCCAATCGCTGTAGCGGGCGTCGGTGAGGATGTTGCCGTCCGGATCGAAGATCAATTGGCGGGCGAGGCGGAGGTTGGTGCGGTCGAACCAGACGGTGCGGGCAAGTTGGAGTTGGCCGCCGTCGTGTTCATGGACGACGTGGATGATGTAAAAGGCGTTGTCCTCGTCGGTGAAATTCTCCATGAGCAGCTTGTCGGCGGGGGCGATAGGGCGGACGAGGATAGCGTCGAGGAAGTGCTGGGGGCGGAGGTTTTCGAGCTTATTTGGGGAAGGCTGGACGATCTCGTTGCGGCCGACGAGGAAGCGGTCGCGGGCGGGGACGTAGAGCTTGAAATCGGTGCCGGTGGAGACCATGTCGAAGGCCTTGTTGCGGACCACGGGGTAGAGGCCGATGATGCGGATGTCGGCGGGTTTGCGGAAGAGGATGTAGGCGCGGACGTCCTTGTACTCGGTGACCTTATTCTTTTCTGTGGAGCCGAGCGCTGGGGTCATGTTGACCTCGGCATTAAGGTCGCGGATGGCTTCGTATTGGCGGGCGATGGCGTCGACGAGGCTCTGGCGGTCGGCGACGAGGAGGGCGTGGCTGGGGTGGGCGCCGTTGCGGACGATGGCACGGCGGCGAACGAGGCAGGAAGTTGACGTCAGCGCGGTCAGGCCAAGCAGGATGACGAACGCACGGAACTGCCGAAAGGGCATTAGCTTATTGTAAACAGCAGGCGAACCTGGGGCCAATTTCGTTGCAGGGCCGAAAAGGCTTGGGCCGGGGGTGTGCAAAGGCCGGAGGCCGGCGCTACAGGGAGCGGGCGGCGGTGATTACGTCTTCGAGGAGGATCTCCATGTCGCGGCGGGTCGTACGAAAGTTGAGCACGCAGCCGCGCAGGGCGAAGGCGCCGCGGACTTTCGTGTTCGACAGGTAGCTGCTGCCGGACTGCTGGAGGCGGAGCAGGACGCGCTCGTTGAGGGCATCGAGGTCGCCCAGGAAGCCGCGCGGGTGGTAGCGGAAGCAGAAGACGCTGAGGCCGACGGGGGTGAGCAACTCGAGATCCTCCGTTTTTGAAACCAATTCTCCGAAATAGCGGGCGGAAGCGAGGTTCTCCTCGATGCAATCGGCCAGGGCCTTCGCGCCGACGCTCTTGACGAGCATCCAAAGGGGAAGGGCGCGGAAGGGGCGGGAGAGTTCGGGGCCGTAATCCCAGAACGCGAAGGCCTCGTCGTGTTCCAGTCCGATGACGCGAATGTATTCGGCGGTATCGCTGAAGGCGGCGCGGGCGGCGGCGCTGTCGCGGTAGAGGACGCAGCCGGTGCCGACGGGCAGGTAGAGCCACTTGTGGGGGTCAAGCGAGACGGAATCGGCTTCGGCGATGCCGGCGAAAAGGGGACGGGCGGAGGGGGCCATGGCGGCGAGGGCTCCGTAGGCGCCGTCGGCGTGGAGCCAGAGATCGTGGGCGCGGGCGACGCGCGCGATTTCGGCGAGGGGATCGACGACGCCGGTTCCGGCGGTGCCGGCGCTGGCGGCGACGAGGGAGGGGGCGAGTCCGGCGGCGCGGTCGTGGCCGATGGCGCGGGTAAGGGCGGCGGGGTCCATGCGGAGGCTGGAATCGGTGGCGACGATCCGCACCGGGCCCATGCCGAGGAGGCGGGCGGCCTTCTTGATGGAGAAGTGCGTCTCTTCGGTGGTGTAGACGGGGCCGCAGCCTCTGACGGCGCGGGCGGCGGCGAGGGCGGAGAGGTTGGCCATGGAGCCGCCGCTGACGAGCAGGCCCATGGCATCGGCCGGGTAGCCGATCATCTCCTTGAGCCAGCCGACGGTGAGGTGCTCCATCTCGGCGGCGACGGGTCCGGAGCGCCATCCGGTGACGTTGATGTTGAGGGTGGCGGCGATGAGGGCGGCGGCGGAGGCGACGGCCACTCCTGGGGAGGCGACGTAGCCGAAGAAGCGGGGGTGGGCGTTGTGGCGGCTGTACTCGGCTACGACGCCGTCGATGGCCTGGAGGAGTTCGGAGAAATCGCAGCCTTCGCGGGGGAGGGCGGGGTCGAGCATGGCGCGCACGGCGGCGGCGGTGGTGGGGCGGGTGAGGCGGCGCTGGCGCAGGGAGTCATAGTAGGCGGCGGCCCACTCGACGGCGGCGTGGCCGATTTCGCGAAGATCCTGGCGTTCGAGTGAATTTTGCATACACGTTTTCGTGGAAACCGCAGTTTAGCCTATAGAGGCAGATGCCATAGTGGAGACGCCGGCGGCTATATCGAGGTTCGCCGATGCGGCGGCCGAGCGCAACGCGCTGGACGCCGCGCGGGCGGGCGACCTGGCTGCGTTCGACGGACTGATGCGGCAGTACGAGAGGCTTGTGCTGGTGACGGCACTGCGGCTGACCGGGAGGATGGCGGACGCGCAGGACATCTCGCAGGAGGTGTTTCTCAAGCTGTATCGAAATCTCAGCAAGCTGGAGGCGGTGGGGATTTCGACGTGGCTGTACCGGGTGACGGTGAACGCGTGCCGGGATCATCACCGGCGGCGGCGACGCGAGGATCCGGTGGAAGCGGCGGAGGCGATTGCGGACGGCGGCGCGAATCCGCAGCAGGCGCTGACGGAGGCTGAGCGGCGCCGGGTGCTGGCGCTGAGTTTGCGGATGCTGCCGGAGAAGGAGCGTACGGCGCTGGTGCTGCGCGACCTGGAGGGGCTGAGCACGCTGGAGACGGCGCGGATCCTGGGGTCGAGTGAGGCGACGGTGCGGTCGCACGTTTCCAAGGCGAGGGTGAAGGTGAAGGATTTCGTGGAGCGGTATTTTCGGAGGCGAGTATGAGCCCGCGGGAAGACTGGCAGGAGATTTTGCACGCGGCGCACAACGAACCGATCGACGCGGCGCATTATACGGCGGTGCGGGCGCGGGTGCTGGCGGAGATCAGGCGTCCGCGGACTATGTGGCGGCGGATGGCGTGGATCACGGGGGGTGCGGCGATAGCAGCGGCGCTGCTGCTGGCTATGGCGGTGCGGCGTCCGGAGTTGCCGGCGCCGCCGCGTGTGGCCGCGGCGATTCCGCCGGCTCCGGAGGCGCCGAAGGTGGTGGCGCGGGTCGCGGCGCCGGTCGGGCCGCGGCGGAAGCGCGCGCCGCTAACGATCAAGCTACAGACGAGCGACCCCAACGTTGTTATTTACTGGATTGCCGATTGAAAGAAGGAGAACTTATGAAACGAATGATTCTGGCGGCGCTGCTGCTGGCCGCGCCGCTGTGCGCGCAGCCGGCGCCGCAGGCACCGCAGCGCATCACCAAGCTGGTGACCGTGAAGTACGCCGACCCGAACGCGATCGTCAGCATGATCCGCATGTGGGTGGATGTTCAGTACAACTCCGACATGAAGAGGATGGTCATCTCCGGTGTGCCCGATAATGTGACGGCCGCGGAGGCTGCGATCAAGCAGCTCGACGTGGCGCCGAAGAACATCGACCTGGTGGTCTATTTCCTGGTTGCCGGGAACCAGCCGGCGCCTTCGATGGCGATACCGGCAAGTTTGCACGATGTCCTGGCGCAGCTCAAGAGCACCTTCGCGTTCAAGGAGTACGGCCTGCTGGATACGCTCACGCTGCGCACGCGCACGGGAAGCATGGCTGAGACCAGCGGCGTTCTCGACGCTTCCTCTCCTCCACGCATGACGGTGTTTTCCATTCGCAGTGCGACGGTCTCCGACGATGGCACGATTCGGATCGACCGCATGCACGCGGGTCTGCGAATCCCGGTCCCGGCGCAGTCCAAGATGGATTACGTGAATACGGGGATCGACCAGAGTATCGATGTGAAGGAGGGGCAGAAGGTGGTGGTCGGTCGGGCGAGCCTGGCGGGGCCGGAGAAGGCGCTGTTTCTGATCCTGACGGCGAAGGTGGTGGAATGACTCAGGGTTTCTGGACGCGGCGGAGAGTAAAGAGGTCGGGGCGCATGCTTTCCTGTTCGTAGCGTTTCCAGTCGTCGTTGACGTGGATGAGTTTGCCGGAGATGTGGTTGCTGCGTTCGGAGGCGAGGAACAGGGCGAGGGCGATTTGTTTTTCGGGTGAGATACCGCCGGTGATGCGGACGCGCTGCGCGTCCTCGATCTCCTTGGAGCCGGCGCGGTCTTCGCCGGCGTTCAGGATCTCGTCGGTCATGTGGGAGTAGGCGGCGCCTGGGGCCATGGTGTTGACCTGGACGTTGAAATCGCGCACTTCGTCCGCGAGGGTTTCGGCAAAGCGGATGACGGCGGTTTTGGAGGCGCCGTAGGCGGTGAAGTTGGGACGGGAGTAGGCGCCGCCGCCGCCGGCGATGAGGATGATCTTGCCGGAGCGGTGTTCGATCATCGGGGGCAGAGCGGCGCGGCAGGAGTTGGCGACGCCGATCAGGTTGGTTTCGATGGTCTCGTTCCAGGCCTTGGGTTTGGTGGCGAGGAAGGGACCGATGGGGCCCTGCACGGCGGCGGCGCAGATGAGCACGTCGAGGGAGCCGAAAGCGCCGCGCATGCGGTCCACGGCGTGGGCGATTTCGTCGGGATGGCGGACATCGGCGCGCAGGCGCATGGCGGTGCCGCCGGCCTGTTCGATTTCGAGCTTGGCGAGATCGAGCTCGGCCTCGCTGCGGGAGAGCAGGCCGACGCGCGCGCCTTCTTTCGCGAAGCCCAGGGCGAGGCGCTTGCCGATGCCGCGTCCGGCACCGGTGATGAGAACGCATTGAGGGCGGTGTTGGGTCAAACGACTCTCCAGAGGCGACCGGGAAGCGAGCGGGAATTGAGCGCTGGGATTGAGGGCAAATCACCATTATAGGATGGGCGCGAAAACTCGAGCGCTCCGGGCGGCGAGGGGAGTGTAGAATGCCGGGATGGCGCGCGCGAAGGCGGGGTTCGAGATGGTGCGGGGGATCGGGCGGGGGCTGCCGGGAGTGCAGGAATCGACGTGTTACGGGCAGCCTGCCCTCAAGACCGGGGGGAAGATGTTCACGTGCGTGCCGTCGCACCGGTCGGCGGAAGCGGGCTCGCTGGCGGTGGTGGTGGATTTGGGGCGGCGGGAGGAGTTACTCGCGGAGGCGCCGGAGACTTACTATGTGACCGAGCACTATGCGGGGCATCCGATCGTGCTGGTGCGGTTGAACCGGATCGGCGCGGATGCGCTGCGGGGGTTGTTGGTGGGCGCAATGGAGTTTGTGCGGAGGACGGGGCGGAAGGGCGAGCGGCGGCGGTAGGGCGGGAATCGATGCGGCTGCCGCCATGCTCAGTCTGTGGCGCGGACGGGGAAGGCCACCTGTTCGATGCGGCCGACCCCGAGGGTCAGAAAGGCGGCGCCGGCGAGGGCGATGGCGGCGGCGAGGAGAAACGCGAGGTAGAACTGGCCGGTGACCTGAACGATCCAGCCGGTGAGGACGGGCGCGGCGACGCCGGCGAGGTTGGCGAAGCCGTTCTGCAGGCCTGTCCATTTGCCGGCGGCGAGCGGTCCGGCGAGGGTCTGGGTCATGGCGAAGATGGTGGGGGTGTAGATACCGAAGGCCACGCAGGCGGCAAAGAGGAGGGCCATGGCGGTGCGCTCGTCGCGCGCGAGCACAACGGGCAGGATGATCGTAGAGAGTGCGAGTCCGGTGCCAGCGAAGGTTTTGCGCACGAGGGTGGGGGTCGCGCCGCGCCGGATCCAGCGGTCTGCGAGCCATCCGCTGGTGACGGAGACGATGCCGATCAGGAAGAAGGAGAACGAGCCGAAGAAGGCCATTTTGTCCTTGGGGAAGTGGCGCTCCTTTTCGAGGTAGCCGGGCAGCCAGGTGATCAGGAAGTACCAGAAATAATTGGCGCAGAACTGGCCGAGAGCGGTGGACCAGGCGGAGCGCCGGCGCAGTATATCGGCGACGGAGGGGACGGCGGCGGGATCCTGGCGTGTGGCGACGCTCTGGCCGCGCGGCATCCAGCGATACCAAGGCAGGAGCCAGGCGGCGCCCGCGAAGCCGAGGACGATGAAGAAGGGGCGCCATCCGTAGTGGAGCATGAATAGGCCTCCGAGCAGGGTGCCGACGGAGGGGCCGGCCTTGGTGGCGGCGTCGATCAGGGCGTTGGCAAGGCCGCGGTGGTGTTCGGGGAAGTAGTTGACGAGGATCCGGGCGTAGGCGGGGTAGGCGACGGATTCGCCGATGCCGAGCAGGAGCCGGAGCGCGAAGAAAGCGGCGAAAGTGCGGGCGGCTCCGGAGAGGGCGGTAGCGGCGGACCACAGCAGGAAGCCCGCGCCGAGGACCCAACAGACGTTGAAGCGGTCGGCCAGCCAGCCCGCGATGGAGAGGAGTTGGAAGGCGGCGTAGGTGAAGAAGAAGGCGGAGAGGAGGAGGCCGAGGCGGTAGTCGGTGAGATGGAGGTCGCGCTGGATGTCGGTGGCGCCGATGGAGAGGTTGGTGCGGTCGACCAGGCAGATGAAGCTACAGGCGATGAGGAGGGCGAGGATGCGCCACTGGCCGGCGGAGAGCGGGCCGCGGCCCGCGGCGGCCGTGGTCACTGCGCCACCCCGCGAGCCGGCAACTGCTCGACTTCCGAGCGGGTGGGGACGCCGGCACGGCCTCCGAAGCGGGTGACTTTAATAGCGGCGGCGGCGTTGGCGAAGGCGACGGCGGCGGGCAGGGTCTGGCCTTCGGCGAGGGCGAGCGCGAGGGCACCGTGGAAGACGTCGCCGGCGCCGAGGGTATCGACGGCGTGGACGGGGTGGGCGGGTTGGTGGCGGAGTTCGCCGCCGTCGAGCCAGAAGACGCCGTTGGCGCCGTCGGTGGCGAGCATGGTGCCGGGTCCGATGCGGGCGGCGGCGCGTAGGCCGTCCGAGATTCCGGCGACGCCGGTAGCGGCGTCGAGGCCGGGCGCGGAGAAGGCCGCCACGGTGGAGGCGCGGATCAACTCCGGAGCGCAGACAGGCATGTCGGCATCGAGAACGGTGGGGATACCGGCGGCGGCGGCGCGGCGGAAAAGTTCCAGGACGCCAGCGGGCCAGTGGGCATCGGCGAGGACGGCGCCGACGCCGGGCGGGATGGGCGGCAGCCAGGCCGGATCGTGGGAGATTTTGGGATCGAAGTAGCTCACGATGAGGCGGTCGCCCGAGTCGTCCACCAGGATGGAGGAGATGTGCGAGGCGCAGCCGGCGAAGCGGTGGACGAGGCTGGTATCGACACCGCGGGAGGCGAGTTCGCGGAGGATGGCGTCGCCGATGGGGTCGTCGCCGAGGCGGGCGATCAGGTGGGGGCGGCCGCCGAGGCGGGCGATGGCGACGGCGGCGGTGGCGGCGTTGCCTCCTCCCACGGCTGTGAATTCGCGCGCGCGGTACTTGAGGGGCTGGCGGGGGATTTCGGGCAGGCCGAAGATGTGGTCCATGGTGGCGCAGCCCATACACAAGACGGTTGCGGGGGTGACGGGAGGAGTACCGGGGAGAGTCATGGTTCAGCGCCGCTAAGCGGCCATTGTAATGCGGCGCGCGGGGCGGAGCGGGCGCGCGTGATAGAATCCACAGCGTACGGCAGTTCAACCATCCATGCGCGCGACGACCCCGGACATCCGGGGGCTGGAAGGCCAAGAAGACCCAAAGTGGCACTGGCTCTGGCTCACGGGATTGTGGTTTCTTCCCATTGGGGCCGTGCTGTATCTGGTGTTGCCGGAGACGCGGCTGGACACGCTGGTCTTGTTCTCGTGCGGGCTGGCGGCGGCGCCGCTGCCGGCGGTGATTCTGACGCGCCGGCGGGCGGCCGCGGCATCGCGGCGGCTCACGGGTGAGCGGGAAGAGGCCGAGGCGCTGCGGCAGCAACTGGCGACGATCAGCCACCGGGTGGGGCGGCTGCGCGAGGAGCTATCGGCGGCGAACGAGCAGGCGCGGTTGTCGCACCAACTGACGCTGCTGGGGCAGTTCACCGCGGGCTTCCTGCACGAGTACAACAACCCGCTGGCGATTCTGATCAACCGCATCGAGATCCTGCTCGACGAGCGCCGGGAGGACGGAGCGCTGTGCACGGATCTGGACCAGATGTTGTCGGAAGCGCGGTACATGAGCAAGATCGCGCAGACGCTGCTGCGCGCGTTGCGGCGGGAGCGCGGGGCGGAGGCGTACGCGCCGTGCATACCGGCGGAGGCGATGCAGGGGGCGGCGCGCGCGCTGGCTCCGGCGGCGGAGGCGGAGGGAGTGCGGATCGTGCTGGAGACGCCGGACGTGCCGCGGGTGGAGGTACCGGATCACGCGGTGAGCGAGGTGCTGCGCGGGCTGATCGCCAACGCCGTCACGGCGCTAAAGGGTCGGGCGGAGGGCGCGATCTGGCTGCGGCTGGAGCCGTACCGTTCGCCCGGGGCGCGGGTGGTGCTGCGGGTGGAGGATAACGGTCCGGGGGTAGCGGAGGGGATGCGCGCCCACCTGTTCGAGCCGTTCGCGCTGCAGAGCACGGGGCGGGAGCACCTGGGGCTGGGGCTGTTCCTGGCGGCGAGTCTCATGGATACGTACGACGGGAGCCTGCGCTACGAACCGCGGACGGGCGGCGGGGCGTGCTTCGTGCTGGAGATGCCGGCGGCACGCTTCACGCACGATCAGCCGTTCCACTGGTTCCTGAAAGGAACGCCGGAGTGAGCCGAATTTTCGTGATCGACGACGAGCCCGCGATGGGCGAGAACATTCAGCGGATGCTGCGGCAGTTGGAGGCGGAGATCACGACCTTCCAGAATCCGGTGGCGGGCCTGGAGCGCGCGCTGGCGGAAGCGCCGGACCTGGTGTTCCTGGACATGCGGATGCCGGGAATGGGCGGGGAGGAAGTGTTCAGCCGGCTCCACGCGGCGCACCCGGAGGTCCCGGTGGTGTTTCTGACGGCGTTCGGATCGGTGGAAGGGGCGGTGCTGGCGATGCGCAACGGGGCGTTCGATTACCTGCAGAAGCCGTTCAAGCGCGACGATCTGCTGCTGGTGGCGCGGCGGGCACTGAAGGTTTCGTCGCTGGAATCCGAGGTCAAGACGCTGAGCAGCCGGCTGGAGGCGATTGGGGAATCGACCGGGCTGAGCAGCCGGAGTCCGGCGATGCAGGCGCAGATCGAGATGTGCCGGCGGGCGGCGCCGACGGACGCGACGGTGATGATCCTGGGGGAGAGCGGGTCGGGCAAGGAAGTGATGTCGCGGTTCATCCACGCCAACGGCCGGCGGCGGAACGGGCCGTTCGTGGCGGTGGAATGCAGCGCGATGCCGGGGTCGCTGATTGAAAGCGAGTTGTTCGGCTACGAGCGTGGGGCGTTCACAGGGGCGGACCGGTCGAAGAAGGGGCTGATCGAGGCGGCGCAGGGCGGGACGTTGTTTCTGGACGAGATCGGGGACCTGGGCGTGGAGTTGCAGACGCGGCTGTTCCGCTTCGTGGAGGAGCGGGAGTTGCGGCGCTTGGGGGGATTGGAGCCGGTGCGGATCGACTGCCGGATTTTGTGCGCGACGAATCAGGACCTGGCGGCGAAGATCAAGGCGGGGAGTTTTCGCGGAGAACTGTTCTACCGGCTGAGCGTGGTGACGGTGCGGCTTCCGCCGCTACGGGAGCGTCCGGAGGATATTCCGGTGCTGGCGAAGACTTTCCTGGAGATGTTCTGCGCCCGCTACGGGCGGGATTTGCAGCCGACGCCCGCGTTTTACGACGCGCTGCTGCGCCATGCGTGGCCGGGGAACGTACGGCAACTGAAGAACGTGATGGAGCGGATCTCGGCGCTGCATCCCGACGGCAGGCTGGAGCCGGCGGACCTGGACGAGGAGCCATTGGGCGCGGACACGGCGGGGGCGCTGGCGCAGTTGCCGTGGAAAGAAGCGCGGGAGCGGTACCTGGCGAGCTTCGAGGGGGCGTACGCGCGCGCCGTGCTGGCGCGTTGCGACGGCAACCTGAGTGCGGCGGCGCGGGAGGCGGGGATCGACCGCAAGACGTTCTACCAACTGCTGAAGCGGGAGCGGGATGCGGAGGACGTGGCGGAAACGGAGGGGTGAGGATCCGCGCGGGCGCAGTGGGCAGGGGTGGCTGGCACTTCGCAGGCAGCACGGGGCCCCGGGGTGCGGCGCGTGCGACCGTTTAGCTAGGTCTAGGGGCGGAAATAGTCGAACACGGTCTTGCCGGAGTGATCGATATAGGCGACGTGTTTCTCGCTGAGAAGGACCGCAGCGATTCCGTGGACGAACGGAGTTGCCTCCTGAAACGGGCCGTTGATTGCGGTGCGGCCACTGCGATCGACGAAGAACACTTTTCCACGCCGGCGGGCGATGGCGAGCGAATCCGAGAAGGGCTCGACGCCTTCGAATTGCGGTGGAACCGTCAGTCGGCCGGTTTGGTCTATGAATCCCCACTTGCCATCGATCATGACGGCCGCGAGTCCCTCTCGAAATGACTGCGCCTGCTCAAATCGGGGAGAGATCACGAGGGCGCCGCTTCGGTCGATGAAGCCCCACTGGCCGCCGGTTCTGACTGCGGCGAGGCCTTCCTGAAAATCCCGGGCCGATTCGAAGCGCGACTCGATTGCGAAGTTGCCGGATGGATCGATATACCCGACCATGCAGGGAGACACGGCATCGGTGGGTGCTCCGCCGCAACTACTCGGGTAACCGGTTGTCGGCGTACCCTCCTTACCGCCATCCGGTGTCGCGATGTGGCAGTAGCCATCCAGGACCGCCCGGGCGCGGCCGGCGCGGAACGGTCCGACCGCGGCGAAGCGCGGCTCGATGACGACCTTGCCGGTCCGGTCCAGAAATCCTTCGAGGCCGGGGTAATCGCGGTAAACGAAGTTGCCCGGCTCGAACCTTCGCTCAGGGGGCCTTCCCTTCGCGGCAAATGCAGCAAGACCTTCGGAAAAATCCCGCGTGTCCAACGGCGGGACACTGCCAACCACTGTGCCCGAGGGATCGAGCACCAGGCCCAGAAATCCGTATTGCCGGCTGGAATCCTTCACCATCGCAAGTGCCAGGCCATCGGAGAAATCTCGCACCGACCAGAGGTCACGCCGGATAACCCAACGTCCGTTCTCGTCGATGAAGCCCTGATCATGAACCCGGGCAAGGCCGTTCGAAAAATCGCCGACGTTTTCAATCGAGGCGACGATCTCGGGTTCGATCTTGATTTTGCCGGTGGGGTCGATGAAGCCGACGCGCCCGTTGCGTTCGAAGGCGAACAACTTCGACGGCGATCCCGGTGTCTTTGCCCACAGCCTGGGTACCCGTGAGATCAAACACGGTCTCGCGGAGAGCGCCAGTAGCAGGAGCGCTCCGCCTAATCGGTGGATCGACACTCTAGACACAGTCTACTGCTGGAATCACATCACCGCACAAGGACTACGGGTAGTTCCGCCGAGCCAGTGACCGCGTCGAGGAATTTGCGCAGTTCTCCGTACTGCGACGCGGGGACGGTCTGGGCGGGCATCTCGAAGGAGCGCTGGAAGACAACGGCTCCGCTTTCGAATTTCCAGGTGGCCTGGTATTTGCCGAAGGCCGAGTCGATTTTGAAACTCGGCGGGGACTTCGATGCCGGAGGCGGTGGACCGGGGATGCTCGTGGTCGCCCGGCACGGGAACCCTCGCTCCGTGGGCCGGCGTAGCCTGCTCGCGCCGGACGCCCGGCAGATGCCGGTTCGACGACGAAGGTCGGCCGGAGGCCGACCCCACTATCCCGCGCGCTCCATGCACTCGGGGCCGCAGATTTGTTCGAGTGCTTTGCGGAACTCGCGGTCCGGGCGGACCTTGGCGGGGACATCGAGGACGACGGAGAAATCGCGCGGGGCCTCGAGGCGGAGACGGACGCTGGTATCGCCGGGCTTGCGCTTGAAGAGTTCGCCGAGGGCGGCGGCGCGGTCGGCACCCCCGTTGCGGCCGATCCAGATGCGGATGGAGATGAGGCCGGGCAAATCCACGCGGGCGTTATCGAGCGCGACGATATCCTGCACGGAGATTTTGGGCGCGGCGTTTTCCTCGGGCAGGACGAGGCCGCGGATGAGTACGACCTGGTCCTCGACGATCTGGGAGGCGAGGCGCTCGTAGTTGGTGGTGAAGCACATGCCGTCGATGGAGCCGGCGCGGTCCTCGATGGTCATGGCGGCCCAGGGTTTGCCTTCCTTGTTGCGCTTGCGCGTGACGCCGGTTAGGACGCCGCAGAGTTTCACTTCGGTGTTCTTTTCGAGGCCTTCGAGGGAGGCGCTGTCGTGGGTGGCGAGCTCGGCAACTTTGTCGGCGTAGTTATCGAGCGGGTGGCCGGTGACCCAGAAGCCGAGGAGTTCCTTTTCGTAGGCGAGCTTCTCTTTGTCGGTCCAATCGGGGACGCGGGGGAGGGGGGCGTACTGGTGGCCGCCCTCCGCGACGACTTCACCGAAAAGGCCTTCCTGACCGCTTTCGCGGTCGCGCCAGGCGCGCTGTCCGGCTTCCATGGCGCCTTCGGTGGCGGCGAACTTCTGGCTGCGGGTGCCTTCGAGCGAATCCATGGCGCCGGCCTTGATGAGGCTCTCGATCATGCGGCGATTGACCGCACCGAGATCCACGCGTTCGCAGAATTCGTAGAGCGAGGTGAACTTGCCGCCTTCGTCGCGCGCCTTGCCGATGGCTTCGACGGCGGACTGTCCGAGGTTCTTGACCGCGCCAAGGCCGAAGCGGATGGCTTCGCCATCGGGTGTGAAGCTCCACTCGGAGTGATTCACGTCCGGCGGGAGGATGTGAATGCCCATGTCACGGCACTCGTTGATGTACTTGACGACCTTGGCGGTGTTGCCGGTTTCGGAGGTGAGCAGCGCGGCCAGGAAATCGACCGGGTAGTGGGCTTTGAGGTAGGCGGTAACGTAGGCGAGGAAGGCGTAGGCCGCGGAGTGGCTCTTGTTGAAGCCGTAGCCGGCAAACTGTTCCATGAGGTCGAAGATCTTCTCGACCTTCTTCTGGTTGAAGCCGCGTTCGAGGGCACCCTTAATGAAGCGCTCGCGCTGCTTGGCCATTTCCTCGACCTTCTTCTTACCCATGGCGCGGCGGAGCAGGTCGGCATCGCCGAGAGAGTAGCCGGCCACGCGATTGGAGATCTGCATGACCTGCTCCTGGTAAACGATCACACCGTAGGTCTCTTCGAGCAGTTCCTTGAGCTCAGGGAGGTCGTAGGCGACGGCGCGGCGCCCCCACTTGCGCTCGATGAAATCGTCCACCATGCCGCCCTGGATGGGGCCGGGGCGGTAGAGGGCGTTGAGCGCGGTAAGGTCCTCGAGGCGGCTGGGCTGGTAGCGGCGCAGGATGTCGCGCATGCCGTC
>JAFDVU010000193.1 GCA_018268835.1 Acidobacteriota bacterium | reverse complement strand
GCGCGTGCCTGAGGTGCCCCATCGCGAGGTTCACCGCGATACGCCGCGCCCACGCGCCGAAACTGCGGTCCGGATCGAAGCGCCTGCGCGCGCGGTAGATCCGCCAGAAGGTCTCAATGGTCAGGTCTTCGGCCACCGGCGGGTCCCGCACCAGGCGGAGGATCCAACGGTAAACGTCCCGCTGGTGCGTCCGGAAGAGTTCTTCGAACGCGTCCATCTCGCCCAGCGTGAATCTCCGGGCAAGTTCCATAACCGCCTTCACTTCCATATACCGCGACAGCGGCCCGCGGGTTTCATCCGGCGCGGTCCCGGCTGTGATATCTTGGCGCCATTCCGTTATGAAACGCTGTCTGCTGACCCTGGCCCTATCCGCCGCCGCCGCTGCCCAATCGCAGCCCGCCGCGCCGGCGCTCCAATTTCCGGCGAACCCCGACGCCTTCTATCACCTCGGCCCCGATTCCCTGCCCCAGGACGGCGTGCCCAAGGGAGAGATCCGCGGGCCGTTCACGCTGCCTTCGAATGCCTACCCCGGCACGCAGCATACCTATTGGGTCTACGTGCCGAAACAGTACGACCCGAAGGAACCCGCCAGCCTGATGATCTTCCAGGACGGCCAGGCCTACCTCGCGCCGGAAGGCGACCTGCGCGCCTTTAACGTGCTCGACAACCTGATCTACCGCCGCGAACTGCCGGTCATGATCGCGGTCTTCATCAACCCCGGACGCCGCCCCGACCAGCCCGAGCCCAATCCGCATGAGTGGGGCGACCGCACCACGAACC
Source organism: Acidobacteriota bacterium (assembly GCA_018268835.1). Taxonomy (GTDB): domain Bacteria; phylum Acidobacteriota; class Terriglobia; order Bryobacterales; family Bryobacteraceae; genus Solibacter. The sequence continues at coordinate 13,018 of JAFDVU010000193.1, read as the reverse complement.
GTCCCACCGAATACAACACGCTCGACGATAAGTACGCCCGCGTGGTGTGCGACGAACTCATGCCGGCGATCTACAAGGAGTACAACATCTCCAAAGACCGTGAGCGGCACGGCATCGGCGGATCTTCATCCGGCGCCATCGCCGCCTTCACCGTAGCCTGGCAGCGCACGGACCAGTTCAGCAAGGTACTCAGCACCGTGGGCAGCTTCACCAACATCCGCGGCGGCAACCAGTACCCCGATATCATCCGCAAAAGCGAAAAGAAGCCTATCCGCATCTTCCTCCAGGACGGCCGCAACGACAATCGGGCGCTTTCCCCGGACGGCTCCCGTTACGACCCGGCGCGCGACTGGTTCCTGCAAAACACACGCATGGTGCAGGCGCTCACGGAGAAGGGCTACGACGTCAACTACGTCTTCGGCATCGGCAAGCACGGGCAGAAGCAGGGCGGCGCCATCTTCCCCGAAATGATGCGCTGGCTGTGGCGCGACCACGGGTTTTCCACGGACCCGCGCGACACGGTGGAGCGCAGCTTCCGCGATCGTTAGGCCGGCGGTACCATGTGGGCATGCAAGGAAACCCGAAAGTCATCGCACTACTCAACGAGGCGCTCAGAGAGGAACTGACCGCCATTAACCAGTATTTCCTGCACGCGGAAATGTGCGAGAACTGGCACTATTCCAAGCTCGGCGCCTACATCAAGAAGCAATCCATCGACGAGATGAAGCACGCCGAAACGCTCATCGAACGAATCCTCTTCCTGGACGGCACGCCGAGCATGAACGAGGCGCTCCAGCTCAACATCGGCAAGAACGTGCGCGAGCAACTGGAGAGCGATCTCAAGCTGGAGATCGACGCGGTGAAGATGTACAACCGCGCCGTGCAGGTGTGCCGCGACGAAGGCGACAACGCCTCCCGCGAACTCTTCGAGCGCCTGCTCAAGGACGAAGAGGAGCACGTGGACTGGCTCGAAGCCCAGGTACACCAGGTCAAGGAAATCGGCTACGAGCGCTATCTGAGCCAGCAGATCCGCGAAGAGAAGTAACCCGGCGGCGGCCGGCGCGCTTGCGGTAGACTAACCCGACATGAGGTCACCGCTGCTCGCCCTGCTGCTTCCCGCGGCGCTCGCCGCTTCCGGCTTCACCATCGAACAGGTGATGTCGGCGCCGTTTCCCTACGACCTGACCGCGTCGCGCGACGGCAGGCACGTCGCGTGGGTGGTCAACGAATGCGGCGCGCGCAACGTGTATGTCGCGTCCGCGCCGGACTTCCGCGGCTCGCGCCTGACGAACTATCAGGGCGACGACGGCACCGACGCCGGCCAACTCGCGTGGCTCCCCGATGGCAGCGGCGTGGTCTACACGCGCGGCGGCGACCTGGAATTTCTCGGGCGCCCCGACCCGAATCCGTCCACCGATGTCAACGGCACCGAACAGGCCATCTGGCTGGCCGCGCCCGGCAAGGCGCCGCGCAAGATCGCGTCCGGTCATTCACCCGCGGTCTCGCCCAAGGGCGACCGCATGGTGTACCTCTCGGGCGGCATGTTGTGGCTGGTGGCGCTCGAAGGCAACGCGAATCCCGAACCGCTTTACCGGCCGCGCTCGGGGGTGACCGCCGCCGATCCGCGCTGGTCGCCGGACGGAAGCAAACTCGCCTTCGTCAGCGACCGCACCAACCACGCATTCATCGCGGTGTACGATTTCGCGGCGAAGAACATCACCTACCTCGACCCGACGGTGGATCGCGACAGCAACCCCGCGTGGTCGCCCGATTCGCGCCACGTGGCCTTCACCCGCATGGCCGGCGGCGGCGGCGGACGCGGCGGACGCGGCGGCGTCAGCGCGACCCCGTGGGCCATCCGGGTGGCGGACGCATCCACCGGCGAGGGGCGCGCGCTGTGGCAGGCGGACCGCGGCACGGGCAGCGCCTTCCATCCGCTCGAAGCCGCGCAGCAGATCGTGTGGACGGGGGGCGGGCGCATCGTCTTCCCGTGGGAGAAGGACGGCTGGAGCCATCTCTATTCGATCCCGGCCGAGGGCGGCAGCGCGACGCTGCTCACGCCGGGCGAGTTCGAAGTCGAGCACTGGACACCCGCGGCGGATGGCGGCGAGATCGTCTACTCGTCCAACCAGGACGATATCGACCGCCGTCACATCTGGCGCGTCTCCACCACCGCGGGAGCGCCGCGCGCCGTCACCGCCGGGGAGAACCTGGAGTGGCAGCCGGCGCCGGTCGCGGGCGGGTTCGCGTTCCTCGAAGCCGGCACGAAGGAGCCCGCGCGCGCCGTGGTGCAACTCGGCGGCAGCGCCGCCCGCGACATCGCGCCCGGCACCGTCCCGGCGGACTTCCCCACGAACTCGCTGGTGGTCCCGCAACAGGTGATCTACTCCGCCAGCGATGGCATGCAGATCCACGGACAGCTCTTCCTGCCCGCCGGCCTCAAGCCGGGAGAGAAGCGGAAGGCCATCGTCTTCATGCACGGCGGATCGCGCCGCCAGATGCTGCTCGGCTGGCACTACATGGACTACTACAACCACGCCTACGCGATGAACCAGTACCTGGCCGGCCAGGGGTACATCGTGCTTTCCATCAACTACCGCAGCGGCATCGGCTACGGACAGGCGTTCCGCGAGCCGGCCAACTACGGCGCCAACGGCGCGAGCGAGTTCCATGACGTCGAAGGCGCCGGACTCTACCTGCGCAGCCGCCCGGACGTCGATGGCGCGCACATCGGGCTGTGGGGCGGATCCTACGGCGGCTATCTCACGGCGCTCGGCCTGGCGCGCGATTCCGCGCTCTTCGCCGCCGGCGTGGACTTCCACGGGGTGCACGATTGGAGCGCGCGGCAGAATCCGAACAGCGCCGCGCCCGCCGTACAGACGGACGCTACCCGCACCGCCTTCGAATCCTCTCCGATGGCAGCGGTGTCCACGTGGAAATCGCCGGTGCTGCTGATCCACGGCGACGACGACCGCAACGTGCAGTTCAGCGAGACCGTGACCCTGGCCAACGCGCTGCGGCGGCAGGGCGTCTACTTCGAACAGTTGATCATCCCCGACGAGATCCACGGTTTCCTGCGGCACCAGTCGTGGTTGAAGGGGTACGCGGCGACAGCGGACTTTTTCCGGCGGAAGCTGTAGCCCAGGCACACTGTCTCTCCGCCGGGCACTCGGGGCACATCGGGCGAGCATCCTTGCAGAGCGTTTTGGCGTGCGTCCGCAGCAGCAGGTGAGCCCGCGACAGTTGTTCCGCCCCTTTCGGCAGTTCGCCGGCGATGGCCTCCCGCACGCCGCGGATCGCCGATGTTGGGGAATTGTCTGAGCGCCTTGCTCGCCCGCGGTGCTTTCCAGATGGCCTCGGCGGTAAAACCGATCTCGCGGCGCAATCCTTCGAAGACCTCCCCTGCGCCGCTCATCGGGCAGCAGGTAGCAGGCGTTCTCCCACACACAACCATTCGAAAGGTGCGTGCGCGGGCGGCAGTTCCGGTCGCCCGGGGAAAAAACGCAGGGAGCAGGCCGGCGATGCCGGTCTACTTCCCGATACAGAAGGTGCTGAAGATGCGGTTGAGGATGTCGTCCGCGGTGGTGGCGCCGGTGATGGCATCGATCGGGCGCAGCGCGGCGTAGAGATCCAGCAGCAGCATCTCGTGCGGGATGGCGGCGGCCACGGCTTCGCGCGCCTTGGCCAGGTAGGTGGCCGATTCGCGCAGCAACTGCTCGTGGCGCACGCTGGTGATAAAGCCGCTCTCCCGCTCGAAGGCGCCGTGTGGCGCCACCGCATCCAGGATCGCGTCGCGCAGTCGCGGAACGCCCTCGCCGGTGAGCGCGCTCACCGGGATCACGCCCGCCGGTACCGCGGCGTGAGCGAGGTCACACTTATTGCCGGCTACCAGAACCGCTCCGCCCACGCGCGACTTGAGATCGTCCGCCGCATCGCTGGCGGAAAGATCCACCACCACCACAGTCAGGTCCGCGTCCGCCATGGCCTGGTAGCTGCGCTCGATGCCGAGCGCTTCCACCTTTTCAGTAGTCTTGCGGATCCCCGCCGTATCGTAAAGCTTCACCGGGATGCCGCGGATCGACGCCGTCTCACTCACCAGGTCCCGCGTGGTGCCGGGAATCTCGGTGACGATGGCGCGGTCCTGCTCCAGCAGGCGATTGAACAGGCTGCTCTTGCCGACGTTGGGGCGCCCCACGATGGCCAGCGTGATCCCCTGCCGCACCAGCCCGCCGTAGCCGAAACTGGCCACCAGTTGATCCACCGCGACCTCGATCGGGGCCAGGCGCCGCTGGATCTCCTCGCTCGCGGCGATCGCCACATCGTCCTCGGCGAAATCGATTCCCGCCTCCAGCAGCAGGATCAGTTCGAGCAACTGCTCCTTCACCGGCGCGATGCGGCGCGAAACGCTGCCGGATGCCTGCTGCGCGGCGATCCGCGCCTGGTAGAGAGTGGTGGCTTCGATCAGGTCGCGTACGGCTTCAGCCTGCGGCAGGTCGAGCCGCCCGTGCAGGAAGGCGCGCATCGTGAACTCGCCCGGTTCGGCCAGGCGCGCCCCGGCGCACACCGCGCGCTCCACTGCGTGCCGCAGCACGACCGGCGAGCCGTGGCAGGAAATCTCCACCATGTCCTCCGCCGTGTAGGAGCGCGGCTGTTCATAGAACGTGACCATGACCTGGTCCACGGTCCGGCCGGCCGAATCGCGCAGTTCGGCCAGGTGAGCGGTCCACGGACGAAACGCGACCGGCGAGAGAAACTGTGCGGCGACCTGGCGCGCGCCGGGGCCGGACAGGCGCACGATGCCGATTCCGGAGCGGCCCGGCGGCGTGGCGATGGCGGCGATAGTATCTCCGAGCGGCAAGGCGGATTCCGAAAATATTTCGATTCTAGCGGCGTCCCCGGGGCGGTCCGCCACGCCGGTCGCGGTCCCGGCGCGGACCGCCTTCACCGCGATCGCGGCGCGGTCCTCCGCCCCCGCCTCCGGCTCCGCGGCGCGGCGACGCGGCGAACGTCGGCGGCGGATCCGGCAAGCTGGCCATTCCGGCGGGATACACCACCACGTGCCGGCCCGGCCCGACGCCTCCGCTCTCGCTGCGCAGCGTGGTCTCGCCACGCAACGACAGGTGAATCACGCGGCGTTCGCGGCTGTTCATGGGACTGAAACGGAACGGTACGCCCGTGCGCTTCACTTTCTCCGCCGCGGCCATGGCGCTCATGCGCAGTTCCTCGATGCGCAGCAGGCGGTAGTCGTTGGCATCGAAAGAGAGCCGCGAATGATCCTCACTCGGCATGCGCAGCGTTTCCATGGTGAGCTGCTCCAGCGCCAGCAGCAGTTCGGCGCGGTTGGAAAGCAGCAGGTCCACATCCGGACCGGAGAAGCGGACGGACACATCCGGGGTCTCGAAATCGTCTTCGCGCGGGGAGGCGTCCTGTATCTCGTAATCCAGCTCGATGCCGGCATTCTCGAGGGTAGTCTGCAGAAAACCATCGATGCGCAAACCGATGGTTGCCACGGAGTATTTGCGCTCAGTCAAGTCTTATTTCCTGCCGTTCTTTTTGGGTGGAGCAACGCTCAACGCGGCGTCTTCCGCCATCGCCGTTTTATTGAAGAACCATTGCAACCCAATACCCACCAGGTTACTGGTCAAGTAGTATAACACCAGGCCGCTGGGCAGGTTGTAGAACAGGAAGCCGAACATGAGCGGCATGAACATCATCATGCGCTGCTGGTTCGGATCCACGCCCGTCGCCTGCGGGGTCATCTTCTGCATGAAGAACTGGCTGCCGATCATGATCAGCGGCAGCACGTGAATCGCCGCCTGTTCGGGTTGCGAAAGATCGTGCACCCAGAGCCAGCTTGCGCCGCGCATCTCCACGCTGACCATGAATACCTTATAGAAGGCAAAGAAAAAAGGAAGCTGAATCAGCATCGGCAGGCATCCGCCCATAGGGTTGACGCCGTGCTTCTTGTAGAGGTCCATGACCTCCTGGTTCTGGTCCGCCTTGCGCGGGTCGCGCAGGGAGACGTTTTTGTACTTGGCGTTGATGGCGTCGATCTGCGGCTTGAGCGCCTGCATCTTGCGCATGGACTTCATGTTGCCCAGGCGCAGAGGGAAAAGCGCGAGGTTGAGCACGATCGTCACCACGACGATGGCCCAGCCGTAGTTGTGGATGAAGCCGCTGTTCACCCAGTTGACGACCAGGAACAGGGGCTTGGCAAGAATCGCCATCCAGCCGAAATCCACCACCTCGACCAGTTTGGGGTTGATGCGGCGCAACTGGTCAAGATCCTTGGGACCGACGAAGACTTCGAAGCGGTTGGCTTCGCCGTCGCTCACCGCGACGCCGCTGTACAACTCCGGAGTCTTGTTGAGCGCCGTCGGCACGTGATCGCCGAACATCACCTGCCGCACGCCGCTGTTGCCTTCGGCCAGAAACACGGCGGCAAAGTAGTTGTCCGCCAGTCCGCCGAAAGTGAACTGTCCGCTGGCCGTGACGGGAGCCTTGGACGCCGCCTTGGCGGTCTCCTCGGTGAGTTTGTTGGCTGCCGCGTCGAAGTAGAGAGCGCGCTGGTTCGCGCTGGCGGCGGCGACGGTGAAATCGCCGAATCCGCCGCGCCATTGCAGCATATGCGGCAGCGCGCGGCCATCCAGCGCCGCTTCGCTCGAAACCATCGAGAGATAGCTGTCCTTCTGGAAGCGGATCACCTTGCGCACATGCAGGTGGCCGTCGGAAAACTCGTAAGTCACGCCCAGGTGGTCCGGATCCACGGTCTGCTGAAACCAGGACCAGTTCACATTGGTGGAGGGCTTGGTATCGGGGAAGTGCAGGGAGAGCGGGAAATCCAGGCCGGAAGCGGCGTTGACCAGTTCCAGCGGCTTCCCATCGTTCCCCTTCCACTTCTTAAGCTGCCAGGAGCGAATGTTTCCGCCCTGGTTGCTCAACTCGATGCGGTACAGGTCGGTGTCGATCACCAGGTGGGGCAGCACCACCGCCGGCGTGGCCGCCGGGTTGGGAGCCGCCGGCGCCGCCGCCTGGGGCTGCGGTTTTTCGGACGTGGGTGCGGGAGTGGCCGCGGGAGACGATGCCGGCGCGGTCTGCGCGGCGGGCGTGGTCTGCTTCTTCTGTTCGGTGGGCGGCGCCTGGGGATACAGGTACTGGAACAGGAACATCACCGCGCCCATCAGGAGAAATGCGAGCAACAGCCGCATCTCCATCGACATTTCTTTCGGCGGCTGCGCCGGGTTGCCGCCGCCCTTGACTGGTTCTGCCATGCTGAATAATTCCGTTAAGAGACGCGACTAGCGGACCGGATCATAGCCGCCCGCGTGAAACGGATGGCAGCGCGCCAGGCGGCACAGCCCCATCCAGGTCCCCTTGAGCGCTCCGTACCGGCCCACAGCCTGAAGGGCATATTCCGAACACGTGGGATGAAAACGGCAGGCGGCGGGCAGAAGGGGAGAAATTGCGATCTGGTAGGCGCGAAGCATGCGGATCACGATCCACTGCACCGCTGGAAAAGACGCTGAACCTCGCGATGAAGTTCCGCCATCGGGGCATCGAAGGCCTTGCGCCGGGGATTGATGACTATGGACCACTGCGGGCTCAATTGATCCAGGTTGAGGCGGACGGCTTCACGGACACGCCGCCTGATGCGGTTGCGCACCACCGCCTTGCCGACCGCGCGCGGGAGAGTGAAGCCGATGCGCGGACCGGCATCGCCGGCCTCGCGGACGCAGAAAGCTGCGAACAGGGGCCCGGAGAAACGGGACCCCCCATCGTAAACCCGGCGAAAATCCTGTGATCGGAGCAGACGGACACGTTTCGGAAAACCAGCGATGGAGGCTTACCTTTCGTCGCTCACCGTGAGCTTCTTGCGGCCCGCCGCACGGCGGCGTGAGAGAACGGCCCGGCCGTTCTTGGTCGCCATGCGCGAGCGAAATCCATGCGTCTTCGCGCGGTGACGGTTATTCGGTTGAAAAGTACGTTTGGGCATTTCAGTTCAATTGTTTAGTATAAAACAGGCGGCTTGCACGGGGCAAATCGGGTTGCAAAGGGAAACCGGGCTGAACTAGGCGGCGCGATCGACCACTCGCACGCTCAGCCGTTTGCCGATGGCCGCAAAGGCGGCCTGTAGCCGATCCAGTTTTGACCGGTGCCGAATATCCAGGAGGCGGTCCACCTGACTCGGCGAGCAGCCAAGGCGCCGGGCAAGCTCAACTTTCCGGATCCCGGCCGAGCGCATGGCCGAGTAGAGCATGAACTTGGCCTCGCTCAGCGCAGTTACGCCCACCATACGCATTCCCTTTTTCAACGGTCCCGGCTTGGGAAGGTCCTGATTCGCTTCGGTGTAAAAGGTGAGCGCCAGTTCCAGGGCCTCTTCGGCCATCCGGACCGCCTCTTCGCCCGTGTCACCCTGAGTGATCGCTTCCGGAACGTCAGGAAAGGTGACGACAAAGCCACCGGATTCCTTGTCACGAACGAATTTCGCGGGATATTCCATGCGCTCACCTCACTTTAGGCCCAGGCGCTTCTTGATGCCCTCGACCGTGCCCGTACTCAATTCCTTTTTTGGGTGCATCGGGACAGGCCGCCAAGGTACACCTTGAGATGACTGCCTCTCTGCGTCCCAAATGAGCAGCCGCGTTTCTCCAGCCATCGTTTGAGTTCAGCACTGGTCAAAAGCTATTTTCTTATGCGAAAGGCAGGCAACGCGCGGATGCACCCGGGCACGCATGCATTTGGGACCGCCGCATCGCCAGGAGTTATTTTGGATCTTAGACAGCGGCACGGCAGGCCAACTCGATCTGCTCGGCCAGGCGGCGCGCGTTCAGGTCGCCTTCAATCCGCAGGCTGCGGGTGAAGGCCAAGGCGTCTTCCGGAGCCGGATGCTCCAATTCCCGCAGGTTCCAGAGGGCCTGTGCGCGGTACTCCCGAAAGGCGCGGCGGTACACACGGCCCCGCGGCATCCTACCCCAAGCCCCGGACCCGCTTCTCCACGTCGGCGCGGAACAGATCGATGCGGCCGAGCACGTAGTCCGTCACCGAAAGCGCGGGATCGTCCACCAGCGGTGTCAGATCCATGGCGAAGTTGATGGCCGATTCCTCGTCGGTGCCGTGCGACGCGTAGTATGTCGCGTGCGCCAGGCGGCGCCCGGCGGTGGCCAGGTCGTAGCGCTTGCCGCCGCTGACCTGCGAATCGAAGACGCCCACCAGCGACGCCGCGATGTTGCTGCGCGCGCTCGCCGGCAGCACCTGTTTGACATCGTCCGGCAGCCAGTCCAGATCGCGCCAGACCTCGCACCCGTAGACCTTCTCCGGCCGCGTCTCCCCACGCACGGCGCGCAGCGCCGCCACCGCGCGCAGCATCACGCCGATGTGGGTATCGTGCTTGTCCGCCGGATTGTGGAGGTAGACCACGTTGGGCCGCGCGGCGAGCAGGATCTTCTTGAGGTCCTCCACCACGGCGGTTTCCCGGGGATTCTTCACCTGCCCGCTCGAAAAGCCCAACTGCGCCTGGAAGCCGTACTCGCCGACGTACGCCGCCTTGCGCTGCTCGACGATGCGCACCTGCTGCATCTCCGCATCGGTGTAATTTCCGTAGATGCCGGTTCGCGGACTGCCCGCGCCATTGGTGACCACCACGCCGCTGAACCAGCGGTCGGCGCGCCCGAAGCACTCGGCGATCCCGTGGTAGGCCATGATCTCGATATCGTCCTGGTGCGCCGCGATGCACAGGTGGGTGGTGCGCGCGATGGCCGCTTCCGGCGCCGTGCCGTCGGGCACGAAGAAATCCGCGTTGGGTTGATGGAATTGCATAGGTCCTCTTAACTAGAGCGCCGGCAGGCTCGCCGCCGCGATCGCCTGCCCGTGGCGCTTCTCTTTCTCGTCTGGGATGTGGAAGTGGACGCGCTCGGCCAGTTCCCCGAACTCGGCCTTCAACACGCTTCCGGCGGTGCGCAGGATGAGGTCGCCGCCTTCCCCGGTCATCACGCGGCCGAGCACCTGCAAATTGCGGAACTCGTAGTAATCCGCGTAAGTCGCGATGTTGTAGCCGAAGTACACCCCGATGGTTTCGTAGATTTTGCGCGCGCGCTCGTCGCCCGCCGCCATCAACTTCTGCACGGCTTCGAGTTTCACCGGCAGCGTCATCTCTTTGGGCAGGTCGATGCCCGCCGGCGCCAGCAACCGGCCCACGGCCTGCTGCGAGAAGTACTGCGCGCCCACGCCGGGATCGCCGCTCCATTCGTCCGCCGGCGCCCCGGCGCGGTAATCCACCGGCACGAACGCCAGTTCGTTGAGCCACGACGTGATGTTGCCCTGCGGCGTGACGAAGCCGGCCGCAAGGCTGCTGCCCATGGCCACGCCGAGCACCGCGGCGTCGTTGAGCGCCATCGAACCGGCCAGCGCGGTCACTTCGCCATCGTTCACCACGTCGAACGGAATCCCGCCCCACTTCGCCTTGAGGTCGAAGAACAGCCGACGGATGCGCGTATCGAACTGCTCTCTGGGCACCGCGCGATACAGCGAGCCGACGCGCACTTCGTTGGCCACGTACACGCCCGCGGCGCTGCCGCCGATGGCGTCCACCCGCGGCAAGTGCGCGGCGGCTCGGCGCAGCGAATCGTCCACGCCATCGAAGTGATACCGCGGGTCCGCCTGCACGGCCGGATTCCAGGGCACTTCGTCGCTGAATACCACCTTGCCGTCGATGACCGCGGCGCACTTGCGGTCGCTCGCGCCCAGGTCGAACCCGATGCGGCAGCCTTCGAGGTGACGCCCCAGCGGCGCCGCCGTCTCGCGCTCGTCCGGAGCCTGCCCGTAGGCCGCGTGTTCCACGGTCATCGCGTGGCCGTACACGCGCTCGCCCATGAATTCGTAGTCGAACGCGCGCGCGCCGCCGGGCGCGTAGATGCCGCGCAGCGCGGCGGCCAGTTGCGGGTTGCCCACCACGGTCACGCGCCAGCCGCCCTTCTGCCAGAGCAGGAACTTGAGCAGCCGTTCGGCGTAGCGCTCGTTGACCGCGACGTTCGGGCCTTCGTGCGGCAGAATCGCGGTGCGGTACACACTCACCGAGCCATCGCTTCGTTCGAGCGCAAGCGCCAGGGGTTCGCCGCCGCCCGCGGCCTTTACAGCGGCGCGAAAGGCGCGGTTCCACAACGATGCGGGCACGAACTCGGGATCCAGCACGGGCCGGAATTTGGGTTGAATGGCGATGATCTCGGGCACCGTCCAGAATTCTACCATCCTGGTACGATATGCCCATGTGGCTTGGCATCGACGTTGGCACCGGGGGCTCTCGCGCCCTCCTGGTAGACGACCGCGGCGCGGTTCTGGCGGGCTTCACCGCTCCCCACGAGGACATGACGATGGCCCGCCCGCTGTGGGCTGAGCAGCGTCCCGAAAACTGGTGGGACGCCGTGGTCGCCGCCATCCGCGGCGTGCTCGCGGAATCCGGCGTCAAGGGCGCCGCGATTCGAGGCATCGGCCTCTCCGGCCAGATGCACGGCCTGGTCATCCTCGACGATGCCGGTCAGGTCATCCGCCCGTCGCTCATCTGGTGCGACCAGCGCAGCCAGCAGCAGGTGGACTTCGTCAACGCCAAGGTGGGCCGCGAGAAGATCCTCGAATACACGGCCAACCCGGTGCTCACCGGTTTCACCCTGCCCAAACTGCTGTGGGTGCGCGATCACGAGCCGGCCAACTTCGCGCGCGTGCGCAAAATGCTTCTGCCCAAGGACTACGTGCGCTTCCGCCTCACCGGCGAATTCTGTAGCGAAGTCTCCGACGCGAGCGGCACCAGCGTGTTCGACGTGGTGCGCCGCCGCTGGTCGTGGGAGATGATGGACGCGCTCGGACTGGACCGGTCCATCCTGCCCGCCTGTTACGAATCGAGCGAGATCACCGGACGCATCACCGCGCAGGTAGCCGAACTCACCGGTCTCGCCGCGGGCACGCCGGTAGTGGGCGGCGGCGGCGACCAGGCGTCGAGCGCGGTCGGCAACGGCATCGTCGAAGAGGGCGTCGTCTCCTGCACCATCGGCACTTCGGGGGTGGTGTTCGCCCATATGGAAAAGGTGGCGTACGATCCCGCGGGACGCGTGCACACCTTTTGCCACGCGGTGCGCGACAAGTGGCACGTCATGGGCGTCACGCAGGGCGCCGGCCTCAGCCTGCAATGGATGCGCAACCAGCTCTGCCCCGGCGTGAGCTACGATGCGCTCACCGCCGAAGCCGCACAATCGCCCACCGGCGCGCACGGTTTGTTCTGGCTGCCCTACCTGATGGGCGAGCGGACCCCGCACCTCGACGCCACCATCCGCGGCGGCTGGATCGGGATGACCGCGAAGCACACGCGCGCCGACCTGATCCGCGCGGTCATCGAAGGCGTCTCCTACAGCCAGCGCGATTGCCTGGAGATCGTGGAAGGACTGGGCGTGGCGGTGGCATCGGTGCGCGCCTCCGGCGGCGGCGCCAAGAGCGAATTCTGGCGCGGGCTGCTGGCTTCGATCCTCAACAAGCGCGTGGTCACGCTGGAGACGCAGGAAGGCTCGGCCTACGGTGCGGCGCTGCTCGCGCTGGCGGGAACCGGCGCGTACGCGAGCGTCCCCGAAGTCTGCCGCGCCGCCATCCGCGAGACGGCGTCGGTGGAACCGAATCGAGGCGACGCGGCGTTCTACGGCAAGGCGCATCGCATCTACCAATCGCTGTATCCAGCGCTCAAGCCGGCTTGTGACGCGATCGCGCTGTTGGGTTAGCCATCTGCTATTCGCGGCGGATTAACAGCACTTCGATCAGACGCTTCGTGCTGGTGTCCTGGATCTTTGGACTTAGTAATATGCCTCATTTTGGGCATTGCTTTTTGCTTTTACCCAATATAGGTTCGCTACGTGGGTGACTCACCCCTCCTTAGCACTACCGCGGTGGCGGCTAAGTTGTGCGTTTCTGAACGAACCGTCCGTTTCCGGGCCGAATGCGAGCAGATCCCTGCGCTTCGGATCGGGCGGCACTGGCGGTTTCA
>JAFDVU010000192.1 GCA_018268835.1 Acidobacteriota bacterium | reverse complement strand
CGATCACTACGGGCTGGATGCCATGGGACTCGCGGCAGCGGCCGAGCACCGCGAGATTCAGGCGCATCTCGATCGCGGTTGCGTCACGTGTACCGCCGCCATGCGGCGCGCGCGCGATGCCGCCGCGGTGTTGGGAATCGCGGCGCGGGGCGCGGAGCCGGCGCCCTTGCTGCGGCGCATCACGCCCGCCACCGGCAGAGCATCGGCCGGCTTCATCTGGATCCCCATCCTTGGCGGCGCGCTCGCCTTCGCCATCATCGCGTGCTTCTACTTCGCCGGGCGCGAGAACGATACCGGCCGTGAGCTCGGCCGGGTGAATGAGATCCGCCGCACCCAGAACATGGAGATCACGCGCCTCCACGACGCCCTCGGCATCATCGGCGGCGGCGATACGCGCTCCGCCGCATTCGGCGCGAGGCAGCAGACGGCGCCCACCGGCAGGGTCTTCGTCAGTCCGTCGCAGGGCGCGGTGCTGATTGTCTCCAACCTGCCGCCGGCGTCCCCTGGCAAGGCCTACGCGATGTGGACTATCCCCAAGGACGGCAAGCCACGGCCCGCCGGTCTTTTCCAGGCAGCGTCCGGCGGCGCCACCGTGCACATGCGGCGCGGCAGCATCGATCCGGACGCGGAAGCCGTCGAGGTCACGCTGGAAGATGCCGCCGGAGTTGCCGCGCCCGCCACGTCTCCGCTGTTCACCGTTCGAGTCCAAACGATAGTCCGGTAGAACGCGGACCGCCGCGTACCATGAGAGTATGCACAGCGCGGTGGAAATTCCGCTCTCGATGCTGCTGGTTTTCACCTCGGCCAAGCTCCTGTCGGAGTTGTTCGAGCGTGTGGGACAGCCCGGCATCATCGGCGAAATCCTGGCCGGCATCCTGATCGGCCCCCACCTCCTCGCGTGGATGGCGCCCAACGAAGTCATCCGTATCCTCGCCGATCTTGGCGTGATGTTCCTGCTGTTCCGCGTCGGCATGGAGATCAAGGCCGCGGAGTTGATGCGGGTGGGGGGCACCGCCATGCTCGTGGCGGTGGCTGGTGTGATCGTCCCCTTCGCCGCCGGGTGGGGCATCTGCACGCTTTGGGGCGAGCCGCGCATTGAAAGCATCTTCACCGGCGCCGCCATGGTCGCCACCAGCGTCGGGATTACCGGCCAGGTGCTGGCCGCCCGCGGACTCCTGGGCACCCGCGCGGCGCGGGTCATCCTCGCCGCCGCCGTGATCGACGACATCCTCGGGTTGATCGTGCTGGCCATCGTTAGCGGCCTCTCGCGCGGCGAGATGAACTACCTGGATATCGCACTCACAGGAACCCTGGCACTCGGCTTCACCGCGTTTGTGGCGAAGTTCGGCAGCCGCACGGCGCAGCGGGTGTTGCCGCGAGTCGGCTCGCGCATGCACCTCGCCGAAGCGGAGTTCGCGGTCGCCATGACCGTCCTGTTCGCCCTCTCGGTGCTGGCCGTGTATGCCGGGGTCGCCGCTATCGTGGGCGCCTTCCTCGCGGGTATGGCGCTCAGCGAGGCCACCCGGAGCCGCGCCCGCGATCTGACCCATGGGGTCGCGGAGTTGCTGGTGCCTTTCTTCCTGGTGAATATCGGGCTGCAGTTCGATCCGGCGGCGTTCACCAGTTCCGGCACCCTGCTGCTCGCGCTGATCGTTCTCGGCGCGGCGATCGCGTCCAAGTTCATCGGTTGCGGGCTGGGCGCCCTGCGCATGGGACGCACGGACGCCGCACGCATCGGCGTCGGCATGGTGCCCCGCGGCGAAGTCGGCATGATCGTGGCCGGGATCGGTCTCAAGACGGGGATCATGTCGCAGGCCATCTATGGCGTCGTAGTTTTCATGAGCGTGATGACCACAATGGTCGCGCCGCCCCTGCTGAAGATGGCCTTCCGCGGCGAAACCGGCGCGCCGGCGGAAGAAGAACTGCCGCGCATCGGGTGAAGCCCCGCGCGAGCGCGTTACAATACCCTGCGTGACCAGCTACGTGCGCTTCTCGACCGCCTCCGGCGCCTCCTACGGCATCCTCGAAGGCGACACCATCCACGCCCTCCCCGGCGGCCTCTTCGATTCGCTTACGCCCACCGGCGTCACCCACAAACTCGCCGGGGTCAAGCTGCTGGCGCCGATCGTGCCCGGCAAAATCCTCGCGGTGGGGCGCAATTACAAAAGCCATCTCGGCACGCGGCCGCAGCCGGAAACGCCCGAGATGTTCTACAAACCGGTCTCCTCCCTGCAGAATCCCGGCGATGCCGTCGTGATTCCGCGCGACGCCAGCGAAGTACACGCCGAAGGCGAAATGGTGGTCGTGGTGGGACGCTCGCTCTCCAAAGCATCGGCCGAAGAAGCCCGCTCCGCCATCTTCGGCGTCACCGCCGGCAACGACATCAGCGAGCGCAACTGGCAGAAGTCCGACCTGCAATGGTGGCGCGCCAAGGGCTCCGACACGTTCGCCCCGCTCGGTCCGGCGATCGTCGCCGGCGCGGATTACTCGAACCTGCTCCTCCAGACGCGCATCAACGGCGAGACGGTCCAGAAGCAGTACACCAGCGACCTGATCTTCGACGTGCCCACGGTACTGAGCTGGATCAGCCAGTGGGTCACCCTGGTCCCCGGCGACATCGTCTACACCGGGACGCCGGGCAACACCCGCATGATGTCGCCCGGCGACGTGGTCGAAGTCGAACTGGAATACGTCGGGCTGCTGCGCAATCCCGTGGCGTAGCTACTTCGCCAGGGCGATCGAGTCCACCTTGATGGTCTTGCTCTTCGCGTCCAGCGTGCCGGTGACCGTGACTTTCTTCGCGGCGAACTTCTCCGGCGTCTTCTGGTCGCTCAGCACGTAGGACGCTTTCGCGGCGGCGTCGTAGAGCATGTACTTGCCATTCATGCCTTTGACGCACTCGACGACGCACTTCGCGTCCGAGGCCATGTGCATGTCCTTATGGTCGGCGTTGTCGCACATGCTGTCCGTGATGACGCCCGTAAAGGTGGCGCCGAAAGAGAGGGCCGCCGTGGCAGCCGCCATCAAAATCGTCTTCTTCATTGGATTCTCCCGTTTTTCTTTTCCACATCCAGCCAGACCCGGTTGTACCAGGCCTCGGTGATGGGTTGTTTGAGTTGAAAATCGAACTGCTTCTCGAAGGTCGTGATGCTGAGCTGGAACGGTCCGGAGCTGGAAACGTTCCGGATATCGCGGTAGCGCCAGGTGCGCCCCTCCCCCGCGCCGTTCCAGGCGATGCCGCCGGACGCGAAGACCAGGGCGCCCTGGCTGCCCGCGATCCGCGCCAGGCGCCTGGCGAGGATGCGTTCGCCCTCGAGCCCGAAGAATCCCGCCGCCACGAAACGCTGGTCCAGTTGCGCGGACCACTGGCGATACAGTTCGTTAGCCGGGAGTTTCCCGGTAAAGCGGAATTCCACATCGGCACCCAGCCTGAGCTTGCTGTCCTTATAGGTCAGTATACGCAGCCCATTTGGTAACAAAGTTAAACGCTCGATATCGTCGTACTTCCACTCCCAGCCATGCTTCGGACCGGCGAAACGGACGCCGGCGGCGTCCACCGTCATGGTGCCGTCGCACCCCTTGCGCAGATGCTCGTGACGCATCGCGAATTGCACCGCTCCCAACTGAAAGGCCAGCATCAGGCCGGCTGCTGCCGTTTTACCGATCGCCATTTCCATACCTCGTAAATCGCGGGATACACCATCAGTTCCAGGAGGAAGGACGTGAAGATGCCGCCGATCATCGGCGCCGCGATGCGCTTCATCACATCCGCTCCCGTCCCCGCCGACCACATGATCGGCGCCAGCCCCACAAACATCGTCGCCACCGTCATCACCTTCGGCCGGATCCGCTTGACCGCGCCGTGCGTGATCGCCTCGCACAGGTCCTCGCGCGTGTTCATCCGTCCAGCCGACCGGCGCTCCTCGAACGCCAGGTCCAGGTAGAGCAGCATGAATACGCCCGTCTCCGCGTCCACCCCCATGAGCGCGATAAGGCCAACCCACACTCCGATGCTCATGTTGTAGCCCAGGAGGTGCAGCAGCCAGATCGCGCCCACAGCGGAGAACGGCACTGCCAGGAGCACGACCAGCGTCTTGGCTGTGGAACCCGTGTTCAGGTACAGCAGCAGGAAGATCAGGAACAGAGTAAGGGGCAGCACAACCTTGAGCCGCTCCCGCACCCGCTCCATGGATTCGTACTGTCCGCTCCAGGCCAGCGTATAGCCGGGAGGCACCGCGACGTTCCGGGCTACCGCGCGCTTGGCGTCGGCCACATACCCGCCGATGTCGCGCCCGTCGACGTCCACGTACACGTACCCGTTCAGCATTCCGTTTTCGTTGCGCAGCATCGCGGGACCGGTGGTGAGCTTGAGCGTCGCGATCTCCGCCAGCGGGATCTGCAGCTTGCCGTCCATCGCGGGCACCAGCGCGCGAGAAAGGCGCGCCAGGTCGCTGCGGTAGTCGCGGTAGTAGCGTACGTTGATCGGATACCGCTCCCGTCCTTCGATGGTGGTGCCGACATTGTCGCCGCCGATCGCGTTCATCACGATCTCCTCGGCGTCCCCGATGCTCAGGCCGTAGCGGGCGAGTTGGTCGCGGCGCAGGTCGAAATCCAGGAAGTAGCCGCCACCTACCCGTTCGGCGAACACGCTGCGCGTGCCCTTGACGTCCTGGAGCACGGGCTCGATCTCCTTTCCGATGCGCTCGATCTCCGCCAGGTCCGGACCGTAAATCTTGATCCCGACCGGCGTGCGCACCCCGGTGGTCAGCATGTCGATGCGGTTCTTGATCGGCATCGTCCACGCGTTGGACACCCCGGGGATCTCCAGTGCCCGGTTCATCTCGTTGGTGAGGTCCTCGGTTGAAATGTGGTCCGGCGTGATGCGGCCCAGGACGGGACGCATCCAGCGCGGCCACTGGTCGTACCAGGTGGCGGTCTTGCGCCACTCGGACTTCGGCTTGAGCTGGATGATGGTCTCCATCATGGAAAGCGGCGCCGGATCGGTGGACGTTTCCGCGCGCCCGGCCTTGCCCAGCACGCGCTCCACCTCCGGAAACTGCATCAGGATGCGATCCTGCACCTGCATCAGGCGCTGCGCCTGCGCCACGCTGATGCCCGGCACCGTTGTCGGCATGAACAGCAGCGAGCCCTCGTCGAGCGGCGGCATGAACTCGCTTCCCAGTCGCTGGTACACCGGTACCGTTACCGCCACCACCGCGATGGCGCCCAGGATGACCAGCCACTTCCAGCGCAGTACCCACCCGACCACCGGTTCGTACAACCGCATCAGGACGCGGCTGATGGGGTGCTTCTCCTCGGAGTGGATCGTCCCCACCAGGACGCCGTTGACCATCCGCCCCACGAACCCCGGGATGCGGAACTTGTCCTTACGGAAGAAGAGCAGGCGTAGCGCCGGATCCAGCGTGATGGCCAGTACCGCCGCCACGATCATGGCGAAGTTCTTGGTGTAGGCCAGCGGCTTGAACAGGCGGCCCTCCTGCGCTTCCAGGGTCAGGACCGGCAGGAAGGAGACCGCGATCACCAGCAGCGCGAAGAAACTGGGCCCGCCGACCTCCTTCACCGCGGTAACAATCGCGCGCTGGTAATCGTACGCGGTCCACGTGGGGCTGGCGCCCTCCAGTTTCTTGTGGGTCTGCTCCACCACCACGATCGCCGCGTCCACCATCGCACCCACCGCGATCGCAATCCCGCCCAGCGACATGATGTTGGACGTGATTCCCATGGCGTGCATCGGGATGAACGAGATTACCACCGCCACCGGTATGGTGACGATCGGAATCACAGCGCTGGGAAAGTGCCAGAGGAAGATCAGGATCACCAGCGCGACCACGATCAGTTCTTCGATCAGCGTGTGCTTCAGGTTGTCGATCGACGCCAGGATCAACTCGCTGCGGTCGTACGCCGTAACCACCCGCACGCCAGCCGGCAACCCGGGCGCGATCTCCTTTAGCTTCGCCTTTACCCGGTCGATCACGGCGAGCGCGTTTTCGCCCTGCCGCATCACCACAATCCCGCTGACCACTTCGCCCTTGCCGTCCAGATCCGCCACGCCGCGGCGCATGTCCGGACCCAACGTCACGGTGCCGATATCGCGCACCGTGATTGGAGCACCCGCCGAGTTAGTCCCGAGCGCCAGCTTTTCCAGGTCCTCGGTGGATTCGGCATAGCCGCGCCCGCGCACCATGTACTCGCGCCCGGTGAATTCCACCAGGCGTCCGCCCACGTCGTCGTTGCCAGAGCGCACCGCCGCGACTACCTGCGAGATCGGGATGCCGAACGCCGCCAGGCGGTTGGGATCCACGTTGACCTGGTATTGCCTCACAAACCCGCCGAGCGGCGCCACTTCGGCCACACCGGGCACGGTTTGCAGGTGGTACCGCAGATACCAGTCCTGCACGCTGCGTAGTTCCGCGAGCGAGTGCCCTTCGCCCACCAGCGCGTATTGAAACACCCAGCCCACGCCGGTCGCGTCCGGGCCGAGTTCGGTCCGCACGTCCCTGGGCAGCTTGGACTGCACCCCGGCCAGATACTCGAGCGTCCTCGACCGCGCCCAGTAGATGTCGGTGCCCTCCTCGAAGATGATGTACACGTAGGAGTAACCGAAATCGCTGAAGCCGCGGACATCTTTCACCCGCGGCGCGCCCAGCATCGCGGTGACGATCGGGTACGTCACCTGGTCCTCGACGATGTCCGGGCTGCGGTCCCACCGCGAGTAGACGATCACCTGGGTATCGCTCAGATCGGGGATCGCGTCCAGCGGCACGCGCTGCATGCTCCACCAACCCGCCAGCACCGCCGCCGCGACGAACATCATCACCAGGAAACGGTTGTGCGCCGAAAATTCGATAATGCGGCCGATCATTGCTTTAGCTGGCTTTCCGAATCGAGCAGGAAGTTCCCGCTGATCACGATGCGCTCGCCTGCGCGCAACCCGCTGAGGATCTCGATGCGGCCGCCTCCCTGTTCTCCGATCTTCACTTCCCGCGGCTCGAAGAAGCCGTTGCCTCGGTCCACGAAGACGGTCTGGCGATCGCCCGAATTGAGCACCGCGGTCGCCGGAACCACCAGCCGGCGCGCGCCGCCGGTTTGGAATTCGACTTCGCCGAACATATCGGGCTTGAGCGCGAAGCCGGGATTGGCGAACTCGATCCGCACTTTCAGCGTGCGGGTGGCGGGATCCACCTGCGGAAGGATGTAGCTCACTTTGCCCGTGAACGCGCGCCCCGGATACGCGGTCACCGTGAGCGTCGCGGGTGTGCCCAGCCGGATCGCGGCAGCCTCGTATTCGTAAACGTCGGCGATCACCCACACCTCCGACAGGTCGGCGATCGTGTAGAACGTAGTGTCCGCCATCACCCGCTGCTTGGGATACGCGTTGCGCTCCATGATGAAGCCCCCTAAGGGCGCGCGCACGGTCACGTCCTGGATCGCCTTTCCGGTGCTCGCGATGCGGTCGATCTCGGCGCCGGTAAAGTCCCACAGCTCGAGGCGCTTGCGCGCGGCGGCGACGAGGTTCTCAGTCGAGCCGGCCATCTCGTGCACCGGGTTATCGTGCAGCAGGTGCTGCGCCTTGCCGGCCAGCAGGAATTCCTGCTGCGAAGCCAGCGCCTCGGGGCTATAGATGGTGAGCAGCGGATCGCCCTTGTGGACCTGCTGGCCCACGAAATCGGCGAACACTTCTTCGATCCACCCTTCGAGCTTGCTGTGGACCTTGGTGAAGCGGGTCTCGTCCAGTGTCACCCGCGCCACCGCGCGGATCGACGAGTTGACCGCGCCGTAATCCACGGTGCCGTATTCGACCCCGATCAACTGCTGCTTCTCCGTGGCCACCTGCACGGTGCCCGGAGGCAGCCGGTTGGCGCGGCGTTCGTAGCGCGCTTCCTCACCGGGGTAGACCGGCACGAGTTGCATGTTGCAGTCCGGCGCGACGCCGGGACGCGGGCTCTTGTACCAGGGATGCATCGGGTCGACCCAGTACAGCGGCGTGCGTTCGCCCGCGGCGGGCCTGGCGTACCAGCGCCCGTATCCGTAGCCGCCCGCGGCCGCGGCGGCGATCGCCAGCAGGCTAATCACGGTTCTCACAACGCGCCTCCGGTGAGTTCTTCCAGGCGCGCCAGCGCAAGGTGAAACTGCATGATTTCTTCGTGGTACATGAGTTGGTACTCCACGACGTTCATGAAATTGGAGAAGACCGGGAGAAAGTCCACCGCTCCGGTCTCGTAGGAAGTCATCGAGGATTCCAGCGCGAGCTGCGCTTCGGGAATCACCGATTTCGAGTAGAGATCCACCAGTTTGCGTGCCGTGGCGGCGACCGTATAGTTCTCGCGGACCTGCGCTTCCACGGTGACCCCCGCGGCTTCGTAATTGTGGCGCGCCTCGCCGGCCTGCAGCGCGCGCTCCGTAACCTCCGCCTCTTTAGCGCCCGCGCGGGCGGGGATGCGCAGGTCCACGCGGAACTGCCACATCGGCGGCATCAGGCCCTGGTTGAAGTAGCCGCCGGAGAGGGTGTAGTCGGGCAGGCGATTTTTGCGCGCCAGGTTCTCCGCGAGCTCGCTGGTTTGGGTCAGCTTCATCTGCCGCGCCAGCACGGGGGCGGTGCGCGACCGCGCCAACAACTCATCCAGCGTGGCGGTAAGTTCGCCCACCGGGATGTCTTCGGGAACGGTGACCGGCGTGTCCTGCGGGCGGTTGAGCAGGGCGTTGATCTCGATGGTCCTGGTGGCGCGCTCCTGTTCGTAGCGTTCGAGTTGGGCGGCGAAAATGGAGTACTGGGTCTGCGCCTTGAAGATGTCCTGCTGGGCGGCGCGGCCGACGCTGTAGCGAGCTTCGGCGATCTTGAGGATGTTGCTGAGCAGTTCCTGATATCGCCGCGTCTGGCCGATCCCGACCATGGCGTGATGCAGCTCGTGGTACGCCGTGGTGATCCGCGCCACCACGTTCAGCCGTACCGCGCGGTACTGCTCGAACTCGGCGTCTGCCTCTTTTTCCGCGATCGACCCGCGAAGTTCGCGCTTGCCCGGGAACGGGAATTCCTGCGAGACCATCACACCCGCGTTCGCCGCCACCTCGCGCCCGATGCCCGCCACCGGGTACGGTCCGCCCACCGAGGTGTATCCGAGCGAGACCACGGGGTCGGGCAGGCTACGCTCCTGCGGCGCCCGCTGCCGCGCGGCCTCGTAGCGCTTCTGCGCTGCCAGTATTTCGCGGTTACCGCGCAGCGCTTGGTCAATGAGTTGCGGCAACTCCTGCGCCTGCGCGACCGCGCACAAAAGCAGAACACAAAGGTAACGAATCATTTCCCTTCACCAGAGATCGGGCACGCCTCACGGCCTGCCGGGACGAGACACGTCTCGCCGGAAACACACTTCGCCTGGGAGGGAAAACTAGATCCGGAGTGGAACCGCCAGGGTGGGGGCCGAATCAACCGGCAGCGGAGCCGCCGTGAAACTCACGGGCGCGTGCTCCGCCGGCGGCGCGATCGTCGCGACCGTCACCGGCAGGGTAGAGACCGGCGCAGCCTTTTCCGCCTTTACAAAGGTCCTGAGACCCTGCGTGGCGCACTCGTCCTTGGGGGCTTTGGTGCGATGGCAGCAGGCATGTTGCGCTTTGGCAAGCAGCATCTGCGGGCAGGAATAGCAATTGCCCCAAAACAGGGCCGCCACCACCAGTACCGCCATCAGCGCTGTGCCGAACGCGCGCATCGCTCTTTTAGTATACACGAGAATTTCGGAGTCGAGCCTGCCTGTATCCTTCAGTCGTGGCAGAAAAAGCACTGATTGGTGCCGACGTGCCGCGGGACGTGGCAGGCGAGGCAGCCTTTCTGGGTCATGGGATACTCGAGCGCAAGTGCATCCCTCGTGGCCACGGGACCGTGGCATTCTTCGCACCGCGTACCCGCGGCCAGGTGGCGGCGGTGACTGAATCGCACGAACGCGGGGATGTTGTATACGCGGGCCCATTGCGCCGGGTGCTTCTTGCGGACGCTGAGGGCCAGCTTACGGATGGCGGGGTCGTCTTGCGCCACCGTCTCATGACAGGTCATGCATTCGGAAAGCGGCGGTATCCCCATGTCTTTTCCGGGATCGGAATTGGGGTGGCAGGTGGCGCATTCCATCCCATGGTCCTCATGAATCCTGTGGCTGAAGGCAAAAGGCTGGTGGGGTGGAGGAGGAACCTGTGCCGTGGCGACTGCGGCCGCCACCACCAGAATGCAGACGGCGTGCACAGCCAGATCTTATCACTTCGGCACCTCCGCAACAGCTCGAATGGCGCAACCGCTGGTTTGACGAGTGGCGCGCGAGAGAGTTAACGGACCGGGCCTCGTCCCGGAGTGAGGACGAAGCGCGCGCGTTCGGCCTCCGTCAGATCGCGGTCGAGTCGATCGCGATCCTCGAGCAGCGACAGCGCCGAGTCCTCGGGATCCAGATGCAGGGCGGGCCAATCGGACGGACTGCTCCAACCGAGTTGGGCGACGCGGTCGTGGACCGGATTGCCGGGCGCTGCAAGTTCGCCGAGGGCGGCGTCCACCGCCTCGCGGGTCAGGGTCGCTCGGAACGCCTCGATCAGCCCCGGGGGTTCCGATCCGGCGCCCTCGCGCTTCCACGCGCGAGCGACTTCGGTTTCGAACGGCGGCCAGAGCGCCTCGCACAGAGCGCTCTTGAGCACGGCGCGCACCAGGTCCAGGGTGCCCAGCCGCGCAGCGACCGCGCGGTCCACCTGCGCGTTGGGCGTGACGGCCCAGGCGCTCGAATCGGGATACGTTTCGGCCAGCGCCATGGCGAGGCCGAAGGCGGGGAAGACGCCGGGGACGAAACGGCCCAGCGGCACGTCCTGCAGGGTCGCTGCAATGCGGCGCGCGAGCGACCGCGCGCCGCGGGAGGCCTGCTGAATCTGTCCGGCGACCGAGGGCCAGGCGAGCGGAGCGCACAATCCGGCGACCAGGCAGCGCAACTCGGCGACGCTGAGCACGCGGCACAGCGGCAAAGGCAGCAGGAGCAGGTTGCCGTCGCGGGTTTCGTCGCCCACCTGTGTGAGCCCTTGCACGAGCACCGCCGGAGAGGCGATGGTCACCCCGACGGCGGCCCGCTCGGGAGCCGGCTCTCCGAGGGCTTCCGCGATCGCCTGGAACAGACGGGGCTGCGCAGCGGCATCGAGCAGTCTGCCGTTGACACGCGCCGCCGGGCGGTCGGCGCTGCCCGAGCGCCAGAGTCCGATCAGGAATACCGGGGTGCTGACCGCGATAGGCAAGGCCATGGCGTGTCCCACGTATGTGATGGAGCCGTTCAGCAGCACTTCGGTGAGATAGAAGGCGGCGATCAGTTCGGCCGAGTACAGGGGCGTGAGGAAAAGAGCGACGCGCGGAGCGGCGCCGGCCACGCGGCAGATCGCGCTATCCCAGCGGCTGCGGGGCATATCGGGCAGGTGGAGCAGGCCGATGACCGCGCCCAGCAGCAGCGCCGAAACCAGCAGGGTCACGCCCGCCACCGTGCCCCAGAAGGCGGCGTGCAGCAGCATCGCCGAGGGCGAGTGCAGCGGGTAGCCGAAGACGCTGCGGCCGACCATCTCCGGAATCTGCAGCCCGGCGAAATCGGGCGGATGCCACAGCGTCCAGGGACGCGCCAGCGCCAGCCGCAGAGACCCGCACACAAACAGCAGCAGGAACGGGATGCCGACCACCATCAACGGGATACGTACGCGTCCGGGCAAACCGGCATCCCCTCCCAGTGCCTAGAGCACCTCTTCGGACCAGTTTTCCAGCACCTGCTTCAGCTTGGTCATGAATTGATCGGCCAGGGCGCCGTCGATGAGGCGGTGGTCGAAGCTGAGCGAGATGTGGCAGATGCTGCGGATGGCGATGGCGTCGTCGATCACCACGGGAGTCTTGTCCACAGTGCCGACGCCGAGGATCGCCACCTGCGGCTGATTGATCACCGGGGTTCCCATGAGGCTGCCGTAGCTGCCGAAATTGGTGATGGAGAAGGTGCCGCCGGTGACTTCCTCGGGCTTGAGCTGGCGCGAACGGGCTCGTCCGGCCAGGTCCACGATGGAGCGCTGCAGGCCGAGCACGTTTCGTTCGTCGGCGCCGCGGACCACGGGCACGATCAGGCCGTTTTCCAACGCCACCGCGATGCCGATGTTGATTTCGTTGTGATAGATGATGTTATTGCCGTCGAGCGAGGAGTTGACCAGGGGGAAGTGACGCAGGGCCACAGCCGAGGCGCGCGTGATGAACGGCAGGTAGGTGAGGGAGAAGCCGTAGTTGGCCTGGAACTGCGCCTTGTAGCGTTCGCGCATCCGGGCCACCTTGGTCATGTCCACGCGGTGCACGGTCGTGACATGCGGCGACGTGCGTTTGGAAAGGACCATGTGCTCGGCGATCTTGATGCGCATGGTGCTCAGTGGCTCGATGCGGGTCTTGGCCTGTCCGGCGGGCGGCAGCGGGGGCATGGCCGGCGCGGCAGGCGGCGGCGCGGGAGCGGCCACCGGGGCGGGCGCCGCCGGAGGGGGTGCGGGTGCGGCGGGAGCGGGAGCGGCGGAAGCGAGGTAGGCTTCGAGATCGCTCTTGGTGATGCGGCCGCCGGCGCCGGTGCCCTTCACGCGGGCGAGATCGATGTTGTGCTCCCGCGCCATCTTGCGCACCAGTGGAGAGAGCGGGCCGAGGGATTCGGACTCCGCCGCGGGAGCGGGTTCGGGCGCGGCGGCGGGAGCGGGCGTGGCCGGAGGCGCCGGGGGCGGTGCGGGCGGCTGGACGGCGGCCGCGGCGGTCGCGGGAGCGGCGGCGGCCCCACCGGCCTCGTCGATGCGCGCCACCACGGTGTTGATGGCCACGGTCGCGCCCTCCTCCACGAGGACCGCGGAGAGGGTCCCGGCGGCGGGGGAGGGAATTTCCGTATCCACCTTGTCGGTGGAGATCTCAAACAGCGGCTCGTCGCGTTCCACGCGGTCGCCGGGCTTCTTCAGCCACTTGGTGAGAGTCCCTTCCACAATGCTCTCGCCCATCTGGGGCATCACTACGTCGGTCATGTCAGTTCTCACTTTCCAGGGCGGCGAGCTCCGGCACCTGCGCCGTCATCTCGCACTCGAAGTTGCGGGCGAAGTGGGGCGCAAGGCGCCGGCCGACTTCCTCCCAGGTTGCGCGGACGCCCAGCGCGGCCATGGAGGTCACGGGTTTCGAAAGTCCGCAGGGAACGATGTACTGGAAATAGCTCAGGTCGGTGGTGACGTTCAACGCGAAGCCGTGGGACGTCACCCAGCGGCTCAGGTGCACGCCGATGGCGGCGATTTTGCGTTCCCCCACCCAAACTCCGGTGAGCTTGGGAATGCGTCCGGCCGCGATACGGTAATCGGCAAGTGTATCGATGAGGGTCTGCTCGATGGCGCGCACGTACGCGCCCACGTCGCGCTTCCATTCGCGCAGGTCGAGGATGGGGTAACCGACGAGTTGGCCGGGACCGTGATAGGTCACGTCGCCGCCGCGATCGGTGGGGAAGTACTCGATGCCGGCGCGCGCCATGATTTCGGGACCGGCCAGCAGATTTTCGGCGTGGCCGTTGCGGCCCATGGTGACCACGTGCGGGTGCTCGAGCAGGAGCAGGTGGTCCGGCACCAGCCCCTGCTTGCGCCCGGCGGCGAGCTGCTGCTGGATGGCCAGCGCTTCGCCGTAGCGGATTCGCCCGAGTTCCCGGAGCACGCAGTTACGCATTGATCGATAGACCGTAGACCGCGTTGAAGGCCTCGCCCAGCGACTCGTAGAGCGTGGGGTGGGCGTGGATGGTCTGCATCATGACGTCCACGGTGGCCTCGGCTTCCATGGCGGCGACGGCTTCGCCGATGAGTTCGAAGGCCTCGGGTCCGATGATGTGCACGCCGAGAATCTCGCCGTAAGTTTCGTCGGCCACGACCTTGATGAAGCCTTCGTGGTGGCCCAGAATGGTGGCGCGGCTGTTCCCGGCGAAGGGGAACCGCCCTACTTTGACCTTGTAGCCCTCGGCGCGCGCCTGGGCTTCGGTGAACCCCACGCTGCCGATGCCCGGCTGCGTGTAGGTGGCGCCCGGGATGCGCCGCTTGTTGATGGGGACAGCGGGCTTGCCGGCCATGTGCGCCACCGCGATCATGCCTTCGCGCGTGGCCACGTGGGCGAG
>JAFDVU010000191.1 GCA_018268835.1 Acidobacteriota bacterium | reverse complement strand
GAAGCGCTGCCTTCCGCGCTCAGCGTCACCAGGCCCGCGCCCGACCATTCCGGCGTGACCTCGCCGTTGGGCCAGTTGCGCCGCTCCACCACCGTCGGCGGTTCGTAGGTCTGCCCCGCCGCCAGGCGTTTCGCCTCGCGCCGCGCCGACCACAGCACCACCGGACCGAGCGCCGCCGTCACCAGCCGGCTGAGCAGGCCGAATTCGCGGCCGATCTCCTGCCGCAGCGTCCGCACCTTCTCCGCCACTGCCCGGTTGGTCCCGCTGAGATAGTGCTCCATGGCCCACAGCGCCGCCGCGTAGCCATCGCCCAGCGCCCGCGCCTCCCAGGCGAAGCGTGCCCGCACGCGCGCGTCGGCATCATTGCGATACCGCTTCCAGCCTTCCATGGTGGTGCGGCAGATGCGGTAGATGCTCGGACCGTTGCGCTCGAAATCGCGCCGGAAGGCGTAGTCCAGCCAGCGCTTGGATTCCTTCTTCGAAATCGCCGCGTGCTGGAAGTTGAACTCGTGCTGCCCGTGGATGTCGGCCAGTTCGATGCCGTCCAGCATCCGCCCCTCTTCTTTCATCTGCGCGTAGAGTGGCGTGCCCGGCACCGGCGTGTACAGCATGAACTGGTGGAAGTCGGTATCGTGCGCGACGGCATGCTCGATCTCGTCCTGGATGTTGTCCGGCGTGTGATGCTCCAGGCCCACAATCGTCGACCCCAGCAGCTTGATGCCGTGCTGCCGCAGTTCCGCCGCCAGCTTCAGGGTATCGGCGTTCTTCAACTTCGCGTACGACGACCGCGGCGATTCCAGCCCCATCCACACCCACGAAATGCCCAGTTCCACCAGTTCGCGCATGGTGTACTGAGCGATCGCATTGGCCGAAGAGAACACGTACAGCACCCACGCCTTGTTGTGCTTCTTCATGCGCTCCAGCAGTTCCATGGCGCGGCGTTTGTGCAGCAGGAAGTTCTCGTCCATCATGAAGAACGAGCGCACGCCCATCCGGGACTCCATCCGGCTCATGACCTCGTAGAGTTCCGCGCCCGTATCGTAGAAATTCAGATAGCGGCCCTTGCCGCCGAAGAACGCCGACGTGGTGCAGAAGTTGCAGCCCAGCGGACAGCCCACCGAAGGGATGATGGTCGCCGCGGTGGCCCCTTTCGCTCCCGGCAGCTTCAGCCCCAGGGTGCGCCCGCCGTAACCGGATACGATCTCGGGGTGCTTCACCGGCGCGTTTTCGTCCTGCCCGAGGAATCGCCGCATCCAGGCGATGCCGTCGCCGCGCACGATGTGGTCGGCATCGATCATGGTCTCCAATTCCGGGGTTGCCGCCACGTGCCCGCCGACAACGATCGTCGCCTTGGGCGAGATCTCGCGCACCATGCGGCACATCTCCCGCACCTTGCCCACGTTCACGATGATCGAGGTGATGCCGACGATGTCGTAATCGTTCTCGCGCAGTTCCCGCGCGAACGCTTCACGGGTGGGGAAGTCCAGCACCGTGGTGGGAGCGCTCACGTTCTGCTGGATCATGAGGATGCCCCAGGAGCGGTGGAACATGCGCAGGGAAAACGGCCCCTGCTCACGGGTCACCTGGTTGTGATACAGCTCCATGGGGTTGATGCGCCGGCTGCCGAATTCATCGTCCTGGGCGTAAGGACCGAAAACGCTGCTCAGCAGGATGCGCGCGCGGGTACCTTTGGGATGACGGTTCATGATTTCGGAAAATAGGTGCTTAAACTATTGGAGCACCGTTGACTCGATGACGAATGTAATAGTTGTGTAAGAGGCCTCGCCCCGGGGTCGCCGCGGTGGAATATCATAGGCGCTGACTATGCCGTCAACCTTCGATATCCCGAACTTCCCCCTGGGCCGGCGCGAGTTCCTGCACACCCTCGCCGCCGCCGGCGCCGCCCCCCTGGCCCGCGCCGCCACGCGTCCGCCCAACATCGTCTTCATCTACTGCGATGACCTGGGTTACGGCGATTTCGGTGTCTACGGCTCGAAGATCCCGACGCCGAACGTGGACCGCATGGCCGCCGAAGGCGCGCGCTTCACCCAGTTCTACTCGGCCAATCCGGTTTGCTCGCCCTCCCGCGCCGCGCTGCTCACCGGACGCTACCCCACGCGCGTGGGCGTGCCCCGGGTCCTTTTCCCGACCGATACCACTGGGCTTTCGCTTTCCGAAACCACCATGGCGAACATGCTCAAGAGCGCGGGCTACGCCACCATGTGCATCGGCAAGTGGCACCTCGGCCATCACCCCGAATACCTGCCCACCGCGCGCGGCTTCGACGAGTACTTCGGCATCCCTTACAGCAACGACATGACGCCACGGCCGCTGCTGCACAACACCGAACAGATTGAGGAACCGGCGCGGCTGGAGACCCTGACCCCGCGCTACACCGAGCAGGCGGTGAAGTTCATCGAGCGGTCGAAAGCCGGGCCGTTCTTCCTCTATATGCCGCACACGTTCCCGCACATTCCGCTGGCCGCATCGCCGCGCTTCCGAGGCAAATCGCCGCTGGGACTCTACGGCGACGTCATCGAGGAAATCGATTGGAGCGTCGGGGAAGTGCTGGCCGCGCTGCGCCGCAACGGACTCGATTCCAACACTCTGGTGATGCTCTCTTCGGATAACGGACCCTGGTACCAGGGCAGTCCGGGCGCGCTGCGCGGGCGCAAGGGATCGACCTACGAAGGCGGCATGCGCGAGCCGTTCATCGCCCGCTTCCCGGGGCGCATCCCCAAGGGGCGGGTGTGCCGCGGAGTAGCCGGTACGGTCGATATCCTCCCGACCGTCGCCCAACTCACCGGCGCGCCGCTGCCCAAGGCGCCGCTCGACGGCATCGATATCTGGCCGCTGCTTAGCGGACAGAAGCCCGCGCTGGAGCGCGAAGCGCTGCTCTACTTCGACGGATGGAATTTGCAGTGCGCGCGCTGGCACCAGTGGAAGCTGCACTTCGCGCGCTTCAACACCATGGCGTACAACCCCGCGCCGCAGGGCGGCCGCGTCAACCTCGCGCTGCGTCCGCCGGAGTTGTACGACCTGGAGAACGACCAGGAAGAGTCCTACGACCTCGCCGCCGAGCATCCCGACGTGGTCCAGGAAATTCAGGGCCGCGTCGAGCGATTGCTGGCCACGTTTCCCGACGAGGTGAAGAAGGCGTGGGCGGACACCCAGGGGCGCAAGACGCAGAACATCCCCGCCGGAGCGCTCCCGCGGCCCGCCCGGTAGCGCCGGGTCGGATCGCCGCGCCTCGCGCGCATGCGCCAGGGGGCCCGCGCTACTGTTTCCCGCGCCAGGCGTCGAGGCGGCGTTCCAGGTCCGCCTTCACGTCGCGCGCCGCGGCTTCGGCGGCCAGATTGTGGATCTCGTGCGGATCGGCCCGTAGATCGTACAACTCCTGGTGGCCGCTGTCATACCAGTTGAGTTTCCAGCGCCCCCCGCGAATCGTGCGGATCGGGTTCACCCACTTCTGCTTGGCGTAGTATTCCAGGAAGACCGCATCGCGCGGCGCGCCTCCCGCGGCGAGGTTGCGGCCGGTCACCCTCCCCGGCCAGCGGACGCCGCACAACCCGGCCAGTGTCGGCGCGAGGTCCGCCTGCACCACCAGGTCCGTGCGCTCCCCGGGCGGCATGCGCCCCGGCGCGCGGATCGTCAGCGGGATGCGCGTCTCTTCCTCGTACATGAAGGGGCCTTTGTAAGGCAGACCGTGCTCGCCCAGCGCGTCGCCGTGGTCGGAGGTGTAGACCACGATCGTGGAATCCAGGTCCGGCACGGCGTCCAGCACGGTCCCCAGGTTGGCGTCGGCCTTTTCCACCAGTTCCAGATAATAGGTGCGGTAGCGCAGCCAGTCCTCGGGCGTGAAACCGCGCGTCTGCCGGCCCTGGTCGCGATCCACGTACGCCTGCTGCTCGGCCGGCTTGACCGCCAGGTTGCTCAGATCGCTGGCCGGGGGGCGCACTCCGGCGCGTGGCCGGATCGTCTCCAGCACGCGGGGGATTGAATAGATGTTGTGCGGATTGAGCACCGAGACCCACGCCAGCCAGGGCGCCTTCTGCTGCGCGATCCACGCCGCGGCCTCGCGGGCCACTTCGCCGTCGGGTTGTTCCCGCCCGATCGATCCGAACCCGAACTGCTCGCGCACCCCGCCCAGGTGCCACTTGCCGAAATATCCCGTGCGATATCCGGCGGCGGCGAACACGCTGCCAACGTTCGGAATCGCCGGCGAGAGCGGTTTGCCGAGCGATGACTCGTCTACGTTGGTCCGCACGCCGGTCTGGTGCGGCTCCAGTCCGGTGAGCAGGCTCGAGCGAGCCGCCGAACACTGCGGCGTATTTGAGAACGCGAGCGTGAACCGGACCCCGTCCCGTTCGATCCGCCGGCGGTTAGGCAGTTCCGCGAGACCGGGCAGCAGCGCCGACTCCTGGTCCGTCATGAAGACCAGCACGTTGGGCCGCCGCTCCTGCGCGAAGGCCAGCGCGGCCGTCGAGCCCAACAGTTGCCTGCGAGTCAGCGCGGAAGCGAATCTCACCGGCCGGATCATTACCGCATTTTAAAACGCCGCCGGCCTGCGCTCCGCCCCGGGAGGGGAGGCCGTCCTCCGCACGGCCCCCTCCCGGCTCATATGGTTCGCGCGGTCACGCGCTCCACGCACATGGTGGAGACGCCGGTCCTGCTTCCGGCGGCGGTGTAAACCGCCACCACATCGAGCGGCACGGAACTCTGAATCACCACCCAGCCCTTGGCGAAATCCCCGACGCCGAGGTGCTTCAGGATGTCGTCGCGATCGATCTCCGTGGCGCACTCCGTGGGAAGGTCGAAATGAACCCATTCCCCCGGCTTTCCCGGCTTCTCCGAAGGCGGCGCCAGCACGAATTTCTTACGGAAATCAAACCGCTCCGCCTTAGGCGGCGGGTTGTAGAGATTGATCGCGGTCCAATATTCTCCCGCCGCAACCAGCTTTCCGTCGGACTTGCCGCAAACGAATTTCACCGCGTATTCCAACATGACGCTCGGCTCTCTTTCCCCGGCAGAAACCGGATCTGCTCCTTCACACCTTGGCCAGGACCGTAACCTGGTATCCCATCCGCTGGATGAACCCGTCGCTGTCCCGCACGGCCAGGTCGGCGCGCAATTTGACTCTCTCCTCCACCGGATCCCATCGGGCCATCAAGCGGTCTACCGCCCAGCCCGCGTTCACCGCATGTTCCTCGTTCTTGATGCTGTTGAGCGAAGCCGTCGCCAGCACGTCCTTCACCTGTCCCGGCGGAAACACGCGCCCCAGTTCGAAGTCGATGTAGTCGCGGAACCACCCCGGCCCCGTACCCTTGATCAGGAAGATGGCGACCCCCGTGTATATGTACAAACGGTTCGCACCCAGCGGACCGGAAACCCATACTTCCATTTCCTGCGGATTGTCGATCACTACAGGCGTAATCATGCCTCGACCTCCCGAAATTAATTCGTGAATTCCTGGATCTCCGCGTAGAGTATAGGTCCGAAGAATTCAGGTAACAAGGTCTGAAATACCCGGTGCCCGTGCACATTGTGATGCCCCTCACCAGACCCGGGTGGAACGGGAACAAATACTGCTTGACTCGTAAGTAAGCACTCACTTACAATTGAGACGTGCATCAACAACAGGCCCACCGGCTCCCCGCCGAAGATCGCCGCCGCCAGCTCCTCGAGACCGCGCTTAACCTCTTCTCCCGCAAGGGCTTCGAAGGCACCACCACGAAGGAAATCGCGGCCGCGGCGGGCGTCACCGAAGCCATCATCTTCCGCCACTTTCCCTCCAAGCAGGCGCTCTACACTGCGGTCCTCGACTGCCAACACGAATCCGGGGAACACGAACCGGTCATCGCCCGTTGGAAATCACTGATGGACGCCAACGACGATGCCGGCCTCTTCCGCGCCCTCATCGACGAGGTCATCGCCGGCTACCGCCGCGACTCGCGCGTCCACCGCGCCCTGTTCTACGCCGCGCTCGAAGGCCACGAAGCGGGACTGCAACTCTATCGCGAACGATCCCTGCCCGTCTTCGAACTGCTTTGCCAGTACGTCGCGCGCCGGCAGAGTGAAGGCGCGATCCGCGCCGGAATTCCTCCGCAGGCGATCGTGGGCGCCGTGGCCGGCACCGCGGCGCATTTCAGCATGATGACCCAGTTCTTCGGCTTCCAACATGACGGACCCGACTCTGGCGTCGTCGAAGCATTCATGAATATTTTCCTGCACGGCATCCTGCCGGCAGCTGTTCCCGAAAGGGCCACCCTATGACCCGTTATCTCATCGCGTTCACCGCAATTTCCGCACTCCTTCTCGCCGGCTGCTCGCGCTCCACCGGAGCCGCGGCCGCCTCGCCCGCGACCATCGCTTCGCGCATCGCGATTTCCACCGCGCAGGCCTCGACCCGCGAAGTCCCCGCCTCGATCGCCGAAACCGGCACCTTCATGGCGGACGAGACCAGCGACATCGCTCCCATGGTCGCCGGCAGGGTCGTCGCCACGCCGGTCAACATCGGCGATTACGTCTCGCAGGGGCAGATCGTCTGCGAACTCGACCACCGCGACGCGCAACTCCGCCTCGACCAGGCCAAGGCGCAACTCGACCAGGCCAGCGCCGCCGTGCGCCAGAGCCAGTCGCGCATCGGCTTCAACGGCCAGGGGCAGTTCGACGCTTCGCGCGTGCCCGAGGTCGCTGCCGCGCGCGCCGCCTACGAATCCGCGCAGGCGCAGGCCCGCCTCGCCGCGGCAGACGCCAAGCGTTACCAGAACCTTGTGGCCACCGGCGACGTTTCGCGCAGCGCCTACGAAAAGGCGCACACCGCGCAGGAGACCGCCGACGCCGCGGCCAACGCCGCCCGCCAGCAGTACGAGGGCGCGCTCAACGCCGCCCGCCAGAACTGGGGCGCCGTGGAGAATTCGCAGGCCTCGCTCGAAGCCTTCCGCGCCGCGCTCGCGCAGGCCGAAAAGGGCCTGGCCGACACCACCATCCGCGCGCCCTTTCCCGGCTTCATCACGGACCGCCCCGCTACCGCCGGCGAATACGTCGCGCTCACCAGCAAGATCGCCACCATCGTCCGCATCGGCGTCATGAAGCTGCACCTCAACACGCCGGAACAGCAGGCCGCGCAGGTACGCACCGGCATGAGCGTGACGGCCCGCGTCTCCGCCTACCCGGGGCGCGAATTCACCGGCCGCATCACCGCCGTCAATCCCTCGGTGGATCCCAATTCGCGCGTCTTCATCATCGAAGCCCGCTTCGCCAATCCCAAGGGTGAGCTTCGCCCCGGCATGTTCGCCAGCGCCCGCATTCTGCTCCCAGGCGGTGAGAAGGCCGTCTTCGTGCCGCGCAGCGCGGTTCTGCGCGATAAGACCACGGACTCCTACCAGGTCTTCGCCATCGACAACAACACCGCGCGCTTGCGCGTGGTCGTGGCCGGCGATCCAGAGGGACACCAGATCCGCGTCTCCGGCGGTCTCACCGGCGCCGAAACCGTTGCCACCAGCAATCTCTCCGCGCTCTATGACGGCGCGCCGGTACAGGTGAAGTAAGGAAAGGTCAGCCGCCCAATGCACGCACTCGCCCAACTCTGCGTCCGCCGCCCTG
The DNA here is from genome assembly GCA_018268835.1 of Acidobacteriota bacterium. Classification (GTDB taxonomy): domain Bacteria; phylum Acidobacteriota; class Terriglobia; order Bryobacterales; family Bryobacteraceae; genus Solibacter. Next base: position 6,620 of record JAFDVU010000191.1, on the reverse strand, counting down.
TCTTCGCCACCATGCTGGTGCTCTCGCTGGTCGTGGTCGGCATCTTCTGCTACTTCTCGCTCGGCGTGGACCTCTTCCCCAAGGTCGATATCCCCACGGTTGCGGTGGTCATCGCCAATCCGGGCGCTTCGCCCGAAGAGATCGAAACGGAAATCACCCGTAAGGTGGAGGACGCGGTCAACACCATCAGCCAGATCGACGAAGTCCGCTCCACTTCGAGCGAAGGCCAGTCGCTGGTGCTGATCCAGTTCGAGCTTTCCAAGAACGGCGACGTCGCCGCGCAGGAGGTGCAGAACAAGGTCAACATCATTATTCCGAACCTGCCGGAGACCGCCAAGCAGCCCGTGGTTCAGAAGTTCGATCCCGACGCGGCGCCCATCATGCAGATCGCGGTCAGCGCGCCGCGCTCGCTGCGCGATGTGACCCTGATCGCCGACAAGCTGATCAAGCAGAAACTCGAGAACACCCGCGGCGTGGGCCAGATCACGATCGTCGGCGGCGCCAATCGCGAAATCCACGTCATGGTGGATCCGGACCGGCTGCGCGCCTACCGGCTCACCGTGAACGACGTGTTCAACGCCCTGCGCTCGCAGAACCTCGAACTGCCCGGCGGCAACCTCAAGGAAGGCGCCCGCGAACTCACCGTCCGCACAACGGGCCGTGTGGCCGATGCCGCCCAATTCAACCAGATCACGGTGGCCAACCGCAACGGCTACATCGTCAAGGTCGCCGATATCGGCTACGCCGAGGACAGCTACGAGGAACCGCGCACCGCCGCGCGTCTCGACGGCAAACCCTCGGTCACCCTCGTGGTCGCCAAGCAGAGCGGCGTCAACACCGTGGATACCGCCGACGAAGTCAGGCTGCGGCTCGCCCAGATCTCCTCGACCCTGCCCAGGGACGTGACCACCCAGGTGGTCGCGGATCAGAGCGTCTTCATCAAGGCCGCGGTCGAAAACATCCGCAAGCACCTGATCGAAGGCTCCATCTTCGCCGCCATCATTATCTTCCTGTTCCTGGCCAACATCCGCACCACCCTGATCGCGGCCGTCGCCATCCCCACCTCGATCATCTCCACCTTCGCGCTGATGGCCGCGATGGGCTTCACCCTGAACCAGATCACGATGCTGGCGCTGACCCTGATGGTCGGGATCGTGATCGACGACGCCATCATCGTGCTCGAAAACGTCTTCCGCTTCATCGAAGAGAAGAACATGCCGCCCTTCGAGGCGGCGATTCAGGGCACCAAGGAAATCGGCCTCGCGGTCATGGCCACCACGCTTTCGCTGCTCGCCGTCTTCCTGCCGGTGGGCTTCATGGGCGGCATCGTCGGGCGCTTCATGAGTTCCTTCGGCTTCACCAGCGCGTTCGCCATCGCGGTCTCCCTGCTGGTCTCTTTCACGCTCACCCCGATGCTCTGCTCGCGCTTCATCAAACGCCCCGATCCCGCGGCTCCGGGACAGCATTCCTCCAAGGACGCGTTCATCTTCAAGCACCTCGATGCGTACTACACCCGCATGCTGGTCTGGAGCATGAACCACCGCAAGGCCGTGGTCGCCGGGTGCGTCGTGGTTGTCCTGTCGATCGTTCCCCTCTTCATGTTCGTCGGCAAGAATTTTCTGCCGAAGGACGATCAAGCGCAGTACAACGTCCTCATCCGCACCCCGGAGGGAACGTCGCTGGCCGCCTCCACCCAGATCGGCGAGCAGATCGCCAGCGAGATCCGCCGCATGCCCGGCGTCGCCCACACCCTGCTCACCGTGGGCAGCAGCGCCGACAAGAGCGTCAACAACGGCTCCATCTTCGTCAAACTCACCGATATCGACCAGCGCGATATTTCGCAGAGCGACCTGATGGACCACACGCGCGTGCTCATGAAAAACTTCCCGCCCGACATCCACACCAGCGTCGAACTGGTCAGCAGCGTGGGCGGCAATCAGAGCAACGCCGACATCCAGTACTTCATCCAGGGTCCCGACCTGCAGAAACTCGCCGAGTACTCCGACAAACTGCAGGCCAAAATGCGCGCCATGCCCGGACTCGTGGACGTGGACAGCACGCTGCGCTCCGGAAAACCCGAAGTCCGCCTGGAAATCGACCGCCCCCGCGCCGCTGATCTCGGGGTCAGCGTGCTCGATATCGAGCAGGCGCTCAACACTCTGGTCGCCGGCCAGACCGCCTCCACCTTCAACGCCGGTGAAGACCAGTACGACGTGGTCGTGCGCGCGCAGGAGAAATTCCGCGGCGGTATCGAGGGCCTCTCCAAGCTCACCGTGCCGTCCACCAGGGTGGGGCTGGTCGGGCTCGACGAGGTGGTGCGCATCAAGCCCGGCACCGGTCCCTCGTCCATCAACCGCATCAACCGCCAGCGCCAGGTCACGCTCACCGGCAACGTCCTGCCCGGTGGATCCCAGGCCGCGATCCTCAAACTCATGGACGAGGCCGCCGCCGATCTGAATATGGGCCCCGACTACCATTCCGGACTCACCGGCACGTCCAAGGAACTCGGACGCACCGGCTTCTACTTCGCGCTCGCCTTCGGTCTGACCTTCATCTTCATGTACATCGTGCTCGCCGCTCAATTTGAAAGCTTCATCCACCCGGTCACCATCCTGCTCACCCTGCCCCTGGCTGTACCCTTCGGCATCCTCTCGCTGTTGATCGCCGGCCAGACCGTCAACATCTTCTCCGGACTCGGCCTGCTGCTGTTGTTCGGCATCGTCAAGAAGAACGCGATTCTGCAGATCGATCACACCAACGGTCTGCGCGGAGCCGGCATGCCGCGTTACGAGGCCATCATCCAGGCCAACCGCGACCGTCTGCGCCCCATCCTGATGACCACCATCGCGCTTGTCGCCGGCATGGCCCCGCTGGTGATTTCGCGCGGCGTGGGCAGCGCGACGAACCGCTCGATCGGCGTCCTCGTGGTGGGCGGACAGACGCTCTGCCTGCTGCTCACCCTGCTGGCCGTTCCGGTCTTCTACTCGCTGTGGGAAGATTTCGCGGAGTTCTTCGCCCGCGTCCGCTCGCGCGTCTTCAAGACCGCCGCCGTCACCACCGCTTTCATCGGATCGCTCTTCGCGCAGCCGGCCATTCCGCCTGTGCAGAAGGTCGCGGCGCCGCCGCGTCCCGGCATCCTCACCCAGGCGCCCTTGCGGCTCAACGAGGTCATCGAGCGCGTGCTCAAGAACGATCCCGATCTCGCCGTCGCCCGCATCAATGTGGAAGAGTCCGCCTACTCCATCACCGGCGCGCAGGGCGCGTGGGATCCCCTGTTCGGCATCCGCTCCTACCGCACCCGCGCCGTCACCCCGATCGCGTCGCTGATCGGCGGCAGCGCCAACGGAAAGCTCACCAACACGGAGCTGAACTTCACTCCCACAATGAGCGGCAACACTCCCTGGGGCGGCACCTACAGCCTCAATTTCGCCAACTCGCGCCAGCAGACCGACAGCACCTTCGTCACGCTCAACCCGCAGTATCCCACCAGCCTCACGCTGGCCCTGGTGCAGCCGTTGTGGCGCGGGCTGCGCTACGACGATAACCGTCACCGCCTGGAAGTCGCGCGCAAGAACCGGCAACTCACCGGTGCGCAGTTCCGCCAGCGCGTGACCGACGTGGTCACCCAGGCCATCCAGGCCTACTGGGAACTCGACTACGCCTATCACAACGTCGGCGTCCAGACCGAGGCCGTGCAACTCGCCGAGCGGCAGTACGACAGCAACAAGCGGCAGGCCGAGCAGGGCATTCTCGCTCCGGTGGACGTCGTCGCCGCGCAGACCCAGGTCGCCACCTTCCAGCAGAGCCTGCTGGCCGCGCAGCAGATGCTCACCCAGGCAGAGAATAATCTCAAAATGCTGATGCTGGCCGACCGCGGCGACCTGATGTGGAGCGCCGCGCTCATCCCCGAAACTCCGCTCGATTCCAACGTGCCGCTGCCCGGCTTCGATGACGCCGTCAAGCAGGCCCTGGCCGCGCGCCCCGAAATCGCCGAGGCCGCGCTCGCCCTCGACATCAACCGCGCGGACCAGCGCCTGGCGCGCGAGACTTCCCGCCCGCGCGTGGACGCCTTCGCCAACCTCATCAGCGCGGGACTCGCCGGCGCGGTGATCCCCTTCAACAGTCCGTTCCTTTCCTTGTTCCCCGGCGCGATCGGACAGATTTCGCCGATTCTGAGCGGCAGTTACGGGCAATCGATCAGCAACGTGTTCAACACCAACTTCCCCACCGCGCAGGTCGGGGTCACGGTGTCGCTGCCGATTCGCAACCGCGCGGCGCTCGCCCAGGCCGCCATCGCCGCCGCCGAGGGGCGCCGGCTGAAGTTCACGCAGAACCAGGTGGAGATGGCGGTGGAGGCCGACGTGCGCAACTCGCTGCAGGCCGTGGAGTCCAGCCGTGCGCGCCTGGAAGCGGCGGGTATCGCGCGTCGTTCCGCCGACGAGCAGTACTCGAGCGAGCAGCGCCAGTTCCAGGCCGGCACCAGCAGCGTCTTCCTCGTGCTGCAGCGGCAGACCGACCTGATCAGCGCGCGCAACCGCGAAGTCCGCGCCCGCGCCGATCTCGCTGAAGCCCTCGCCGCGCTTGACCGCGCCACCGCCCGCACCATCGAAGCCCGCGGCATCGCGGTAAAGTAGCGCAGGCCTCCCGGCCTGCCTCCGGCTGAAAGGTTCGGCGAGAGCCTCTCGCTGGTATGATGACGGAATTCAGGACATCCCATGGTCGGCGAAGTTCTTGACGGCAAATACCGCATCGATCGCCAACTCGGTGCGGGTGGTATGGGGAACGTTTATCTCGGCACGCACCTCGGCACCACCCGCGTCGTCGCCGTGAAGATGATCGCCCCCAAGTGGGCGGCGGATCCGCGTTTTCTCGCGCGCTTCCAGCGCGAAGCGCAGGCGTGCGGCCGCCTGCGACATCCCAATATCGTCAATGTCACGGATTTCGGAGTCGCCAATTCCAGCAGGGGGCCGATCCCCTTCCTGGTCATGGAACTCCTCGACGGGCAGACGCTCTCGGCGTTTCAGGAAGCCCAGCCGCGGCCCCCGCTGCCTCTGGTGGCGGACCTTCTCGACCAGGTCGGCCTGGCGCTCGATGAAGCGCACCGGTACGGAATCGTGCATCGCGATCTGAAGCCGGAGAACATCTGGCTGGAACCCAACGGCCGCGGCGCATTTACGGTCAAGGTGCTCGATTTCGGCGTCGCCAAGATGAGGCTTCCCGGCGATCCGCAATCGCCGGCGGCGCTGGAGGCGCCCGTTCCCACGGCGTCCCCGGATCCTCTCCCGGCCGGCGGCGAGAGCGAGACCCTCGCCATGGACGCGTACGAACCGTCGCGGTGGGCGGCGGGGACTCCCGCCGCGGAGGCGGAGACCGTCGCCATGCCCGGGCTTGCGTCGGACCCGTCCTCCGGCTCCTTCGGCAGCGACGACGGCCGCACCATGCCCGGAAGCCTCGTGGGTACGCCCGCGTACATGTCCCCGGAGCAGGCGCTGGGCGGCGACATCGACTTCCGCTCCGACATCTACAGCCTGGCTGTGGTGGCCTATTCCCTGGTTTGCGGCGAACTGCCCTTCACCGGAAAAACCAGCGAGTTGATCGAGTTTCACCGCAGCGGCAATCCCAGGCCGCCGGCCGCCGTCGCGAAAGTGCCGCGCGATGTGTCGGACACGGTGCTCGCCGGAATGGCGCGCGATCCCGCCGCGCGTCCCTCGTCGGCAATCGAGTTCGCGCGGCGATTCCACAATGCCGTGGACGCCGAGTTTTTCGCGCTGCGCAGATCCAGGGCGTTCCTGCTGCAGCACCTGGCAGTGTTTGGCTGTTTGCTGACGCCTGTCTTCACGGTGCTGCTGTCCTCCATCGCCCTACTGGATTACTCCTGCCGGAAGCTTCTCCTCGCGCCGTTGCCGCGAGCAGCCCTGGTTTCGCTGACGGCCGCGGTCCTGCTCGTTTTTGCGGATAACATATTGCGGGCAACGGCGGCGCTCATCGCCCTGGACGAGCGAGTCCGCGTGAAGCGCTTTATCTCCTTCCGGGTCTTCTGGAGGCTGGTGAAGTCCATTCCGTCCCTCGCCGTCACGCAGGCACAGTCCGTTTTCCTGTTCGGCCCCGGCTGGCTGACCGGCGATTGCCTCTGGCCGGTGCTCTGCGTAGTCGAACAACTGCGCGGGAAGGACGCCCTGCTGCGTTCCCGCCATCTGATGGCCGGCTTGAACTCGGCCGGGCGCGCTTTGGCGATCCGTCACTTCGCGCTTGCGGCGCTGGCCATTGGAGACCTGGTGGGGTCCGTGAGCGTCCACGTGGGAAGCGGCCATGTCACCAGATCGAACAGCTCGGCATGGTTCCCGATCTTCGCCATCTTCGCGGCCGCCCCGCTGTTCTTATACGACCGCACCGCCGCGCGAGATGAAGGTCCTTTGCTGCAGTTGAACCGGACGCCGGAGGTCCGCGTCACCGCCCGCCCGCTCTCGGTCAGTTCGCTGATCTGGCTGGCCATCGGCGTGATCTACTTGATCTACCAGCCGATTCAGTACTGGTTCTTCGGTTCGAAGTAGGCTGAAGGGGCTGCGGCCGCACTGCGTCTACTTCGCGGGCGCGGCCGTCCGCCACATTCCGATCCCCAT
>JAFDVU010000190.1 GCA_018268835.1 Acidobacteriota bacterium | reverse complement strand
TACTTCGCCAAGGAATTTCCCGATCGCTTCTTCAGTTGCGGCATCGCCGAGGCCAACATGGTCGGGGTCGGCGCGGGCCTGGCCATGGCGGGCAAGATCCCCTTCGTGGCCAGCTTCAGCGTCTTCGTCATGAACAAGGCCTTCGAGCAGATGCGCGTGTGCTCGGCATACGGGCGCAGCAACCTGAAGGTGGTCGGCACGCATAGCGGCATCTCGATCGGGGAAGACGGCCCTTCGCAGATGAGCGTGGAAGAGATCGCGCTGGCCTGTTCGCTGGCCGGGTACGTGGTGATGGCCCCCGCTGACGAAGCCAGTTGCAAGGCGCTGGTGCGCGCCGCCGCCGCGCACGACGGTCCGGTCTTCATCCGCACGGGACGCCCGAAGGCCCCGGTGGTGTACGGCGCGGACCAGAAGTTCGAGATCGGCAAGGCGGTGGAAGTGGCCTCGGGCACGGACGTGACCCTCATCGCCAACGGCCTGCTGGTGGCGCAGTCGCTGGTAGCGGCGGACATCCTGGAAGCCGAGGGCGTGAGCGTGCGCGTGCTGGACATGCACACGGTGAAGCCCCTGGACACCGAGGCGATCGCGCGCGCCGCCAGTGAGACCGGCGCCATCGTGGTGGCCGAGGAGCATCTGGTGGACGGCGGGCTGGGTGTGCGCGTGGCGCAGGCCGCGGCCCGGACGTCGCCCTGCCCGATGGAGTTCGTCGGGATCCACGACCGCTATGCCGAGAGCGGCCAGCCGGAGGAGTTGCTGGAACGCTACGGTCTGGTGGGCAAGGACATCGCCGAGGCGGCGCGCAAGGTTCTGGCACGAAAGTAACGGGTTCTTCGGCGGGCCGGTAAGGCCCGCCTGGCCCCTATGACGGAGCTGCTCGAGAGCTTTCTCAACCAAAGTCCGGCCTGCTTGTGGATCGTCAGGGAGCGCCCCGGGGCGGGACCGCAGCCCGGAATCCGCCCGGCCATCGTCTTCGAACACGTTTGGGGGCCGGCCGCCGGATTGTTTGACCGGCGGCCGGAGCAACTTTCCGGGCAGACGGTCGAAGATCTGCTTTCCCCGGAAGCGGCTCGCTTGTGGACGGCTCGCTTCACCCGCTCCTTCGCCGGAGAGACCGTGGTGCTGCGCGAGCGCCGCAACGAAGGCGTCTGGTTTGTCACCCTGTTTCCGCTACACACCGCCGGCGGCGCGCGCTGTGCCGGCGGGATTGCGCGCGAAGTCAGCCAGTGGGGCTCGGCCGAAATGCAACTGCGCCACACGGTGCTGGGCGCCCTCAAGGCGCAGGACTTCGAACGCACCATGATGGCCCGCTTCCTGCACGACAGCGTGGGCCAGAACCTGACCGCGCTCGGGCTGCAACTCGACCTCATCCGCATGGACCTGGAAGGTACCCCGGCGCCCGTCGCCGAGCGGGTCATTGAGGTGCAGAAGGCGTTGGGTGAGATCATGGAGGCGGTGCGCGAGTACAGCTATGAACTCGACCCGGCGACCGTGGAACGCGCCGGCCTCCGCGTCGCCCTGGACCGCCTTGCGGCGCGCTCCCGCCCCCACTTCGCCGGCGCCATCCGGATCAACGTGGATCCCTCGCTCAAACTCGAGCCGCAACTGGCCCGCGCCATGTACCAGATCGCGCAGGAGGCCGTGGAGAACGCGATTCTGCACGCCGCCTGTTCGGCCATCGATATTTCGGTGAAGGCGGCGCGGCGCGGATTTGTTCTGGAAGTGCGCGATAATGGGCGGGGGTTTGACCCTGACGACATTCTGGGCGGCAATCGCGGGCTCGGGATGCTGAGTATGGAGTATTACGCGGCCCAGGCGGGTTTGGAACTCTCGGTCGTCAGCACCCCGGCGACCGGCACCACGGTCCGGGCTGCCCAGGGTTAGCCGCCACAGCTGTGCGGCGCGCCCGGTGGCGCCGCCCCGGGGGTTTTCGCGAGTAGGGCGACGCGGTCATGCCGGTCGCCGGAGAGAGTGTCTATGCCATTTGACATCGTACTGGTAGACGATCACAAACTGGTGCGCGACGGAGTGCGGACGATTCTGGAGCGCGGGGCCGAGTTCCGCGTCGTGGGGGAATCGGAGAACGGCAGCGATGCCGTGCAGTTGTGCAAGCGCACCTCGCCGGACCTGGTCCTGATGGATATCGGTCTGCCCGGCATGAACGGCATCGAGGCGACGACCGAACTCCTGCGCCACTGTCCCAACGTGAAGGTCGTGATTCTGTCCATGTACGACGACGAGAATTCCGTAGTTAGTGCGATCCGCAGCGGGGCGCGCGCGTTCGTCCTCAAGAAGGCGTCGAGCTCGGAGTTGCTGGACGCGCTGCGTACCGTCGCGCGGGGCGGCAGTTACCTGAGTTCGCAGGTGTCCGACAAGCTGCTGCAGCGCATCCAGCGTGGCGACCTCGATACGCACGACCAGAGCCCGCTGGATTCGCTCTCGCCGCGCGAACTCCAGGTGCTGCGCCTGGTGGCGGAAGGCAAAACCAGCAAGGACATCGCGGTGCTGCTCGACCTCGGGCTGCAGACGGTCCGCAGTTACCGCAAGACCATGATGAAAAAACTCGGAGTGAACAACGTGGCCGGCCTCACGCAGTTGGCCCTGGCGGCGGGAATCACTCACTGGAATAAACCGGATGCAAACACCGTGGGGTGAAATCGCGGTAGCCGACGCGCACGTGCACCTGTTCTCCCGGCGATTCTTCGCGGCCATGGGAGGGCAGTGCGGAAAAACCGCCGAGGAGACGGCGCGCACGCTGGGCTGGACCCTTCCACCGGAGGACCCGGCGGCGCTCGCGCGGCAGTGGGCCGAGGAATTGAGCGGTCAGGGCGTCGCCCGCGCCGCGCTGATCGCCAGCATGCCCGGAGACGAGTCCAGTGTGGAAGCCGCGGTTTCCGCCTGTCCGGACCGCTTTTTCGGTTATTTCATGGTGAACCCCCTCGATGAGGGCGCCGCCGACCGGGCCGGCATCGCCGTGCGCTGCGGGCTGCACGCGCCCTGCCTGTTTCCCGCCATGCACCGCTATTCGATGCAGGGCGAACAGGCCGGAGCCGTGATCGCGGCCGTGGAAGCCGGCGGCGGTCGCGCAGTCTTCGTCCACTGCGGGACCTTGACGGTGGGAATCCGCCGCAAGCTCGGACTTCCCTCCCCCTTCGATATGCGCTTATCCAACCCGCTCGACCTGCACGCCTTGGCCACCCGGCATCCCGGGATCAAGTTCATCGTGCCGCACTTCGGCGCGGGATTCCTGCGGGAGGCGCTGATGCTGGCCGACCTCTGCCCCAACGTGTATTTGGATACTTCCAGCACCAATTCCTGGATGCGCTACGAAGGTCTGGATCTGAAGGCAGTCCTGCGCCGCGCCATCGACGTGGCCGGCCCCGGCCGCATCCTGTTCGGCACCGATTCCTCCTTCTTCCCACGCGGCTGGAACTACGAGATCTACGAGGCGCAAACGCGCGCCCTGCTCGATCTCGGCATCTCCGGCACGGACGCGCGCATGATCCTGGAGCGTAACCTGACGGAACTCTTCGGAGCCTGACCCCTCCGGCCCGGAGGCTTACAGCTGGTTGAGTAGCGTCTGCCCGATGCTCTCGCGCGAGACCCCGGGCTGCAGTACCACGATGTGGCCGGCGGGCAGCATCCCGCCCAACGATCGCGCCATCGCCGCCGCGCCCGGCACCGCCGCATCCATCACCACAAAGCTTACCCTCGAGGAGTGCGCCGAAAGCTGCTGCTTCGCGCTACGCAGATCCCGCGCCAGCAGAGGCTCGAAACCGCGCGGCGAAAGAGTCGCGACCACCGCAAGTTCGTGCATGGGATCCGTGGTCAGGATCAGCACACGGTCCGGTTCGGGATTATGCAATACGATCGCCGGACTTACTGAATCGCGCACGCGGCCGGCGGCGCGCAGGAGTTTCTCGCGCGGTCCGTCGAAGACGGTCACGAAAGCCACGATCATCAGGCAAAGCGCAACAGCCGGCCAGGAGGCTTCCAGCCAGTTGAAGGCGCACCCGTCGAATACTCTGGACGAGGACGGCAGCTGGACATCCACCACGTATTCGTTATCGCGCAAGGTTGAGTTCCGCATAAGCCACCGGACTAATTCTGCATGAGCGGCCGGCGCCTTCACAGTTCTGCCGGGACCATGAGTCTTCCAGAACTTTTCGGGCGAATTCGCCTGGAAAACAGGCCAAAGTACCGAAGCGCGCGGCCCGTACCGAATTTCGAAAAAAGTCCCAAATCGGGGACCAATGTACCTGGCACTAAGTAGGTATCTCCGGGGTACAAACAGGACTGGCCCTGGAGAGTTACCGCCTGCGATGCTAGGTTCATGAACTCAGGGAACAGGGACTTATGAATTGGCAACCGATGGCATATTGCGTCTCGTTCGGCACGCTAATCGCCAGCATGATCGGTGGCGTGTTTGCTCCGTTCTGCCGGAAGCGCGCTCCCGAGCTGCGGCTGGTGCCCGACTCACCCCGGCGGGCGCCGTCTGGCGGGTCGGGCAAACAGGATCGCATCGCCGAGGCCATGCGCAATTGGCGGACGGCCCGGGCGCAGGCGGATCTGGCGTGCGTGCCGCTGCGCCGTCCGGCCGGGCTGGAAACGGTTGTGGAGCCCGAACCGGCTCCCCGTGCAACGCCACAGGTCGAGCCGGTGAACGCCGAACCACAGGTCAAGACGGTGGACGCCGGACCCGCCGCCGTCCCCGACCCACCCGCGGCCGCGCACTGCGAGGAGGCGCCCACGCCGGAACCCCGCGAATCGCGAGTTCAAATGGAGGAACAGGCGGACTCCGCAAGCTCCCAGTCGCGCACCGTGGAGGAACCGAATCCCTTCCTGCGCGGCGAAATGAAGGATGCGCCGAACTTCTACGAGATCCTGCAGATCAGCCCGCGCGCCGACCTGGACACCATCCACCGCGTCTATCGCATCATGGCGGCGCGTTTCCATCCCGACAACCCGGTATCCGGAGACCACGAACGCTTCCTGCAACTGTGCGAGGCCTACGAGGTGCTCTCCCAGCCCGGCCGCCGCGCTCAATACGATTGCGTGCTGCGCGCGAAGGAAGCGCAACCCATGCCGATCTTCGAGATGCGCGTCTTCGTGGACGGTCTGGAAGGAGAGGTCAACCGGCGCTTCGGAATTCTGGCCCTACTCTACCAGCGGCGCCGCATCAACCCGGCCAGTCCCGGGGTTTCCACGCTCGAGTTGGAGCGCCGCATGTCGTTGCCCCGCGAGCACCTGGAATTCACCCTCTGGTATCTGCGTTCGAAGATGTACCTGCAGATCATGGAGGACAATTCCGATTACGCGATCACGTCGGCGGGCGTGGACTACGTGGAGACGAACCTCCCGAAGAATCCCATCGTGCGCGAACTGCTGAAATCGGCGCACCCCTCCGTGCGTCACGCACCGGCGGCCAAGCCGCGCGGGCGCAATCGCGATAACCGGCGCCGCGAGGAGCGCACGGAAGCGATCATTCTGGCAAGCTAGAAGGCGCGCGCCAGGCGCGCGCGTCATCCGGCCTGCGGATGCGGGCGGTAGGCGGCCTGCGGTTCGTTCCCGTAGTCGCTGGGCATGATGATCCAGGCGGCCAGGTAGGCCAGGATGCCGATGCCCGCCGTGAGCGCCACGCACAGCCAGATCACACGCACCAGGATGACATCCACATCGAGGTAGCGGGCGAATCCGGCGCAGACGCCGGCGATCTTCCGGTTGCGTTTGTCCAGCAGCAGCGGCTTGCCGGTGCCCACCGGCTCGCCGATTCCGGTCCGGGTGCCGCAGCGTGAGCAGAAGCGGTCGTCCTCCCGGCACTGGAAGCCACAGCGTGTGCAGAACATGTCGATGTCCTCCGCTTGGTGGTTACGCACGGAGAGGGAGGAATGTTCCAGGCAGGTCGCGGCCGCCTGCCCCGGTGGATCCCCTACGTGCCGGCGCTCCTCCCGCAGTGCGTGCAAACGTAGGACGGCGGCTCATCGCAGCCCGGAAACACGTTGAGCTTGCCGCAGTACGGACACGGGGCCTCCGCGCAATCCAGTCCCAGCAGCGCCTCCATGATCCCTACCTGCACAACACCTGCGACCGCGCCACAGCGGTCGCAGCGCAGTTCCACACTATTCCCATCAACCACGGCGACGACGCGGCCGGGGCAATCCACACCAGTGATCCCGTGGCGTACAAAGGGCATCAGGCCGGTGAGTTCATCGCTGAACTCGGGGTCCACATATCCACCCGTAACACGTTGCGGCCGCCGGGTCGCGTGCCCGGCGGGTCTCCGCCGAGGGACGGCCTGGTAACTTTAACGGTATAATGAGATCAGCAAACAATTCAGCTCTGTCTGAACGCTGCGGAATGCCCACGATTCCCTCTCAGGCTGATCCAACGACGGCCCGCGCGGAAAGGAACACAGCAAGACCAAATGCTATTTGAGAGCACAAAGACCCTATTGCGAGGCATCGTCCACGCATTGGAGAACAGCGACGAGGGCGCATGGGACGGACACCTCGAATCCTGTAACCAATGCCTCTACGAGCTGCATCAGATGTCCCGCAGTTCGAACCGCACCTATAAGATCGATGGCGCCAATCCCAAATTCCCGAGTATCCTGCCGGCTACCGAAAGAGCCGTCCGGACCATACCGCACGTGAAATCGATGATGAGCGCGATCCGCCGCCGGGATCAGGACGTGGCACTGCGCGCCGGCATGGTAGCGGTCCGCGAGATGGACGGCATCGCCGCGCCACCCCCGGCGCCCGCAATCGCCCAGCCCGCGGTGAGCACCGAAAAAAGCGCTCCCCAGCCGGTGGCTCGCGCGGTCAAGCACCCCAGGAAGCGCGCTCCCCAGGCCAAGCGGAAACCGGCACGAACCGTAGCTACCAGTTCGCGCTGAACATGAACGCAGGGCCGGAATCGACGGTCACCCGCCGCACGAGGCGACTTTGGGGTGACCGTCGAACCGAGTGACGCGAAGCGTAGAAGGCGGGTGGTGGCCAGGGACGGGATCGAACCGCCGACACACGGATTTTCAGTCCGTTGCTCTACCAGCTGAGCTACCTGGCCGGGAAATTCAAGTGTAGCAATCCGCGCCCCGCATCCGCAACGTCAGTAAAGAATGCGCGTGCGAATGGTGCCGGGAACTTCGTCGAGGCGGCGGCGGATATCCAGTTCGTCCTCACCTTCGCCGGTTTCCACATCGAGCACCACGTAGCCGATGCGCACGTCCGTATTCAGATGCTCGGCCGCGATGTTGATGTTGCGTCCGCTGAATACGCCATTGATCGCGCTGAGCACGCCCGGCTGGTTGCGGTGAATGTGCATCAGCCGGTGTTTGCCCTTGTGCTCCGGCAGCGACACCTCGGGGAAATTCACGGCGCCCACGGTACTGCCGTTGTTGCTGTACTTGATGAGCTTGCCGGCAACCTCCAGGCCGATGTTCTGCTGCGCTTCGGCGGTGCTGCCGCCGATGTGCGGGGTGAGCAGCACGTTGTCCAGACCGCGCAAGGGCGATTCGAACGGCTGGCCCGCGCCCTTCGGTTCCTTGGGAAACACGTCGATCGCGGCGCCGGCAATGTGGCCCGAGCGAAGGGCTTCGGCCAGCGGCTCGATCTCCACCACCGTGCCGCGCGAGGCGTTGATCAGCTTCGCCCCCTTCTTCATGCGTGCGATGCGCGCGGCGTCGATCATGCCCTGCGTTTCCGCGGTCTCCGGAACGTGCAGCGTGACCACGTCGGCGGCTTCCAGCAGGGTGTCGAGCGAAGTCACCTGGCGAGCGTTGCCGAGCGCCAGTTTGCCCTCGATATCGTAAAAAATCACCTGCATCCCGAGGGCCTCGGCCAGCAGTCCGACCTGCGTGCCGATGTGGCCGTAGCCGACAATCCCCATGACCTTGCCGCGGACTTCGTTGGAGCCGGCCGCGGTCTTGATCCACTCGCCGCGGTGGGCGGCGGCGTTGCGCTGCGGGATGCCGCGCATGAGCAGCACCGTCTCCGCCATCACAAGTTCGGCCACGCTGCGCGTGTTCGAAAAGGGAGCATTGAATACCGGGATGCCGCGGCTTTCGGCGCACTCCAGGTCCACCTGGTTGGTGCCGATGCAGAAGCACCCGACCCCGATCAGCCTGGGAGCGTGTTCAAAGAATTCCCGGGTGAGGTGCGTGGCCGAACGGATGCCGATGAAATAGGCGTCGCGCACGGCTTCGCGCAGCTTCTCGCCGGTGAGCGAAACCGCGTGGTACTCGACGTTGCTGTAGCCGTCGGCGTGAAAGGCATCGACGGCGGATTGGTGCACGCCTTCGAGCAGAAGTATCTTGATCTTGCTTTTATCGAGCGATGTTTTCATTCCGTGGTCGGGTCAGACGGTCTGGAGAGTCTCCAGCGCCTGGCCGGTCTGTTCTTCGATGTCGCGGTGGAGGCTGTTGCCGTGCGCGTCCATGGTGACGATGGCGGCGAAGTTCTCGACGCGCAGGTGCCACATGGCTTCCGGAATGCCGAAATCCAGCCAGTTGACGTCGAGGACTTCCTTGATGGTGCGCGCGTAATACTGGGCCGCGCCGCCAATGCCGTTCAGGTAAACCGCGCCGTACTGCTTGAGCGCATCGGACGTCTTCTTGCCCATCCCGCCCTTGCCGATCACGGCGCGCACGCCGTAGCGGCCGATCACGTCCGCCTGGTAGGGTTCCTCGCGGATGGAAGTGGTGGGTCCGGCGGCCTTCACCGTCCACTTGCCGTTCTCCTGCAGCATGACCGGCCCGCAGTGGTACAGTACGGCGCCGTGCAGGTCCGCGGGGGGCGGATTCTTCATGAGGTGCTTGTGTACCGCGTCGCGGCCGGTGAACATCTCTCCGGTGATGAGCACAACATCGCCCACCTTGAGCGCGCGAATCTGCTCTTCGGTGATCGGCGGCGTCAGGACCACTTCGCGGCCCGTCAGCGGGAAGCCCGCGCCGCGCGCCATACGTTCCACCGGGCGCGAGGGATCGCGGTACAGCCACTTCGTGATCGCGCCGGTGGCCGCGTCGAGCCGCACGCCGAGACGGCGGAACGCCCAGCAATCGTAGGCCACGCTGACGAAGAAACTGGCTGGAAGGCGGTTCGCCGCGGTGATCTTGCAGCCGATGAGGCTGACCTTGCCGCCGAACCCCATCGAGCCCACACCGAGGCGGTTGGCCTGCTCCATGATGTCGGCCTCGAGTTTGGCCAGCGCCGGGTTGGGATTGACGTCGTCGAGCGTGCGGAAGAGCTGCATTTTGGCCAAGTCGAAGCCGTGGGCGCGGTCGCTGCCGATGCACACCCCGATGGCGCCCGGCGCGCAGCCCTGCCCCTGCGCCTGCCAGACCGCGTGCAGAATGCACTTGCGCACGCCTTCCAGGTCGCGGTCGGCGCGGCCAAGATGGTCGAGATTGCAGGGCACCGAGTACTGAATGTTCTTGTTCTCACAGCCCCCGCCCTTCAGAATCAGCTTGACCTCGATTTCGTCCTCTTCCCACTGTTCGAAGTGGATCACCGGGGTTTCGATGCCCAGGTTATCGGGACTGTTCTTACCCGTCAGCGAATCCACGGAATTGGTGCGCAGTTTGCCGCGCCGGGTGGCTTCGGCGACGGCTTCGCGGATGGCCTTGGCGATGACGATCTGGTTCACGCCCACCGGAGTATGCACCACGAACGTGGGCATCCCCGTGTCCTGGCAGATGGGGCCCTCATCGTCATTGGCCATGTCCACGTTGGACAGGATGATGTCGAGCGCCTGCGACGATTGCGTGGCGGGCGTTTCCTGGGCGGCGGCGATGGACATCGCAGCGCGCACATCGGGCGGGAGGTTGGTGGAAGTTTGGGTGACCAACTCCAGGAGGCTACCGGTGAGGAATTGCATGGCGGTGAACCACTATTGTAACTCGCGCACGCGCCGGGACCGGTTTTATTGGAATTTGAAACGCACGCCGCCGATCAGTCCGGGTTTTACGGCGGGATTGTTGCAGGCGAACTCGACCACCACCTGCCGGTCCTTGTCGTTGATGCTCTTTACCGTGCCCTCGAAAGCGGCGTTGTCGATGTCGAGGATGTTTACCGTCACCGGCATCCCGGGGATGATGCGCTTGAGCACCTCGGGCTTGGGCTCGAGCACGACCTGAAGAGCATACAGGTCCGTGGCGATGGTGAAAAGGCGATCGCCGATCTCTTCGGCGCTCTTGCCGACCTCGCCTTCGCGCCCCACCACCAGCCCGTCCACCGGCGAGTGCACTTCGCTGGCGGCAAGATCCTCCTGCGCCCGTTCGAGCGCGGACCGCTTGTCGTCGGCGATCTTGCGTGCCGCGGCCACGTCTCTCTCGGCGGCTTGCGCGGCCTCGCGCGCGGTCCGCGCGGCGTTGTCCATGATGCCGAAATCGCGTCGCGCTTCCTCGTAGTCGGCAAGAGCGCGCTCATAGTTGAGACGCGGCGTGGCGCCCTGTTCGTAGAGATACTGCTGGCGGGTGAAGACCTTCTCCACTCGGTCGAGGTTGAGCTTGGAGCGCGCGGCGTCGGCTTCGGCGCGCGAGAGTTCCAGTTTGGCGGTGGCCAGCGCGGCCTGGGCGCGTCCGGCTCTTTCCTCCGCCTGTTCCACCGCGCTGGCGGCGGACTCGCGGTCGGTCTCCAGATTCTGCGCGCCGACGCGGGCCAGCACCTGTCCTTCGTACACCTGGTCGCCCGGCTCTGCGAGGAAGGCTTCGATGAACCCGGGTACGCCGGCCGCGACCGAGACCACGTGCTCCGGCCGCACCTTGCCCTGAATGGTCACCTCGCCGGAGAGGTCCACCACCGCGGCATCCTGCTTGGCCGGGGCCAGCGGGACGGGCTTACGGCGCAGCGCCAGCATCGCGCCGAGTGCGGCGATGACAATTGCTCCGACGATCCACCAGCGGGCTCGCATCCACCCAAATGGTAACAGGGGGTGGACGCGCACGCGGACAGGTGAGGAAAATGGAAAATCCATGAGACCGACCGCGCTTTTGCTGCTAGCCGCGCTTTCCGCCGGCGCCGCCGACTGGCTGATCGCCCCGCCGAAGGAACACGCCGCCGTGCGGCGCTCCACCGATGGCCGCGAGGTTACCCTCTCCAACGGGTTGATCCGCCGGGTCTGGCGGCTCACACCCGACGCGGCGACGGTGGCTTTCGACAACCTCACCACCGGCGCCTCGCTGCTGCGCGGCGTAAAACCCGAAGCCGAGGTGGAACTCGACGGGCACCGGTATTCGGTCGGCGGACTCAAAGGGCAGGAGGAGTGGGCCTACCTGAGGCGCGAGTGGCTGGACGGCATGACGGCAAGCCCGGGCGCGTTCCACTTCACCGGCATGGACAGCGGCACGACGGTGGCGCGCTTCGCCTGGAAGCGCGCGCCCTACTCGGGCGGCCAGCCGTGGCCGCCGCCCGGCGCGTCGCTGACCCTGCACTTCGCGCTCGACACCCTGCCGGGAGTGAAGGTGGACGTGCACTATGAGATGTACGACGCGCTGCCGGTGATCGCGAAGTGGATCGCGCTGAAGAACGACTCGCCGCGGCCGGTGCGGCTGAACCGCTTCGTGAACGAGATCCTGGCGGTGGTGGAAAGCGAGAGCGCGGTGGAGGATCCGGTGCGCTGGCGCCCGGGCAGTCTGCAGGTGGACAGCGACTACTCCTTCATCGCGACCCACGCCCGTCCGGACGAAAACGCCGTGGCCCACTGGGAATCGGACCCCAACTATCGCACGCAGGTGAACTACAGCCTGAAGACGCCGGCGCTGTTGCGCTGCTATCCCCCGCTGGGTCCGGATGCGATCGTCGCGCCGGGCGATGCCTTTGAGACGTTCCGCGTGTTCGAACTGGCGCACGATTCCACCGACAGGGAGCGCCGCGGCCTCGCGCAGCGGCGGATGTATCGCGCGCTGGCCCCATGGTCGCAGGAGAACCCGATCCTGATGCACGTCCGGCAGGCGGATCCGGCGAGCGTGAAACTGGCGATCGATCAGTGCGCGGACGTGGGCTTCGAGATGGTGATCATGACCTTCGGCAGCGGCTTCAGCGTGGAGAACGAGGACCCCGCGTACCTGGAGCGGATCCGCCAGTTGGTGGATTACGGACGCGCGCGCGGCGTCGCGCTGGGGGGCTATTCGCTGCTCGCCAGCCGCCACATCGATGCCGGGGACGATGTCGTCAACCCGGCGCCGATCTTCGGCCACTCGCCCTGTCTGGGCAGCCGCTGGGGCGAGGAGTATTTTCGCAAGCTGCGCCACTTCATCGAGACCACGGGACTGGCCGTGCTGGAGCACGACGGGTCCTATCCCGGGGACACGTGCGCTTCGACTTCGCATCCCGGGCATCGCGGACTGGACGATTCACAGTGGACGCAGTGGAAGACCATCTCCGGCTTCTACCAGTGGTGCCGCGCGCGCGGCGTGTATCTGAACGTGCCCGACTGGTATTTCCTGGAGGGTTCGAACAAGACCGCGATGGGATATCGCGAGAGCAACTGGTCCCTGCCGCGCGAACGGCAGGTGCTGCTGGCGCGGCAGAACATTTACGACGGCACGTGGGACAAGACGCCGAGCATGGGCTGGATGTTCGTGCCGCTGGTGCAGTATCAGGGAGGCGGCGCGGCGGCCACGCTGGAGCCGCTGAAGGATCACCTGGATTACTACGAGCGCCACCTGGAGACCAATTTCACCGCCGGCGTGCAGGCGTGCTATCGGGGTCCGCGGCTGTACGATTCGCCCGAGACGCGCGCGGTGGTGAAGCGGTGGGTGGATTTCTACAAGCAGCACCGCGCGATCCTGGATTCCGACATCATTCACGTGCGGCGTCCGGACGGGCGTGATTACGATGCCATCCTGCACGTGAATCCGGCGCTGCGGGAGAAGGCGCTGGCGGTGGTGAACAATCCACTGGACAGGCCGATCACGCGCACCATCCGGTTGCCCCTGTACTACACCGGGCTGACGGACACGGCAATGGTCCGGATCGAAGGCGGCGCGGCGCGCAAAGTGGCGCTGGCGCGCGACTATACCGTCCCGGTGACCGTGACGGTCCCGGCCGCCGGGGCGGTGTGGGTCACCGTGGAGTAGCGAATCCAATTTGAGCCACGCCGTGGACCGGATTGGTTCAAAATTCTACCGGTTTTCAGTGAGTTACACCGAATCGGTGGACCAGGTTGGTCCACGGCTGCGCCAAATTCGAAGGTCGGCCGGCGCTAGCGGGGCAAGGCGGACCACTCCGCCAGCAAACGAGTCAGTTCGCGCCGGGCGTCGGCGGCCAGCGTGTACGCCGTCGCCGGCGGAGTGCGGTCCGCGCTGCCGGCTACGCTGAGGGCGGTGGAGAGCATCGCGTTCACGCTGGCCAGCGTGGGCGCTCCGCCGGCCGGTGCCGCGCCTCGGCCTCCGCGGCCGCCTCCGCCGCCGGCGCCCACGATGCGCGCGATCTCGCGCTCGCGCTGCGCGGCGTCGGGCTTGCCGTCCAGGGCGCGGCGCATCGCCGCGGCCTGCGCCTGTAGATCCGCCACGCGTTTCATGTCGGCCAGGATGGACATGCTCAGCTCGTACTGCTTCTGGATGTCGAGCGGGGTCGCGGTGGAGCGCGGGTCCAGCTTCACCTGCATCGGTTCGGTGTAAGTGCGCCCGGCGGCACTTAGCTTCACCTGGTAAGTTCCGGGTAAGACCTGAGGTCCCTGGCCGCCGCGTCCGCCGCCGGTGGACGCGCCGGGAAGCGCGTAGCGCAGGTCCCACACGAAGCGGTTATGGCCGGCATTGCCGGTGAGGCGCGCCGGAGGCATGATCCAGTAATCGGCGATGGCCTGCGCGCCGCCGCGTCCGGCGCGGGGCGCTTCCGCGCTGGAATACTGCCTGACCGGCGCGCCCCTGGCGTCGAGAATCTCCAGCGTCACCTCGCCCGGCGCTTTCAGCCAGTAGTCGATGATGGCGCCGTCGGGCGGGTTCTTCGCCTGCGGCTCCTCGGGCGGGAAGGGCGTGCCGAAGAAGGTCTCGGGGTTGAGCCGGATCGCGTCCGCCGGTTTGAAGAGCGTCGCGTCGGGAGCTTCGGACGCATCGAAAGCCTGGCGCAGCGGCGTGATGTTGTCCATGATCCAGAAGCCGCGCCCGAAGGTGGCGATGGCCACGTCGTCGCCGTGGATGACGAGATCGCGCACACTCACCGCGGGCAGGTTCTGCTTGAGCGACTGCCAGTGATCGCCGTCATCGAAAGAAACCGCCACGCTGAGTTCGGTTGCGGCAAAGAGGAGTCCCTTCTTGAGCGGGTCCTCCTTGATGGAATTGAGATAGGCGGGCTCGCTCAAGCCCTCGGCAACCAG